>DATDFV010000157.1:0-36942 GCA_036522415.1 Pyrinomonadaceae bacterium | reverse complement strand
GTCGGAGTAGGCGAAGGACTCGGTGATGGTAGCGGCGACGGCGAAGGGGTTTGCGCCAAAGTGTTCAGCTCAGTCTTGCGCGCGACGAAGCCGGCGGCTCCCAACGCAGGTAACAACTTCACAAACGACCTGCGACTCTTTGAGGTCTTACCCTTAACGCGGTTCTCTTTTTTCACTTGTCGTTAACCTCACTCACTGATTTTTCATTGGTACCATCGTTCCCGAACCAACGCCCTGCGTACTTTGAGCACCGTATTTGATTTTCACTACCTTCGCTTTGCCGAACCTGTACACGGTAACGATAAACAAGTTGTCATATTCGCTCTCCGGGATGGTCGGAAAGTTTTCTCCACTAAGTGCCGAAACTACGGCAGGAACTGTGTTGTTGTGTCCCGCAACAAAAACCGTTTGCCCACGGCGATCTGTTTGGAGTTGTTTAATAAGCTCATCGGTTTGACTTGCATTTAGAATCGTGATTGGCACACCCGTGCGGTCCGACAACGGTTTGACTGTTTGCTGCGTGCGCTTGAGGTTAGTCGCGTAAATTGCGTTGATGTTCGTGACACTAAACATCCGCGCAATTTCCTGTGCCCTGGCTTCACCTTCGGGAGCGAGATCCGGATCCGGATTATTCGGTTCAATCTTCTTCTCGGCATGACGAACAAGAATGACTGTTGTTACTGGTCGCGAGAAAGTACTGAAGTAGGCGAAGACTACGACAGCGCCAAGAAGCGCAAACAACAGCGTAAAGACCACAATCGTGCGAAGACGTGTGCGTGGCTCAGGCGTTTCAGTCATTCTTCTGGATCTGAGTCGTAGTGATTGGGACGCTAATTTAACACAGGACCGGGAGACAGGAGCAGGGCACCAAGCGGCGGTACTAAGTAGCAGCAGGAAAACTTATTGGTCATTTCTCATTTTCCATTTTTCATTTTCCATTTGTTCAACAATGATTGCACGTTCGAACCTTTCGAGGATTTTGAGGGCAATTCAAATGGAAAATGAAAAATGGAAAATGAGAAATGACCAACAAGCTTTTCCTGCTCTGCTCCCGCTCCTGCCTCCTATGTTATCGTAGCGGAAACGAGGTAATTAAGATTGAGTCAGCAAAAGCGATTGGATTTATCTGAGTTGATTGCGGAAGAGTTTGGCGCGAACGCTACCTATGTTCAGGGCCTGCTGGAGAGATTCCGTAGTAACCCGGATTTGGTTGACGACTCCTGGCGAGCGTATTTCACCGAACTACTGGGTGATGGCGCTGGTACTCAGCAGACTTCTGGTAACGGATTGCGATCGGCAACCGTCTCAAGTAGCGTCGAGACGGCCGCAGCTCCAGCACCATCTCGCCCGACCGCAGCTCCCAAACCTCAGCCAAAGGTGGTTTCCGCTCCACCGATCGGCCAAGACGCAGAAGTCAGTGCAATCAGGGGACCTGCACTCAAGATCGTTGAGAACATGGAAACCAGTCTTTCGGTGCCAACGGCAACTTCTGAAAGACGAATTCCAGTAAAACTGCTCGACGAGAACCGCCGAATCATCAACAAACATCTTGCTGAAAATGATCGCGGCAAAGCTTCTTATACGCACCTGATCGCGTGGGCAATCCTGCGCGCACTTGATGATTTTCCGCAGTTGAACGATGGATTTGCTGAAGTTGACGAAACACCAAGTCGCGTGAAGCGAAGCAATGTCAACTTAGGCGTCGCGGTTGATCTGGTGAAGAAAGACGGCAGTCGCAGCCTGTTAGTCCCCAACATCAAAAATGCGAACACGCTCACGTTCTCGCAGTTCCTTGCTGCTTACGACGATGTCGTGAAAAGAGCTCGCGAAGGAAAGCTGCAGATCTCAGATTTCCAGGGCACGACGGTTTCGCTAACAAATCCAGGAACACTCGGGACAGTTGCGTCCGTTCCACGGCTGATGGCTGGCCAGTCGGTGATTATCGCGACAGGAGCTATTGAGTATCCGGCTGAATACCAAGCAATGGCTGCGGAAGGTCTTTCGCAGCTGGGTATTAGTAAAGCCATAGGGATCAGCAGCACTTATGATCATCGGATTATTCAAGGAGCAGAGTCAGGCGCGTTTTTAGCGCGCGTCCACGAATTCCTGATTGGTCAGAAGGCTTTCTACAATGCGATCTTTTCGGACCTTGGCATTCCGTATCCGCCGCTTCGCTGGAACCGGGACCGCAATCCATTCTTCCTCGGAGAAGACAAGGAACGTGAACAGACCATTAAGGAAGCGCGCGTGATCGAATTGATCAACGCCTACCGGGTTCGTGGACACCTAATTGCCGACATCGATCCCCTACACGCATTGCCGGTTCTTTATCATCCTGAGTTAGACATCGAAACCTACGGCCTCACGATTTGGGATCTCGATCGCGTCTTTGTCACTGATGGTCTGGCAAATCGAGAGAGCGCAACCCTTCGAGAAATACTCGACATTTTGCAGCACGCTTATTGTGGCAAAGTCGGGATCGAGTACCGCCACATTCAGAGCAAGGAAGAGAAAACCTGGATCAGGGAACAGATCAGGCGCGAGTTTGTACAGCCGGAGCCGATAGCTGTCGAAGTTAAGAAGCGTCTGCTTTGGAAATTGATTTCGGCCGAACAGTTCGAACGTTTCCTGCACACCAAGTATCTCGGTCAGAAGCGCTTTTCACTCGAAGGTTGCGAGACGGTGATTGCGGTTCTCGATCGATTGATCGAAGGTGCCGCTGAGCGTGGTGTTGAAGACATTACGTTGGGAATGGCGCACCGCGGTCGTTTGAATGTGCTCGCAAATGTGATTGGGAATTTGTGCGAACGAATCTTTGCGGCGTTCGAAGGCTCCGTTCACCCTGAGTTTCCTGCTGATGAAGGTGACGTTAAATATCATCAGGGTGCCACTGGCGAGAGAGTAACCGAGAATGGTCGGACGGTTCGCCTCCAGCTATCGCCGAACCCGAGTCACCTCGAGGCAGTAGATCCCGTTGTTGAAGGAATGGTGCGTGCCAAGCAGGATGCAATCATCGGCGGTAGGTCATTGAATAGAGAGCAGGTAATCGACCTCGCACTCCCAGTTTTACTGCATGGTGATGCTGCGTTCGCCGGCCAGGGCATCGTGATGGAGACTCTCAATCTCGCAGGCCTCAAAGGCTATCGCACAGGCGGAACCATCCACATCATCATCAACAATCAAATCGGTTTCACCACCTCTCCCGAGGCTGGAAGATCAACCATCTACTCAACCGATGTCGCTCGAATGACACAGTTGCCGATCTTTCATATCAACGGGGACGACCCTGAAGCTGCATATCGCGCTTTGCGAATTGCCCTGGAGTACCGGCAGGAATTCAACAAAGACGTCGTTCTCGACTTAATCGGTTTCCGACGTCTTGGTCATAACGAGACCGATGAGCCGAGCTACACGCAGCCCTTGATGTACGCGCGTGTCAAAGCACATCCGGGCGTGCGCACGCTTTATGCGAAGCGACTTATCAAAGAAGGGGTAATCACTGAAGAAGAACTGAATGGTTTGATCGAAGAACGAGTCAGGCGCTACGAAGAAGCACTGGCGAATGCAAAACGCAAAGTGAAAGAGGACCCTGCGCCGGCTCAGCCTGAAGTTGTTGAACTTGACGGCTCCGAGATCGTCCCAACCGGAATCGATGCGGCGATGGTGAACACCATCGGACACAAGATCGCCGTCGTCCCAGATGGATTCAACATCAATCCAAAGATGGTGGGGCAACTCGCACGGCGCGCAAAAATGGGCGACGGTTCGATGCCTTTGGACTGGGCCTTCGCCGAAGCCGTGGCGTTTGGTTCGCTGGTCGTCGAAGGCACCCGCGTGCGTTTAAGTGGTCAGGATTCCGGACGTGGAACTTTTAGTCAGCGGCATGCTGTGCTTTACGACACGCAAACAGGAAAATCCTGGTCGCCCCTTTCGGAGTTGAGATCGGAAACGAATCCTGAGGCTCGCTTCGAAGTGTTTGACAGTTCGCTATCGGAAGAAGGTGTGCTGGGATTCGAATATGGTTATTCGGTAATCGCGAAGAGTTCCCTGATTCTTTGGGAGGCGCAATTTGGCGACTTTGGGAACGGTGCGCAAACAATCATCGATCAGTACATCGCGGCGTCTGAGGATAAATGGAAACAGACATCGCGACTCGTGATGCTCCTGCCACATGGTTACGAAGGTCAAGGACCTGAGCACTCGAGTGCTCGACTTGAGCGTTATCTTCAGCTCTGTGCCGAAAATAATTTGCAAGTCTGTTATCCAACGACGCCTGCGCAGTACTTCCATTTATTGCGACGCCAGATCAAACCGGGAATGGAGCGTCCGTTGATCGTGATGACGCCGAAGAGTCTGCTCCGTTTGCCGGCGGCCTCTTCGTCCGTTGCTGACCTCACCACCGGTGGGTTCAATCCGGTGATTGATGATGTTGAGATCGCTGACGCAGCCGCCGTTGAAAAGATTGTGATGTGTAGTGGAAAGGTTTTTTACGATCTTGCTGAAGCGCGAAAGAAGTCACAGGAGAAGCGGGTGGCAATCGTCCGTTTAGAACAGTTTTATCCGTTCCCGGCCGAAGCTATTCGTGCAAGCTTCGCGAAATATCCGAACTTCAGGCAGTTGGCCTGGGCCCAGGAAGAACCGCGAAACATGGGCGGCTGGACATTCGTCGAGCTCCGCCTGGAAAACCTGTTGCCGGAAGATCGACGTCCGAGATACGTAGGCCGCTCCGCGTCGGCGAGTCCTGCGACGGGGTCGTATAGCATTCACCAGAAAGAACAATCGCAAATTGTTAGTGAGGCTTTGCAAATAGCCGAATAGGACCTCTACGACCTATAGGACGTATTCTATAGCTTCTTCTTTGCTTCACAAAGTACTTGACGTCGCTCGCGTCACCGCGATATTATTCCGACCATGGAGCCAATTCGACTGGTTCAGCCAAACCAAAATCAGCCGCCCGCCCTTCACGAGCGGGCAATGGATAACCTTCGCTATATTCGCGAGACGATGGAGCGGGCAACCGCTTTCACCGGTGTGTCCGGCTGGGGCGAAGTAGCCATTGGAGCGACCGCGTTGCTCGCCAGTGTGATTGCCACGCGTCAACCAAGTCCAAAGATGTGGCTTGCGGTCTGGGTAGTCGAGGGAACCATTTCACTTTTGATCGCTGGCTGGTCCATGGATCGAAAAGCTCGCGCCGCAAACATGCCACTCGTTTCAGGACCAGGTCGAAAAGCAGTGTTTAGTTTGTCACCTCCAATCGTGGCGGGAGGCTTATTAACTATCGTGCTGTTCCGTGCAGGGTTGATCAATGCGATCCCGGGCGTCTGGCTATTGCTGTACGGTACTGGAGTGATCACTGGAGGAATGTTCTCGGTTCCAGTGGTTCCCATCATGGGGCTTTGCTTCATGATCTTGGGAGCAGTGGCGTTGTTCCTGCCTGAATTTGTGAATTGGTTCATGGCAGTTGGTTTTGGTGGGTTACATATTGTGTTTGGTGTGATTATCGCGAGGAAATACGGTGGCTAAACAATCGACAGCTAAGAAAGAGATCGCCAGCAAGCGAGAAGATACAACGACTGGTCCGCGCGAAGAGAAAGCGCGAAAGAGTGCTGCTCCGCATTTGGATCGCCTGATTCATGAGCGTCTGCGACTCGGAATCATTAGTGCACTTGCGGCCAATGAATCGCTGACTTTCAGCGACCTCAAGAGTTTGATGAACACAACGGACGGTAATCTCAGTGTTCACGCGCGGAAGCTGGAAGAGGCGGGCTACATCGCCTGCACGAAATATTTCGACGGAAGACTTCCGAAGACTGAATACAAGTTGACCGCTGCAGGACGAACAGCACTCGAGAGCTATCTAAATCACATGGAGTCGCTGATTCGTCAGATGAGATCAGCCTAATCAGCGCTCTCTCTTTTTTTGCCCGGCGACTTTGCGGCACAAAGAGCTTTGATTGAATGATGGCGCGAGGACACGACCGGGCAACAGGCTAACAGACTGTCGTACATACGATGGAAGCATTTGATGTAGTCATCATCGGCGCAGGTTTGGCAGGACTCCAGTGTGCACGACTCCTCGGCAAGCAAGGCCAGCGGGTTTTACTCGCTGATCGAAAAACGTCTCTGGATCAAAAGGTTCATACAACCGGAATCTTTGTTCGCAGAACTCTCCAGGATTTCGACCTCCCGGAAGACTGTCTTGGACCAACCATCCGACGTGTACGCTTGTATTCACCCAAACATCGAGTACTGCATCTCGAGAGCGAGCATGACGAATATCGCATCGGCAAAATGGCGCGTCTCTACCAACGCTATTTGAATCAGTGCGTGCACTCGGGCGTCGAATGGTTTCCCGGTGCAACCTATGTCGACTCGTTTGAAAGGGATGAAGGTTCGATCGTCAGGCTCAAAGTCGGAAATACAACGCATTCGATCAAAACGAGACTCTTGATTGGAGCCGACGGAGCTTGTTCTCGAGTGGCTGCCGATCTGCAACTCGATATGAATCGAGAATGGATTGTTGGTGTCGAAGACGTCTATTCAGGTGCGAGTCTTGATGGCGGGCCGCAGCTACTTTGTTTTCTCAACCCAAAATTGGCGCCAGGTTACATCGGATGGATCGCATACGACGGTGACGACGCGCATGTCGGTATCGGTGGCTATCCAAATCGCTTCGATCCGAGTTCCGCGCTGGAGGAATTCCAGCGGTGCGTTTGGGGCATCCTCGATTTGCAGATGGCGACACGACTTGAACGTCGGGGAGGGCGAATTCCTGTGGGCGGTGTTCTAAAGAGAATTGCAAACAACAGAGGCTTGTTGATTGGGGACGCGGCCGGCGCAGTCTCCCCCCTGACCGCCGGCGGATTGGATCCATGCATGAGGTTATCGGCATTGGCAGCGAAGGTTTCATCTGCATATCTCTCGACCGGCAACGCATGTGTATTAACTCGATATTCAGGGAAGGCATTTCGATCGAAGTTCACTTCACGCTTGTGGGCCAGACGAATCGCATCGTCCGTGAGATCGCCCGCCCTGGCAGAAATTATGTGTGGACTTATGCGATTGCCCGGCCTGTCGCGGTTAGCTGGCAGAGTGTTTTTTGGAAGTGGCTCATTTCCTGATGTCGAGCCCGATCTCTTATGTCCGATAAACTTTTAGTTTGTCGTGACGTGGCAAACACAAACGAAGATTCTGAAGGTTCGCTTTGAATAAACGGATGCATTTGGCGTGACACGACAAACTTAAAGTTTATCGGACATCAGACCTGTAGTTCAGCACATAATCTTTCTGTGGCTCACCACATTGCCGGTTACCCCCGAGACCCTGAGAATCGTTAACAAACAATCACCAAAGGAGTCGACATGACAAAACGAATAATTGCAATCACGTTTATATTTATCTGCACTTCGGTTTGTTGGGGCATTCTCGGTGGAACAGTCTTCTCACGCACTTACGATTCTGCGGCGACGTCATCCAATCGTGTTGCCTCGACGTGGGGAACTGAACAGAATCAGGCACCGCCTACAGCATCATTTAAAACCAAGGTCCAAAAGCAGGAAGAAGTTCTTGAGAATAGTAAGAAGGTCATAAGGATTAAGGAGGAGGAATATGAAACTCCGCTCTCGCTTGAGCAAAGCGCAGTCGATGTAAACCTTAATCTGGAACATCGTCAAAAAGGCTTGTTGTGGTATAGCACTTATAAAGTCGACTTTTTGGGTAACTATACTTTCCACAACCCGAGCGACAAAGAACAGCTGGTTGACTTCAAACTTCAATTCCCCACCACACAGGCTATCTACGACAACCTGGTCTTTACAGTTAATGGATCACCGACGGTGATCTCGAATGAAAACAACGTGGCAATGACTTCAATAAAGATCGGTGGCGGTCAGACTGCCCAGCTCGCTGTGGGTTATCGATCGCAAGGTTTGAATCTTTGGAAATACAGCTTCGGCAGTTCAGAGGTGTCACAAGTTCGTGGGTTCACGTTGCACATGACCACGAACTTCAAAGATATTGATTTCCCAGATAACACTCTTTCACCCACAGACAAGAAAGAGACAGATAAAGGCTTCTATCTCACGTGGTCTTACAACAGTCTTTTGTCGGGATTTCAAATTGCGATGGTGATGCCGGAGAAACTCCAACCCGGTCCACTCGCAGGAAAGATTAGCTTCTTTGCCCCGGTATCACTCTTCTTCTTTTTCTTCCTCATGCTCATCATTACAACTCTGCGCGGCATTGATCTGCATCCAATGAACTACTTTTTCCTCGCTGCAGCGTTCTTTTCCTTCCACCTGTTACTTGCTTACCTTGTCGATCACATGTCCATTCATGCCAGCTTCGCAGTTGCCGCCGCCGTTTCTGTTTTTCTCGTGGTTAGTTACTTGCGATTGGTGGTGGGAATCCGATTTGCAAGTCGTGAAGCTGCGCTTGCACAGTTTATCTACCTGGTAATGTTCTCTTATGCGTTTTTCCTGAAAGGGTTCACTGGCCTGGCAATCACGATAGGTTCGGTTCTCACGCTGTTTGTCGTGATGCAGGTTACGGGAAGGATTCGGTGGACCGAAAAATTCGCCGGAAAGCCCGCGCCAGAACCAGCCTCGGAACTTATTTAGCCTCAGGGTGTCTATAGGTCCTATACGTCCTAAAGGCCCTATTGATACTGAACTGTTAATAGAATTCCATTGCTCAGCGTCTTAGACGTGGAGGTGTTTTTCCTCCACGGGAAAGGTCCGGACGATGCAACGCGTAATATCAAGAGACCCATTCGCGGCCACGCCAGCGAAAAGTTCCGGCTTTTGGGCGAGACAATTTTCGGACATATCAACCGAAAAACAGGATCGATTCGACGTCATCTTCGGAATCGTTCTTCCAGTGATTTGTCTTGTTCTTGACCCGATCGTATTTCAAGGTGGCTTTTTTGGTGAGCGCCCGGTACTCGCACGGTTTCAACTTTTTGCGTACCTGTTCTGCGGACTGCAAATCGGCATTTTCTTATGTTGGCGGACACTGGCCCGGCATCTCGTGCCGGCGGCGGGTTTGATCGGTGGAGTCCTCCTGGCGGGTTCCTTGTTCTCTTTTGTTGTTGGTGTTGTGATTCTTCCTCTGACGCTCTTCGGGCTCATCATCCTGATTGGCATCGTCGGTTTCACGCCTTTCGTAACAGCATTCGTTTATTTGAGAACCGGCATAAGAGCGCTCAGAGCTCAACAAAGAAACGCGCTCTTTGACTCTCGATTCTTATTGGCGCTGATGGCGGGATTTTTATCGGCCGCTATGCCAATTCTGATTAGTTACAAGGTGTCGACCACGATTTCGGCGGCGATGGATCAAATACTCTATGGAAACCCTCAAGAGGCCCGGTTAGCGGTTGATCGTCTGAAGTGGCTGCACGTTCCATCAACACAATTAGAGCTGATAGTCCTCGCTTACGGTCGCGAAACGAATAGCGGAAAAAGGGATGTCCTCAAACGCTACTACAAAGAGCTTACAGGCGAGGACATTGATCGTGAGCTCTTCACCTTGAACGACTGAGCCATTCTCCGTGAACCTGACGACTTTAGGGCACGTATAGCGAGCGGACATCGGATCCGGTACAAGCATTATGAAAGCAGTTCTCTCGTTTTATTCTGACGCCCTGAGGATCGCCCTCCAGTCGATCTTTGCTCATAAATTACGCGCCTTTCTCACTCTCATAGGAATCATCATCGGTGTCGCCTCCGTTACCACGGTCGGTGCTTCAATCAGCGGACTGAATACTTACGTCGTCGATAAGGTTGCCAAGATTCTCGGTAGCAACCATTTCATGATCGCGCGAATGGCGTACTCAGGGCACATGTCCGACGAAGAGTTCGAGAGACGCAATCGTAGAAATAAGAGAATCAATTGGGACGATTACGAATGGGTGCGAGACCACTGTCTTTCATGCGCTGAAGTCGGTGCGGCTACTGGAAGTGGCGCTGATCTGAAGCAGGACGGCATTGAATTCCCCGGGGCTGTTGTTTTCGGCGCAACCGCCAACATGGTTGATATCGAAGACAAGACGATTGAAGACGGGCGTTTTATTTCTGCCGATGAAGTTCAACGATCTGCTTTTGTCGTCGTTTTGGGCGGCGATATCAAAGACAAGTTTTTCCCGAACGAAGATCCAATAGGAAAGACACTAAAAATTCGCGGTTTGCCGATGCGTGTTGTCGGCGTCGAAGAAAAGCGGGGGTCATTCTTCGGTGATTCAGTTGACCGGCACGTTTATATACCTGTCACAACTCACTTGCAGATCTTCGGCAGGAATGGTTTGCAGATCCACGGTAAGAGTCGCACTCGAGATGGATTGCAAACGACCATCGAAGATGCGCGTATAGCAATGCGCATCAAGCATCGGCTCAACGGCAACGACGAAGACGACTTTGGTTTAGTCAACGTCGAAGAGCTGAATAACCAGATCGATGAATTCACCAGTGGTATCGCAAAAGTCGTGATACCGATCACACTGATTACGTTGCTGGTCGGCGGCATTGTCGTCATGAACATCATGCTGGTTAGTGTGACCGAACGCACTTTTGAAGTTGGTTTGCGCAAGGCTGTCGGTGCAACGAAGCGTCAAATCCTGGTTCAGTTTCTGATCGAATCAGGGTTGTTATGTGCGCTGGGTGGCATCCTGGGACTCTTGTTGTCGTGGGGTGTTTGTATGCTCATCACTTCGCTCGCGGGCATCACGATGACCATTACCATTTTTTACATCTTGCTCGCGATTGGCGTTTCGACGGTGATCGGCATGCTTGCAGGAATTTATCCAGCATTCAAAGGAGCACGGTTGGATCCAATCGTTGCTCTTACGAATGCTACGTCTTAAGAAACAGTAATGTCGTTTGTTCTCAGACTAGGTTCGAAGATTCCCAAAATGACGCTGCGCGAAACGCTCGGCATGGCGTTGGATAGTATTCGAGGCCACAAGTTTCGCAGCTTCCTGACAGTGCTCGGGATCGTGATTGGTGTATTCACGGCGATCGTGATCGCCTCACTACTGACAGGTATGCGTCAAAGCATTGTTTCAATTATCGAGGAGTACGGCACAAACAACATTTACGCTTTTCACCTCTCGACCGGCCCACGCACAGGCGAAGACCGCGCAGAGCGTTTGCGAAAGCCTTTCGTTGTTGAAGACGCTGAAGCAATCAAGGCGCAGGCTCCGGCCGTTGAAGATCTGGCGGTCGTCGCTCCGAATGTTGGTTACGGTGGTGGCCCTTTCGACGACAACGTAACGTATCAGGGAAAGAACTATCGCTGGGGCAACACTCAAGGCGTTACCTCGAACTATGCGAACATCGTAAACATTTCTTTGAAAGAAGGTCGCTTCATTACTGACCAGGACGACCTGCAACGCGCCAACGTTATGGTGATCGGAGTTAATGCAGCCGATGCACTGTTTCCTGGTCTGACTAATATTGCCGGCACTCAGGTCCGCATGGGTGGATACAACTTTGAAGTAATCGGCGTACTCGAAAAACGGAAGGCGGGCTTCTTTGGAGAGAATGAAGAAGACAATGCAGTGTTTATACCCTTCCGCACCGCGCAAAAAGTTGCCCCTGCACGCGGCTACATGTTGTTTGTAATTCGCGGACGGTCCGGACAGGTTACAGAAGCGCTCACCCAATCCGAAGAGATCTTAAGACGACGTCGTCACGTGAAGTTTGGCGATCCTGATAACTTCGACATCAAGACAGCCGATAAGTTTATCGAACAGTTTGACAGTATCACTGCAATGGTTGGATTGATCGCGATTGCTATCTCGAGCCTGGGTCTGTTAGTTGGCGGAATCGGTGTGATGAATATCATGCTGGTCAGCGTCACCGAGCGGACTAAGGAGATTGGTGTGCGCAAAGCGATCGGCGCGCGTCGCAGAGATATCGTTCGCCAGTTTCTTTTTGAAGCGATGATGCTGACGTTTCTTGGTGGTGTACTTGGTGTGGTGCTGTCGGTTGGCATTAGCAGGTTATTGATTTTCTTCATTCCTAGTATTCCAGCTTCGATTCCTACGTGGGCTGTGGTTAGCGGTCTCACGGTATCCATTGGAGTCGGTCTAATCTTCGGCGTATGGCCAGCGCGTAAAGCGTCACGGCTGGATCCCATCGAGTGTCTGCGTTATGAGTAAAGAAATGTCCGACGAACTTTAGTTTGTCGTGCATTGGATGCGGCTCTTGAAGATCTTTTGGGGCCTGAGATCTAATCACGACGAACTAAAGTTCGTCGGACATTCGGTCATCAGTGTTAATCTGTGGCCGATATGATAGGGACAGAACGGAATCTGACGAAAGAATTCATCACCTTCATCCAGGTCGAGAAAGGACTTGCCCGTCACACGCTCGAAAGCTACACGCGCGATCTCGCCCGCCTTCATTCCTGGGCCGCCAAAACCAACAAACCGGTTTCGAATCTTAGTAGATCCGACTTGCGAAAATGGATTGCGAGTCTTTCGCGCGACGGTCTCGCTCCGACGTCAGTTGCACGCGCGGTGAGTGCGGCTCGTGGCTTCTTTAAATTTCTGATGATCGATGGTCACATTACTCATAACCCAGCTGAAGATCTCGATACACCTCAACGGTTCAACTATCTACCAAAATTCCTTACCGAAGACGAAATCAACAGCTTGCTGCTGATACCGGACGTTTCCACCGAAGAAGGCATTCGCGATCGCGCGATTCTTGAAACTATGTATGCTTCTGGATTGCGTGTCTCCGAACTGGTGGGATTGATACAGTCTGATGTTGATTTGTTAGCAGGTTTGATTGTTTGTCACGGTAAGGGAAGTAAAGAACGGCGAGTGCCGCTCGGCAAGAGCGCCATTCACTGGTTGCAGCAATACAGTGCAGTGAAAGCTGCGTATGGCAATCAGTCTTCACCATTTGTTTTCCTTCATCGAGGAAGGCCGTTTACTCGTCAGCTCGCCTGGTCGATGATTAAACGTCGGGCCGAGGAAGCTGGGATCAAAAACGTATCTCCTCATACGCTGCGCCACAGCTTCGCAACCCACCTACTTCAACACGGAGCAGATTCCAGATCAGTTCAGGCACTCCTTGGTCACAGTGATATTTCTACCACCCAGATTTACACGCATATAACTGATGGTCACTTGCGCTCTTCGTATAACCGCCATCACCCTCGCGCAAAGATGAAAGAGAAGACTACTTGACCGCGCGGTGCAACGACCGCAGCCCTTGGAGTGCGACGGCCTGCCGTCGCTTTATCATAATGGACGTTGCTGTATTTCAAAGTTGGCCGTGTAATCGTCAAAGTAGCTCTGTAACAAAGCGACGGCAGGCCGTCGCACTCCAAAGTCTGTCCCGGCAAGAATATGTTCTTTCTGAAAGAGCCCAGCGATTTCACAATCAACAACTTCATCGTCTCTCAGCGAGATCGTCCTTTAACTTACTCAGCAATTGGTTCCACAAACGGAACGCCACCTGAAGGTTTCGTCGTCGATCACAACCGGATACAGCTAGGCCGCGGAAAGCAGGTATACGAACGCGCTCTTTCGGCATTGCAGCAGTGGGAGCAGTTTGACCTGGGATGGGTGAGTATCGTACCGAAGAGCGTGGCGCTTGAAATCGGCGCGACTGTGGCTGTTAAAGCGCGCGCATTTGGAACGTGGTCATTGAATGCGACAAGGATCGTTTACGTAGTTAATGAGAGAAATGCGGTTGAGCGTTTCGGATTTGCGTACGGGACTTTGCCTGATCACGTTGAGTGTGGCGAGGAGCGATTCATAGTTGAATTTCACACGGAGGACGAAACTGTTTGGTACGACATCCTCGCATTCTCAAAGCCACAGCATCCGCTGGTGAAGCTGGCGTATCCGTTAGCGCGAAGGTTACAGAAAAGATTTGCGAGAGACTCGATGGAACGGATGCGAAGTTTGATTAAATAGTGCGGTTGGGAAGGGCAGTGCAGCAAACGCCATCGGAAAGGGAGCAAGCGTCCCCTTCCCAGCATGTTCAATGGTTAACGACGCATTTCAACAAAAGATCGATACTGCGCCAACTCAAGAGAGGCTCGCTCATCATCCCAATTTCGGAATTGCTTGGCTAGGTCTGTCGCACCCTGAACCTCATTTAGACCCATATCAGCATTGAGGCCAATCATCGTTCGCCGCATCAAGCAGTCCGTCAACGTCTCAGCAAACTCCTTTTCGAAAGCAAACGCTATCTCTCCTTTTAAGAGCGTTTGCTCCTCATCGAGATACGCCAAAAGACCTTCATTGCGGCAAAAATCAACTAAGTCGCGCGCACGACTACCATATATTCTCGACAGCCGAGACTTCGCGCCCGCTGACAGCTCAGAGGATTTATCAAACTCTTCTGAAAACAATTGGAAGTCGCGAGCTCCCGGCAGCGCCAACTCGGACGTCTTGCATTCGGCACAATCTAGATCCAGCTTTCGACAAACAAGGTCAACACACTCCTCGGCGAGACTTCGATACGTGGTCAACTTTCCCCCGACGATCGATACCAGATTAGTGAGAGACGTGTGCTGTTTCACGAAGTGTTTTCGAGTGATTCGATCTTCATGATGATCGGTTGTAAATGGCAGCGGCCGTATCCCAGAGTATGTGTAGAGAATGTCACTTCGGCCGAGGTTAGCATTTGGAAATAGCCGGTTAGTCTCCTTCAGCAGGTAATCAATCTCCCAGGTCTCGGCGCGCGCTTCATCTGGATCCGCTTCGAAGCGAATGTCGGTAGTACCGATAAGGTAATTGCCGTTCCAGGGAATAATGAAGAACGGTCGTCGGTCTGATTGAGCTTCGACATAAACTGCCAACGAGCGGGCTCCCGGAAAGGGTGCGACGACTATGTGACTTCCTTTGGTGCGACCTAGCAATCGCTCTTTGGTTGAGCTATTTGTGTGCTCGAGAATTCGGTCGATCCATGGTCCGGTAGCATTTACAAAGAAACGCGCATTCACCGTGTCAGCTGCGCCGGATTTAATTTGAAACCGCGCCGCCACCACCCGGTTTTCAGCGGTGACGAGATCATCAACGCGCGCATGCGTGATTACGGTCGCGCCGTTCTCAACTGCAGAGAGCACGTTCTCCAGAACAAGTCGCTCGGCAAATTCGACCTGAGCGTCGTAATAGACTACGGAGCCGAGCAAGCCATTATCATTCAGCGATGGAATTCGTCGCAGTGTTTCCATAACTGAGAGCACGCTGTGTCGAGGAAGGCTCTTGCCGCGCGAAAGAAAGTCGTAGGCAATCATTCCCGCCCGAATCTTCGCGCGTCCGCGAGTCATACCTGAATAAATAGGAATCAAGATTGGCAGTGGCCGTACTAAATGCGGAGCGATCTTAAGAAGGACTTCACGCTCGCGAAGCGATTCTCGAACAAGGCCAAACTCGCCATGTTCGAGATAACGAAGACCGCCGTGAATCAGACGAGTTGAATAGCTGCTGGTTCCGCTGGCGACATCATCTTTATCGAGTAGAAGTACCTTCAAACCGCGTAGAGCTGCGTCGCGGCCGATACCCGCACCGTTGATGCCAGCGCCGATGATGACCAGATCGAAGTTATTTGAGCCAGTCTGGAACACGAAGTTTGATCTTATCCGCAGATTACGCAGATTACACAGATTCTTTGAGAGCTAGAGCCTGCATTCCTCTATCGCATCAAAATCTGTGTAATCTGCGTAATCTGCGGATAAGAATTTGGGCTTGCGCACGAAATCGTGCCAGCTCCGCACGGTCTGCGTTATTGATCCTCGACACTTCAGTAAACCTCAACGCTAAAGCGACGTTGAGATTTCTCAAAACTTGTCTGCGGTCCATTTTTGTAGGGGCTGAATCGTTTTCGATGACTAAGCACTCAATACAATTTTCCTAACAATTTCCGCAAGTTGAACAGACACGATAGTCCAGTGCAGAAAGTTACTTCTGTGTCCGACCTTACTTTCCATTGAGAGTCCTCAATTCATTCGGTAGGTAATAGTAGATTCCTTCAGCAGGCATGCCCTTTGCTCTTCTGCTGGACAACAAACTGAGCGCGGCAAGTCACAGCCCATCCCATCTGTTTCTGCCCGCTTGGATCTGAGTCAGCGCGCTGCTCTTTGTTTGCACGAACCGCTGCTGACCCAAAGCAAAATCGAGGTCCAAATCAGAATAAAGGAGCATTACCATGTGGTCTTCCCGACTCTTTTCAAGCATTCTTCTCCTTCTCCTTCTCCTGACCCTCATCTCTGCCCAAACAATTGTACGTGCAGCTGAAGATGAAGCAGATGATTACGATGTAAAAGATCGCGTCGTGCGCATCAGCTTGATCTCCGGGGAAGTCAATCTAAAACGAAAGGGCAATAAAGACTGGGAACGAGCCCGCCTTAATTTTCCCCTCGTCGAGGGTGATACCCTCGCAACAGATCGAGACTCGCGTCTTGAAATCCAATTCGATGCTCGAAACTTCGTCCGCCTCGCTCCGGGCACAACGATTCAAATTGTCGCGCTACGCGATGAAGGCGTCGCGCTGAGCGTAATCGAAGGTACAGCAACGGTTCGACTCGCCAGGTTTGATCGCCAGCGTGAATACTTCGAAATCGATGCGCCTCGTACAACTATGGCGGCGGAAAAAACAGGCTTCTACCGGATTGATGTTCCCTCCGATGGCCGTGTTCGTTTTGCAGTCCGCGACGGAGGCAGCGCCCGAATCTACTCTGATACATCCGGATTCTCTTTACGAGATGGAAGAACTGCCGAGCTTATAGTGTCGGGTGACAACGCAGGAGACTGGGAGTTCGTTGCTAATGCATCGAGCGACGCAATTGACGAATGGGTAAACAATCGCGAACGTTATCTGGCTCAACGGCTTCGCTACAACACCCAATACTATGATGATTACGTTTGGGGTGCCGAGGATCTCGATGCCTACGGCGATTGGGCTTACACGTCCGACTACGGCTGGATCTGGAGGCCGCATGCAACGACCATTAACATCTACAACGATTGGGCGCCATATCGATACGGTCACTGGGTATGGTGTCCGCCGTATGGTTGGACCTGGGTGGGCTATGAACCCTGGGGATGGGCGCCATATCACTACGGACGATGGGTGTATTACGGCGGTTACTGGGCGTGGTGTCCCCGGAGTGCATACTTTCGCTATCACAGCTGGTGGCGACCCGCGCTCGTAGTATTCGTCAATGTTGGCGATAACTATTGTTGGTATCCACTCCGATATCATCAACGCGATCCACACTCCCGTTATTACAACCAGCCAGGACGTCTGAGTAGGTTGCGATCCGATGAATTAGCAAATCTCCGCCGGGTAAATCCGGCCGAGTTACGTGCCGTGACAACAGCCAATGCCAGGCAGATTGGTATCGAAGATTTGCGGACCAGAAGAGCTGATGATGTGCTCGCAAGGCGCGTAATGACTCAGGAGCCGTTAACAAGCGGATTGCCTGGTCGGACGGCAACTTCTTCGGACGCTGCAACAGGAACGGCTCGTCCACCTAGAGTGGGGTCACTCCCTCCTGCATCAACGCCAACTGGCGCCACGGTACGTACTCCCGGTGTCGCGCTTGATGATGAGTTGCGTCGATCGCGTGTGCTCAACGGACGAGAGGCGAGACCCGCGACGCCAGTTGTGAATACAAGTACCCCCAACAACGAGATTGAGCCACGACCAACTGGTGCCGTAGCTCGTCCAGTGCGTGAGCCGCGCCAACCGTCGGATCGCGTTGACGCCGGAGTTCCGACTCGTTCATCAGATGAAAGGCCGGAGCGAAGACCTTCTGTGACGACGGGCGAACCCGGAGCGGAGATAAGTCGTCCGTCACGCGTCGATCCCAATACAAACTCCGAGGCGAGCGAGAAACCTGCGCGTCGTGAGCGAATTGAGCCGGCGCGACCTGAGCGGCGGAGTGAATCACCAACCCCAACTTTTGAATCGCGACCGCAAAGAAGTGAACCACCCGCGCGAGTCGAAACCCCGCAACGAAGTGAAGCGCCGGCGCGGACTGAATCACCGCGTTCCGAGCCAAGTCGTTCTGAGTCCCCACGTTCCGAGGCTCCCAGATCTGAACCAGTTCGGTCAGAGCCACCGCGTTCGGAACCATCAAGGCCATCTCGCCCTGATAACTACGAACGCCCATCGCGGTCAGAATCGCCGCGTTCAGAGCCCAGCCGTTCTGAATCACCACGTTCGGAAGCGCCTAGGTCTGAACCTTCTCGTTCGGAACCTTCCCGTTCGCAACCATCACGCTCTGAATCTCCGCGATCGGAGCCGTCACGGCCTAGCAAACCAGATAAACCACAATAAGGTTTTTGGAGTGCGACGGCTTGGCGTCGCTTTGTTACAGGGTCATGCTCTTGTAGCGCGATAACACAGCGACGGCAGGCCGTCGCACTCCAAAGAGTTGCCGGGATTCATGAGAAAAGAGAACATCACGGTTATGAACAAGGTTCGATTATTGAGTTTAGTGGCCGCCCCAATATTGGGCGCTTACGGGCTTGGAGTAGGTCATGCGCAAACCACTAATCGCGAGATTAGACCCGACATCAAGCGAGCATTGAGCGCGACGTCTCGGCAAGGCCCAAATCTCAGAGCCAACTCTTATCGACCGGGTCGGTCCGTAGAACAAAAGAGTTTACGACCGCGCACAAGCAGCACCGACTCCACCAAGCGAACTGTGCAGATCCAACGCAGCAACGAAGTTTTGACTAGCGGGCCAATTGGCGGAGGTACTTCACTAAGCAAGGTGCTCCACACCTCACAATTCAGTTTGACTTCAACGGCAGGAACTGACGAACAGTTCTTTGATAAGAACAATGATCTCGTAGCTGACGATCGAACAACGCTCGACTCAACGGGCGGTTCTTTTGACATCGCGGTCGGCAAATCCGGGACGCGGTACGAAGTCTTCTCAGGCACATTGAACAGCACGCTAGTTGGCGTCTTGGTTACTGCGAACGATACCAATGGCGACTTCGTTGCCGACTTAACAAACACTTATGATCTTCACCGAGACTTTAATTTGCCGTCCGCGGCTGCCGTGGTGACAGGTAACGCGATTGACGGCCGTGAATTTGTAATCGTGTCCTCGAGTGGCTTTTTCAACTCCGCGAACCCCAACGACCCTAACAACGAACCTTCTCCGGGAATCGTGCTGCTGGTGCGCGATCCCAACACCGGCGGCTTCGACGCGGCACAGTCAAAAACATTAGTGACGGTTGGCGATAATAAGTTGTTCAATGCAAACGGGCTGGCACTGATGCCGAACAATGATTTGTTAATTGCGGATTTCGCTTCCGATGAGTTAAGAGTCATTCGCGACACAAACGGCGATCGTATTCCTGATACGCTCGATACGACACCTTACTATTCCTATCAGTTTTCCGATGATGCTCCGATCGATATTGCCGTGAATTCAGTGGGCGTTGTCTTCTCGCATTCTGAGGGTAACGACACGCTGCTTCTGGCAATCTATGACGATAATCACGACGGCCGCGCCGATCATGATGGGGTGGCGGTCGAGGGCCTCTCGATCGACAACAATCTCTTCCTGCACGGACTCACGACTGACAGCAACGGAACGGTTTACGTAATTGAAGATGCGACTTCGTCCCATGATGGTTCAGGAGGAAACCTGGGAACTGCACGGATCGACGCCTTTCGTGACCCTGGTCAAAATGGCGTTCTTGAAAACGGGAAGCTGTTTGTTCAAGCGGACACGGATAATCTTGGCTTGAGCGGTTTAGCGTTTGGCCCTTCAAACAACTCGGTACAATTTCAGATTCTGCTTGATCAATCAGCACCGGCTGGGGATCAGGCTGCGGCTATGGATTCGATCCTTTTGATTCGAGACCCTTTCCCAGTAGTTAATAGCGCAAACTTCGTTAACCCGGTGTCTGACCCAAACACAAGGTTGGTGATCTTCGTAATTAACATCCCAATCGTGCCGGCGTCCTCGGTGGTGGTGAATCTAATCGACAGTAACAATCAGTCGTATAACATTACCCCTCAGGATGCACGCGTGGTCGCGAACTTCGAATTTGTTCAGATCACATTTCGGCTGCCTAACAATCTGCCGGTTGGTACGTGCAAGATCAAAGTGATTGCACAAGGTCAGACTACTAACACAGCAACCTTCAGGATTCGAAATTGATCCGAAGCAGTTCATTGTTGAACGCTAGCCTTGGTCTTTGACAGGGCCTTCTTTCCAACATATCTTCTCACCGCTCTTAGGTCAGAAAAAAGAAGGAGAGTAGGTATGAGGAGCAAACTTTATACTTCGCTGGTTATCGTAGCTTTATTGTGTTTGGTCGGTTGGACGGGATACGGACAAAGAACACGCTCCGGTTGGGAGTACAAGGTTGACCCGGTACCGGATGCCGGAAGTATGCAGCAATTGCAGGCCCAGGCAAACGAGCGTTTGATCAATCAGCGGGCTGGCGAAGGTTGGGAATTAACAGCCGTTGGCTCGAGTTACTTCTATTTCAAGCGTGCGAGGTAACGAGGGCAAGTTTATCGGACGTCAAATATCGATCTTCATTCGCGGAAGAATCCTTTGTTGGCCATCAATCTCAGAGCGAGCTTCGCCGATTTGATGCGCGCCCATTTTTTTGTAGAACTCGGCCGCATTTGGATCAGCTGTCAGTTGTACCTCACCCACATTTAACCGGGCTGCCCGCTCCATCGCATCCAGAAAGAGTTCCTTTCCGACACCAGCACCAATGTAGGTGGGCCGTACCCACATGTGTTCCAACTCTGCTTGGGAGTCGTTAATGCACAGGGCATAAAAGCCGCGAATTTCTCCGCCAGTTTCAAACACGAACACGTAGTTCTTCTCGATGAACTCGGAAGAGATGGCTAGTTCTGGTTCCCAGCGTTTGAGCCAATGTTCTGGATAACCCCAATAGCTCTTCGACTCGAGAGCGATTTGCGTAAGCGTTGAAGCTTCGTCTGAGGTTGCTGGTCGAATCATGTTCTTTGTCAATTCTTGTTCAGTGTCTTTTCGACCTTGCGCACGAGTTCCTGCACCTGCAAGACAAACTCACCTTTCGGCGCGAGTCGCAAATACTCACGATACTCTACCAATGCCCGTTCGTTTTGATTTACGCGCAAAAGAATGTTTCCGGCGAGCAGATGCCCTTCGGCGAGATCTGGTTTTAACTGCAACGTCATGCCAATTGGACCACCAGCCTTCATCACTTCGCCCATGTCCCAGTAGAGCCGGCCGAGAGTGAAGTGACCGTGCCATGACTTGTCGTCTAATTTCAAACCTTCAAGAAGTTTCTGTTCAGCTTCGGTGTTCCGTTTCTGACGCCAATAGACTTCACCGAGCGCGATGACGGCTGTCGCGTTGTCGGGCTTGATTTCAACCGCACGCAACAAGGCTTGCTCAGCTTGGGCCCAGTCTTTGAGATCCATGAATGCTGTGGCCAGCAAAAGTTCCGCGTCGAAGAAGGTTGAGTAACCGGCTATAGCTTTCTGTAGGTGAGTAATTGCTTCTTTGTAGTCTTTCCGGGACAGCGCGGCGCGTCCGTTAGTAAACTCCTCGCGCGCATCTGCAGGAATACGAGCATCGACAACACCGGTCAGCAGTGCCGCGCCGCTACTGTTTTTCGCATCGTCGGAGATGAGTTCAACAATCAGGTAGATGCGGAAGAGTACCTGCAGATCAGCATCTTGCTGTGCAGGACGGAAGCCGGGCGCATTTACGATTATTTTGTAATAACCTCTTGGCAGGCCAGGGAAACGAAAACGACCGCGGTTGTCGGTGAGGAGCTCGTCGACTATTCCGCCGGTGAATCTTTCCAAACGAACCGGCACTTTCTGTGCGGGCCCTGCGTTGTCGGGCAAACGAACTTCGCCGCCCACTTCAAATGTCAGCGATGTGCCGGTATAGGTGTCGCGCTCGCGTTGCGCAAAGACGGAGGGAACCGCTAAAACGAAGATCGCAACCAGTAGGAGACGGAATCTGAAGCAGCGCATTCCGTTTAAGTATAAGGCCACGGACCTGCACAGAGCATCCGCGCAGGTCCGTGGCGGAATTATCCGATTGGATCAGTGACGGTAATTTAAACCGAACTGGATCAATCGAGCAGGAACGACCGTTGTCGTGATTTGGGTAAACGTCGACGTCGTTCCAATATTCACCGAACTCGGGAAACCAAAGACGGGGTGGTTCCACAGGTTGAAAACATCCATGCGGAAACGAAGTTCATGGCCTTCCCTGATGCGGGTTGTTTTGATTACCGAGAAGTCCCAATTCTGCTGAGACGGACCGCGGAAAGCATTTCGAGGTACATCACCAAAACCGGTTGCACCGGTTTTGCCATTTGGAACCAGGCTGGCAGTGCGGAAACAGGTCAGATTCAGGTAGTGGGCCAGTTGATCCGACACTGAGCCTGTTGTGTACATGTCGCGAGGACGGGTACCACACGCTCCGCTGAACGACGCCGTACCACCACCAGTTTGACCAAACGCGCCGCCACTGGTGCTGTCCGTGATCGAGAACGGCAAGCCACTTTGGTAAGTGACGATGCCGCTGATGCCCCAGCCCTTGAAGAACTGGTTATTCCAGAAGTTGCCACTCGGTACTGGTAAATCATATGAGTAGCTAACAATGAAGCGATGCGGTCGGTCGAAATCTCCGCGCGCTTTATTCTGGATAACATCCTTCTGCGAATTGAGCAGATTGCCACCACCCTGACCATTGCGGGTGGCATTCAATTCATCAGTGCTCAATGAACCACTTACATTGTCGGTTGTGTTCGAGTACGTGTAAGCGGCCTGGAAATACAAGCCATGGCTCATACGGCGCGATAACGTTGCCTGGAATGAGTCGTACTTGGCAAATCCGATATTGCCGGAATAGCGTGAACCACGTTTGCGAGACAAGCCAATGATGTCGTGTCGCAATTCTTCGTTGTTCACCGTATTCGCAATGATTGTGTAAGTGTTCCCATTCATATCACGCACGGTGCGTGGGCTCGTCGGACTGTAAAGCTGAGCCAGGAAGGGATCCCAGATACCGATGCCGCCCGTGTAGTGTGTACCAACATAACCAAGTTCAAGCGCCCAACCTTTGAAAAGTTCACGCTGAATGGTGCCGTTGTACTGGATTGTATAAGGCGTATAGGCATCGAGTGGAGCACTGGTGAAAGAGGCCAGATTGATTGAGCAATTGGTGGCGGTGCCGCCGTAATTGAGGCACCTTTGTCCAGCCGCGTTAACGAATACCGGAGCAACGTTCACATCATTCGGGTCGTTTGACGGCAGGCCCGTATTTACATTTCTCAGGCCAGCGAAGAACGTCGCCGAAGGAATGAACGCAGAGGCAATGATCGATGGAGGCGGTATCGCACCAAACGGGTCCGCCAACTGCAACGGCGTCGGATTTGCGTTGGTGGACAAGGGTTGGACGGTGAACGGCGCGGCCAGCGAATTCTGTAGAATGTTTTGATTCGACAGTCGTTGGTAGTAAATACCGTAGCCGCCTCTTAGAACCGTCTTCTGGTCTCCCCCGATGTCCCAGGCAAAGCCGACACGCGGTCCGAAGTTATTGCCGTCGAAACAACTCTTCAACGCGCAATCCTTAACGCCAGGAGTGCCTTTGAATCCGGCCAGGTCCACCTTTTCAGGAATCAGGAACGGATTCTGTCCAGCGGCTGCGAGAGTTGGATCGAAAACACCAGCGCGAAACAACTTGTCATGACCAAAGCTCATGCCTTCCCAGCGAAGACCAAGGTTGAAGGTCAGTCTGGGTGACCAGCGGAAATCGTCCTGAACGAACGCAGCGAAGTCAGTGGCTACGAAGTTTCGTGCCGGATCACCGAAAGCCGACTGAATTGCCGTTACTCTTCCCCGCAGGAAATTTTGCATAGCGGAACAGTCATTCGTATCGAGCCTGCAATTATTAAACTGGAATGTCGGGACTGATGTACCCGCGGGTGGAGTATTACCCGAGGATGTTGCACCGGTAGTCAGTGCGCCACGAACGGCAAAGTTATTAAAGCGATTCAATTGATATTGAATTGCCTCGCCGCCAAACCGCAGACTGTGTCTTCCACGTGTCATCGAGAAAGTGTCCACGATGTTGTACTGGTTCGACACTGTGCCGCGATCGTCGTTGACGCCAGTGCCGATCGTCATCAGACCGGTGATTGTCACCTGGTACATTCCCGGAAATTGGTCGCTATTTGCGCGCTTGGCTCCGATGTCAGACAGGTTAACTGCGTCGTGGGGAATATTCGCGAAAATGAAGCGACTGAAGCCCAGGCGTAGTTCGTTGATCTTGCTGGCGCTGAAAACGTGAGTCTCGGTTACTGAAAGGAACCGATTCTGTTGCGTGTCAGTGCGCGGAAATGCAAGAGAAGGTGAGCTGGCAGTGCCATACGGTTTGTCAACGGCACCGTTGTCCCAGAACCAGCGACCCGAAATCTTATCTTTTCCATCTCGCATTATCCGGTCGTAGCTGATGGTGTACTGGTTATCCAGGATCGGCGCCACGCCTGAGAAACTGCAGGTAAAAGTTCCGGGGAAAGCTCCGGCAGCTGCAGCTGCTGCAGACTTGCAACCGGTGCTACCCGATCTGGGAACCAGGAACCCGTTGTAGAGCGAGCTCTGCAGGTTAAGAATGTTAACCGCGACCGGATCGATTTGCGCGGGCGCCAGATTAAAAGCAGACGCAAGCAATGCGACAGACGTACTGCCGTCACCATTCCTCGGGAAATTTTGAATAGTGGGGGTTAGGCTCGAACCATTTGGATCCAAGCCATTGCGAGCGCGGACGCCCTGATAGTTGAAGAACCAAAAACCGCCCAGCTTTGGTACTGGACCACTGCCGCTGCCTCCAAACACATTTTGCAGCAAACGTGCACGCTTGCTCACACCGTTCGCATTGCGAAACCACTCATTGGCATTGAGCGCGTCGTTACGGTGCGACCAGTAGCCTTCCCAGTGAAAATCTTTCTGGCCCGATTTGATAACGAGACCAAGAGAACCACCGCCTTTGCTTCCTTGAGAAGCGTCGTAGAGCGAGGTCGCAACTTTCATCTCTTCGAGCGTGCTCGGGTTCGGTAGAGGCACCGTATCGAAGTGTGCGAGGTTGAAATCGTTGACGTTAATACCTTCCAACGAAATGCTGTTATTACTGGTTCGCTGGCCGTTAACGTTCATGTCTGCTGTTCCGCGACCGGCGGTACGAACGTCAGTTGGTTCGCTGGCAGTACCTGCGGAAAGCGACATCAAGAACAAGAAATTCGGCGAAGCAAGAGGCAATGTGCGAAGAGTCTCAGCTCCCAGGGGCTGGCCCGTAACAGCGCTTGAAGGATTGATCAGAGAGGTGGTGGCCTCTACGTTGACTGTCTCCTCAATGCGGCCTGCTTCCAGAGCCACGTCTTGTCTTGCGATTTCACCAATTCTCACTTGCACGTCTACCACCACGGCCTTTTTAAAGTTCGGGGCCGTGATCTCGAGACGGTAAGCTCCGGGTTTGAGCAAAGTAATCGAGTACCCACCATCACCCGCGGTGGTTGTTGTTCGCTCTGACTTTCCCGTGCTCTCGTTTATGAGGTCGACGGTAGCGCCGCTAACGAGGGCGCCTTTCGAATCGCTAACAACACCGGTGACTCCTCCTGTTTGGCTGGCTTGCGCAAACACAATAGCCGTATACAGGAGTACCAAGATCGCTGCGCTTAAAAAGCGTAGTGCGCTTTTCATGGGCAATCCTCCTTTTGTTTTGCCTCTAAAGGTTCTTAAACTCGGTTTTGGACTGGAACCCGAATGGGCCTGAAGACGCTCTGCACTATGCAATGACCATTCCGGCCATAAATGACCTCCTTGTCAGCGACGTTAACGTTGCGACAAAGGAACTTAGCCTTAACACAATTGGAAGGCCGCTCGCTTTTAAAGGCCGCCGCCTTGTCAAAAATCTGGCAATTCTTCAGATTATTGGATTGATCATGGAACGAAAAACTGAACAGGTCATCGTCTTTCTCGAACGGAACACCTTCAACATCCCATTTCCGAAGCCTCGATTTCCACACGAGTGGATTGAATACGACGAAACGGACATTAACGAGATCGTTCCACGGCTTCGAGAAGCGACGATCGTCATTTCAAACAAACTTCCTTTGCGTGCAGAAAGCCTGGCCCAGCTGGCTGCTTTGAAGTTGATCGCGGTGGCCGCAACCGGAGTGGACAATATCGATCTTGCCTACTGTAAGGAACATCACATCGCCGTCTGCAATACACGAGGTTATGCGGTCAATTCGTTACCCGAACATGCGCTGATGTTGATGTTGGCGTTACGAAGAAACTTAATTGCCTATCGCGAGGATGTGCAGGCTGGTCTCTGGAACGACGCAAAACAGTTTTGTCTTCTGGATCACCCGATTGGAGACTTGCATGGGGCGAAACTGGGTGTGATCGGATACGGGAGGCTTGGACAATCTATGACGCAACTCGCGCGGGCGATGGGAATGGAAGTCGTGATCGCCGAGCGCAAGAATGCAATGGAAATACGAGAGGGTCGAGTCGCGTTTGAGCAGGTGCTCAAACAGGTTGATGTGTTGTCTTTGCATTGCCCATTGACTGACGACACCAGGAACCTGATTGGAGCGGAAGAGTTGAATCTGATGAAAACCGACGCCGTCCTAATCAACACTGCACGGGGCGCATTGATAGACGATTACGCCCTAATCGATGCTTTGACTAACAAAAAAATCGCGGGAGCGGGCGTTGATGTTTTGCGAGATGAGCCGCCGCGTGAAGGAAGTCCGTTGTTGGATCTGAGAATGCCCAATTTGCTCATAACGCCACATAACGCATGGGCAAGTCGCCAGGCAATGGAACGACTCGCCGGCCAGCTAATCGATAATCTGGAGGCCTTTGTTCGCGGCGAACCCCGCAATCTAGTTGTGTAGGGATGAGGAAAAGTGAAGCTCAACGGCTATGAAGCCGCCGCCTCTCCGGCAACTTCGTCGTGATGTTCAGTGGTGTAAAGGCGAAGAATGTCCTGTCCCTGACGTGAGCGAGGATCGATCGTGCGTAAATGCTTGCGGCCTTGCATTTCCCAGATGGCCGTTACCAGGCCGTCTTTCTCGACCGCGTGATAAGTGATCTCTTCGGTGCTTGCTTCAGGCGCAGTTGGTTCACCTGCACCATTGTTTATTGCTGCTTCGTTTTCAGACATACCAAACTCAAAAACTCTCCTTTTCAAAGACGGTTTGTGTTGTGTGTTGGGATTGTTGCATAGGCCTTCCTCAGTGTCCAGACGACCGATCATTTTCGAGATATGGAAAATGGGCCGGCCAGGTTTTCGCATATTAACTTAGCGTCTTAGCTTCTGCGCCATTTCAACCGCCGCCCTCGGTGTGACGACTCCCCATCCTTGTCTCTCGACTTCAACGCCCACGACACGTTCTGCAGTTTCGATAAGAATCTTCTTGACTTGTTGTGGTGTCAGTGTGGGATTCGCCTCCAACATGCATGCGACGATTGACGCAACTATAGGCGATGCGAAGGAAGTGCCATCAACGAACTTGTAATGTTCGTTGATTACATTTCCTTCTCGGAGCTTGATTGTGATTAGTTGCCGAATTAATGGAATCGGGAGGTCCTTCGCCTCGTCCAGGTCCTTATCTACTCCATTTTGAGAAATGATGAGGTCGCGCAGCTCGTCGTTAGTAGCCGAATCAAGCGTTGCATATAGTTGAGCTTCGTCAGCGGTAGGTGTGTGCGGAAGGATTGGTGCTGCGACCCAAATCCCCGGGGCGATTACTTCGGGTTTCTGAAGACCATCGATAGTTGGCCCATATGACGAACGATACATTCCGCGCCGCGCTCGATTTAGTGAATTCTGATCGTCAAGACCGCCAACAGAAATTGATGACGGAGAACTTGCCGGCGGCAAGACCGGATGGCCCGGAGCAAATCCAGCATTGCCTACCGCACAAACCACGACCAAACCCAAACTGACTGCTTCCTCGACAACCTTACACAAAGAATTCTGAAGGTAGCTTTGTTCGAAGTCGCCTCCCGCCGAAATGTTAACGATTCGAATTCCGAATCGATCTTTGTTTTCCAACACCCACCGAAGTCCGGCTTCAATATTCTCTTCGGGAAGCCGTCCGGTCTTTCCGATCTTCACAAGCACAACGTTTGCTTCTGGCGCGATGCCTCGATAAAGACCGTCAGACAAGAATCCGTTTCCAGCAGCGACCACCGAGGTCATCATGCCATGCCAACTCGCAACATCAGGTGTTAATAAGAAGCCGGGATCATCTTCAGGGGCGAAGATGCTGTGATAAGCAAGGATACGATTCACTGGTTCGGTTAGATCGGTATGCGCATAGAAACCGGAGTCAAGAAACGCGATCGTCACCCCTTTTCCGGTGAATCGTTCATCTGCGTCCATGCGCAGCGGCGTGGGTAGTGCTTGCTTGGTATCAGCAAAGATATGCGCGTGTGAACTGAGGTTTTGTAGTGCTCGATCGAAAAGCTTCAGACAACTTGCGCAGATGCGCTCCATTGAATCTGTCGAAGTTAGATTCGCACGGATGAGGTTCTGTAAGTCAGACGACAGGCCGGTTATGGATACCTCAGGTTTTTGTGCTCGTCCACAGAGCTGGCAGAGATCTGTGCGCGCTTCGGTCGTGACAGGCTCATTGGTGATTGCTTCTGACATGCAAAGAAGATTTAAAGAATCAGAGCTGTCGTGTCAAATATAGGACCTATACGACCTATTCGCCCTATTGAATTGTCGACTCACCACTGACCACGGACAACTGACCACTGCTAGCTTGCGCCTCGACACATCGGCTGATAATCTTCGTTTCACACTTCTACCTGTTTTAAGGAGAGCAAATATGAAGAAGCGAACCGTGTCTATCGTGCTGGCTGCGCTGTTTGTGATCACGGCGGCTGTTATCGCCGGTAGTGGTCGAAGTAATGAAGTTCCAGCTCCGCCTGCTATTGGAACGACGGTCGACGAATTTACCCTGCCGGATGTTAACGGGCAGGAACATACCTTGAAATCACTTAAGGGCAAGAATGGCATCGTGCTGATTTTTATCGCCGTTCAGTGTCCAGTTTCCAATGCGTACAACGATCGCATGGAAAAGCTTGCTGAGGATTATAAAGACAAGGGCATCGCAGTCATCGGCATTAATGCAAACTCGTCGGAAGACGCGGCAACCGTCAAGGCGCATGCGGCTGAAAAACATCTCACGTTCACCATCCTCAAGGATGCGGGAAACAAGGTTGCCGATAAACTCGGAGCGGCGAGAACTCCCGAGGCTTATTTCCTCGATGCTAATAACAAGTTGCTGTATCACGGTCGCATCGACAATAGCCAGAACCCGGACGCAATCGAGTCGAGCGATCTTCGAAATGCGCTTGAGTCGGCTTTAGCTGGCAAGCCGATTGAAAAGCCGGAGGCAAAATCGTTTGGTTGCAGCATCAAACGCGCTTAAGCCGATGCGAATATCCAGACTCACACTATTACTTGCATTAGCATTTTTGCTCATCAGTTTCACGGCGCCGGCCCAGGACTCGGTTCGCGCCGTGAGACGAGCGAAATCAACTACGGCGCCGGCGATGCCAACGAACGTTGAACCAATCGATACGGCTGGTCTTAAAGATCTGATATCCAAACCCAAAGACAAGCCGCTGCTCGTGAACTTCTGGGCCACCTTTTGCGATCCATGCCGCGACGAGTTCCCGGATCTAGTAAAAGTCGATAAAGACTTCAGACCAAAGTCGATCGCCTTCGTCACCGTGTCCCTCGATGACATGACTGATATCAAGACCACGGTTCCGCAATTCCTGGCACAGATGAAAGCGACGATGCCGGCCTATCTTCTGAACGTGTCAGATCCGGAACCGGCGATCAATGCAGTCGATCCGAAGTGGCAAGGCGAGCTGCCAGCTACATTTCTCTACAACGCAAAAGGTGAAATAGTTTTCAAGGCCTTCGGACGAGTAAACACTGACGCGTTGCGTGAAGCGATTGAGCGACTAGCTAAGAACTGAAACAGCGGTCTTAGGTTTTTGGTCTTTGGCCTTTGATCCTCCGGCAGACCAAAGACCGAATACCAAAGCCCAACGACCCTTCTCCGAATGATCACTCCGGAAGTCATCTCCGCGCACAATCTAACTCAGGAAGAATTTCAGCGAATTAAAACCCTTCTCGGTCGAGAACCCACTCTCGATGAGCTTGGCATCTTCTCGGTCATGTGGTCGGAGCACTGCTCTTACAAATCATCTCGCATGCATCTGAAGCGATTGCCTACAACTGGTGAACGCGTGATTGTTCCTCCTGGCGAAAATGCCGGAGTCGTTGACCTCGGTGATGGTTGGTGTGCCGCGTTTAAAATCGAATCGCATAACCATCCATCATTCATCGAGCCGTTTCAGGGTGCGGCCACAGGAGTTGGAGGTATCCTGCGCGACATCTTTACGATGGGCGCTCGACCAGTTGCTTCGATGAATAGTTTGCGTTTCGGTTCGCTGGACCATCCCAAGTATGGGCGTCGAAATAGATCGTTGCTCGCTGGAGTCGTGGCTGGTATTGCACATTACGGAAATGCATTTGGAGTTGCGACTGTCGGTGGGGAAGTTGCTTTCGATGACGCCTACGCGTTGAATCCACTTGTAAATGCCTTCGCCCTTGGACTGGTCCGCCACGATCAAATCTTTTTCGGTAAGGCTGCGGGTGTTGGTAATCCCGTTCTTTACGTCGGCGCCAAAACAGGGCGTGATGGAATACACGGCGCGACCATGGCGTCAGCGGAGTTCGACGAAGAAGCCCTGGAAAAGCGCCCGACGGTTCAGGTTGGAGATCCATTTCTCGAGAAACTTCTGTTGGAAGCATGTCTTGAGGCGATGCGAAGCGGTGCGATTGCCGGTATTCAGGATATGGGCGCCGCAGGTTTGACCTCGTCGTCGTGTGAAATGGCTGCTCGCGCCGGCACTGGAATCGAACTCGATCTTTCACTTGTTCCGCAGCGCGAGACGGGCATGACTGCGTATGAAATGTTGTTGTCAGAGTCGCAGGAACGAATGCTGATCGTTGCGCACGCAGGTCGTGAGCGTGAAGTGGTCGATATCTTTCGCAAGTGGGATCTGGATGCGGTTGTTATCGGAAGAGTTCGCGATACCAAACGAATGCAGGTGATTCACAACGGTCAGATGGTCGCAGATATTCCGATCGAAGCTCTGACTGATGAAGCGCCCAAATATGATCGGCCAAAAAAACATCCTCTTGAAGAACAGTCGAATTCGAATGTTTTTATAGTAAGCACCAGGCGCAAAGATGGGGATTACACCCAGAGCCTTTTGACGTTATTGGCCTCAGGCAACATCGCTTCGAAACAATGGGTCTTCCGTCAATACGACCACATGGTGAGGACAAATACTGCCGTCTTACCTGGAGCTGATGCCGCAGTCGTAAGAATCAAAGAGACTCGCCGCGCACTAGCCATGACTCTTGATGGAAACGGACGTTATTGCGCCGCGAATCCTCGCGAAGGCGCGAAGCTGGTTGTTGCCGAAGCTGCTCGCAACGTTGTTTGTGTCGGAGCGCGTCCGATTGCAGTCACAAACTGCCTCAACTTTGCTTCTCCCGAAAAACCTGAAGTGATGTGGGCATTCTCTGAGGTTGTTGATGGAATGGCTGAGGCATGTCGAGCATTTGAGACTCCAGTAGTTTCAGGCAATGTCTCCTTCTATAACGAAACAGAGGGGCGCGGGATCTTGCCGACGCCGGTTATTGGAATGGTCGGCCTCATCGAAGACGTGCGGCGAGTGGTTCAACCGGGATTCAAGAATCAGAATGATGTGATTGCTTTACTTGGAGTCACTGGCGACGACCACATCATGAGCGAGTACTCAGTCAGCGTCCTGGGAAAAAATGCCGAGGAACTCATTTCAACAGGTATTGTTCCTCAACTCGACCTGGAACTTGAACGTCATGTTCAGGCTGCGTGTTTGCAAGCCGCCGAAGCTGGAATGCTTCGATCCGCGCACGATTGTTCTGATGGAGGTTTGGCGGTAGCAATCTCTGAGTGCTGTTTCTCCTCGCCCGGGCACGAAGCGATTGGAGCGAATGTGGATCTGGGCGAAGCATCAACTGAAGAGACGTTGCTTGAGGAGGGATTGCTCTTCAATGAATCACCCTCACGCATCGTTATCAGTTTTGATCCCGATGATGAAGAATCTATACGCCGGATTGCTGAAGCGAATAGCGCACCTTTTGCTGTGATCGGCCGCGTCGGAGGGGATCGACTGACGATTCGAGCGGCTGGTGAAGTTGCAGTTGACGCGAGCGTTGCACAATTGGAAAACACCTGGCGAGGTGGGCTGACGAGGATGCTGCAGCCAGAAGCATTGTCGGCGAGCTGACCTTTTAAGATTCAGGACTGGGTTGCATTATAGGACCTATCTGACCTATTGGACCTATTCAAATGAGGTTCCGTGCATCCCGTAATCTACCTCAACAAGACCATGTTGGAGGCGACGAAGGCGCGAGTCGCACCGGTCTCGTCGGCGATGCTTTACGGACGTGGTGTCTTCACAACCCTCGCCATCTACGATTCAAAACCTTTCTGTTGGCCCAATCACTGGGAAAGACTTTCCGCGCATGCAGAAAAGCTCGATATCGATCTGTCCGGTTGTACCCAGAAGACTGTCGGCGAAGCGTTGCGGAAGTTGATCGCCGTCAATACCGTACAGAATGGACGAGCACGCGTGATATTTCTTGCGCGAAGCGGTCGTGAGAGTTGGAGAACTAAATCACCGGGTACCAAAAAAACCGATCTGCTAATAATGACTGGAGATGTACATCCCGTCCCGAGAGATGGATTATCACTCGCAGTCTCGCCCTATCGAATCAACACTTCATCACCGCTGAGTGGTATCAAAACTTTGAACTATCTGGATCGCATCCTTTCGCGAGAGGAAGCAAGAGGTCGTGATTTCGATGAAGCGGTAGTTCTCAACGAGCGGGGTGAGATCGTTTCTGCGACAACGGCCAACATCTTTTGGGTGAAGAACGGCACGGTTCACACTCCCAACCTGAGCACTGGGATAATCGCTGGGGTAACCCGAGCAAACGTGATCGAGATTGCAGCAAGGCAGTTCATTCCCGTGGTAGAAGGTGTTTATGAGATGCCAGATCTGACAGATGCTGACGAGATATTTCTGACGTCGTCCGTTGTAGGAGTGGCGCCGGTTACGACTTTTGACTTCCGGCGTTATTCGATCGAGGCGGGAAGCGTCGCCGGAATAATTAGGGAGGCGTTCTGGAAATTAGTGCGGTAGGGGCTTTGGCCTTTGGTCTTAGGCCTTTGACTCTTGCATTTCGGGTGAAGCATTCCAAAATCCCAAGACCTAAGACCAAAGGCCAAAGATCCTGGGCACTTCCCTAAACAACTCAAATACGATAATTTGCATGTAAAAGGGACTTGCTGCTCTTTCGCATCTGATTGCGTCAGCTTGCAGGACCGAGTCTTCATTAATTCTAGCCAATTCAAAAAGAGGGTTTTTGTCGATGAGCACTGTGATTGAAGAGACCTCCGAGAGTACTGAACAGCAAACCACCAAATGGGTCTATCTCTTTGAGGAGGGGCCGGGAGACGACAAAGCCTTGCTCGGTGGCAAGGGCGCAGGGCTCTGCGAGATGACGCGCGCCGGCCTGCCAGTGCCACCAGGATTAATTGTCACCACGCAGGCCTGCAACGCTTTTTTTGATAACGAAAAGGCGTTCCCGGAAGGAATGTGGGAACAGGTGAAAGAGGGTTTGCAGAAGATAGAAGAAAAAGTCGGCAAGAAATTCGGCGACCCAAAGAACCCGCTCCTCGTTTCCGTCAGGTCAGGTGCGGCTTTTTCGATGCCGGGCATGATGGACACGGTCCTCAATCTCGGCCTCAATGAGGAAACTGTGCAGGGCCTCGCGGCCCAGACCGGTGACCTGCGATTTGCCCTCGACGCGTATCGCCGCTTCGCGTCCCTCTTCGGCGAAATCGTCATGGGTGTGGCGCACGAAAAATTTGAACGCGTGCTCGATCGGTTCAAAGCTCAAACTCAAGGTGGCCGCGACACCGATCTCAAAGCCGATCATTTAAGAGAAATCATAGCTGCTGAAAAGCAGATCATCATGACGGAGCAGCAGGCGATTCCTGAAGATCCGTACGAACAACTGCGCGTAGCAATCGCCGCGGTCTTTAACTCATGGATGGGTCGCCGCGCGATCGACTATCGACGCATCAATCGCATTCCCGATTCACTTGGAACCGCAGTGAACGTGCAGGCGATGGTTTTCGGCAACATGGGTTCGGGTAGTGGGACAGGCGTGGCGTTCACACGAAATCCTTCCACAGGCAAAAAAGAACTTTACGGCGAATACCTGCTAAACGCGCAGGGTGAAGACGTAGTCGCGGGCATTCGAACACCAAATCCGATCAGCCAGCTCAAAAAAGAATTGCCTGAGGTCTACGATCAATTCGCGAAGATCGCTAATCTGCTTGAGCAACACTACCACGACATGCAGGACTGCGAGTTCACGATCGAGCGTGGAAAACTCTGGATGCTGCAAACGCGCACTGGCAAACGGAGTGGTGCGGCTGCGGTGAAGATTGCTGTAGAAATGGTCTACGAGAAGTTAATTGACAAAGCTACTGCCGTCCAACGCGTCACTCCCGAGCAACTCGATCAACTGTTGCATCCGACGGTGGATCCGAAAACGAAAGCGACAGTTCTTGCGACCGGGTTACCCGCCAGCCCAGGTGCTGCCCAGGGCAAAGTAGTATTCAGTCCTGATGAAGCCGAAGAAATGGCGCGCGAAGGTGAAAAGGTAGTTTTGGTCCGTCTCGAGACGAGCCCCGATGACTTCCACGGGATGGTTGCAGCACAGGCAATCGTGACTGCGAGAGGTGGTATGACGAGTCACGCCGCTGTTGTTGCTCGTGGTATGGGCAAGACTTGTGTTAGCGGCGCAAATGCTTTGAACGTTGACTATGGACAACAACAGTTCACAGTCGAGAACACCGTTGTTACTAAAGGCGAGTGGATCACCGTGGATGGATCGACTGGCAGAGTTTTTTTGGGCCAGGTGCCGACGATTCAGCCGACGCTCGAAAGCGAATTCTACAAATTGATGTCATGGGCGGATCAGTTTCGTCGTCTGCGTGTTAGAACAAATGCCGATACACCTCTGGACGCGAAGACGGCCCGGCAATTTGGCGCGGAGGGCATCGGCCTCTGCCGAACAGAACACATGTTCTTTGGCGATCAACGATTGGCAGCGATGCGCGAGATGATCTTGTCTGAAGGTGTTGGCGCGCGTGAAAAGGCCCTTGAAAAATTGTTGCCTTTGCAACGAGGAGATTTCATAGGAATCTTCCGCGAGATGTCGGGATTACCGGTGACGATCCGTCTCCTCGATCCGCCACTCCACGAATTTCTTCCGAATGCCGAAGAGCTGACGACGGAGCTAGCTGAACTTAAGATGGCGTTGAAGAAGGCAGGTTCGTTGAGTGATATGGATCTGGTGCTCGATGAGATCGATCACAAGCGGGCTTTGCTTCGCCAGGTGAATCGTATTCGAGAAGCAAATCCGATGCTTGGCTTCCGAGGTTGTCGCTTGGGACTCTTGTTTCCAGAGGTCACCAGAATGCAGTGTCGCGCAATTTTCGAGGCCGCATGTCAGGTTCAGGGAGAGCGCAGCAAAGTCGAACTCGAGATCATGGTTCCGTTAGTGTCGCTGAGCGAAGAGCTGCGTCAACAACGCGAAATCATCGACGAAGTTGCTCGACAGGTAATCGGTGAACACGGAATGTCGATCGAATATCACGTCGGCACCATGATAGAGTTGCCGCGAGCGGCATTGATGGCCGATCGAATCGCGCAGCACGCTGACTTCTTCTCGTTCGGCACCAACGACCTGACGCAGACTACGTTCGGGTTAAGTCGTGACGACTCGAGCAGATTCTTGCCTAACTACATCGAACGAAAGATTGTTAGAGACGATCCGTTTCAAGTTCTCGATCGCGATGGAGTGGGTCAGCTGGTACGGATGGGAGCGGAGCGCGGCCGCAGTGTGAAGCCAAAGCTAAAGGTTGGAATCTGTGGTGAACACGGCGGTGATCCTCAGTCCATCGCATTCTGCAATGAAATAGGCCTCGACTATGTTAGCTGTTCGCCATTCCGTGTGCCGGTTGCACGTCTTGCAGCGGCCCAGGCAGCTTTGAATTCGTCGGAGGAAATGACCAACGCGCAAGTCTAGGAGTTTCAGATTTAAGATTGGTCAGTAGAATTGGTCCTATAGGTCGAATCGGTCCTATAAATCCTCACTGCATCCTCTTGTACCCAAAGCTCATCGACTTCGTTCCTTCACCTGCGTCAATGCTGGCCGTCAATGCGTCTTCCGCCGTCTTTCGATAGATAATTCGCTTTGGGAAATCGTGTTGCGGATTTTCAAACACTGCTTCGCTCGAGGACAGACGAGTTAGTTTGAAATCAGTGCCGGGACAGCGTGCTTTTGGATGCGCGACATAGTAGATGCCATCTTCGCGTTGCTCAATTCGTAGATACTCGAACTCAACTGTCTTGTCGCCGCCAACAGTTCGACTCATTCCCAGCATCGATCCTCCAGCAGGCTGGGTCCAATGTTCGTCGATTTGAACGCGACCGCCGGCAGGCGTTTGCCAATCGCCGCTCATCCATGAGAGATCGGAAATTGAGTGCGTAGCGTTTGTAGATTGTGTTTGAGAGACGGTGACAAAGAGATTTAGATAGCAAAGGCAGACTACGAACACTGCTCTAAATAATTTGAATGGTCGCATATGTCCTCCGTTGGAAGGCAGTCAGTACCACCTCGCGGTAGCGGGTGGGTACGCAGTCTGCTTCAATGATTGGTCCTGGCTGCGCACCCACCCGCTACCGCGAGGTGGTA
>DATDFV010000156.1:0-8605 GCA_036522415.1 Pyrinomonadaceae bacterium | reverse complement strand
ATAACCATTGCAGAGTAACCATTGCAAAGTTGTGAATCGTTATAAGATCTGAGTGAGACTCAGGTTTTTCGGCGGCGTACAAATAGCATCAGTCAAAAATCTCTTTTGTTAGATCTAAACACGAGGTTTAGCAGGCTAAGTTCTGCAAGAGCTGAGGAGATCACTTTCACCACAGCCGATGTCCAAAAATAGAGGCGGTCTTTACAAGCCAGTTATGTGCAGAACGTGCGGTTGAAGCAGTGGATGCAGTGCATGCAGTGCGGGTCTGGGGTTCAAATCCCCACGCGCCTACCTTGTCCTGTCCTTTATATAGGTTCTTAAAACGCTACCTATACCAAACGACATGAATCAATACTACCCGGGATTGCGTCGTCAAGGGATCGCTTTGTCTGTTCGTATCAAGACGTCACGCCACATATCCTCTTCAGGCCGATTCGACCTGGTTCCGTGGAGCGACTTGAAGCGGTGCTGGTGTAAACTCTAGCGGCATAATCGGACCGGTTTCGTTAAAGACTTAAATGCTGCGTAATCTTAAGCGCCTCCTCCTGGGTACTGTCCTGATTGTTTTCGCTTCAGCTGTCCTATTGCTTTCGGATTTAAAACAGCGAAACGAAACGACCAGAACCGTGCCGCGAATAGGACTTCTTCAGACTGCCTCAGTCCAGTTGTTGGACGATACCGTTCGAGGCATTGTGGACAGCCTGGCGGAAAACGGATTCGTTGACGGACAGACCATCAAGATCCAGAAATATAACGCCCAAGGCGACATCGCCCTTACCAATTCGATTGCAAAGGAAATGATCAACGCTAACTTCGACTTGCTGATGACCGTCAGCACTGTATCTCTGCAAGCCGTGGCTAATGCCAATCGTGGTGGAAAAACTGTTCACGTGTTTGGTGCAGTTGCAGACCCTTCGGTGGCCGGAGTGGGCATAAGCCGCGACAAACCCTTCGATCATCCGCGCAACCTTGTGGGTATTGGGAGCTTTCTACCAGTCGCCGATTCTTTTCAAATTGCGCGTGAAATGTTCCCTGGTTTGAAGAGGGTGGGCGTTGCGTGGAATCCCGCCGAAGCTAATTCACGCGCCTTTACTGAAAAGGCCAGGGAAGTCTGCAAGACGATGGGCATCGAGTTGTTGGAGGCCAATGTGGAAAACTCCAACGGCGTGCTTGAAGCAGAAGAGTCACTCGTCGCTCGGGGGGCTGAAGCGCTGTGGATTGGGGGCGACGTCACACTCAGCGTTGCCGTCGATTCAGTCGTCTCTGTTGGACGAAAGGCAAGGATCCCGGTGTTTACAATCAGTCCGGGCAAGCTCGAGCGCGGGACATTGTTTGACTATGGCGCGGACTTCTACCAGATTGGTAAACAAACCGGCGAGCTGGGAGTGCGAATTCTTCGCGGCGAAGACCCGACGAAAATACCCATCACAAATATGGTTCCTACGTATTTCGTCGTAAATAAACGCGCGCTGGAAGGCTTGAAGGGATCCTGGCACATATCTGACGAAATCCTTCGACGGGCTAACGTGGTCGTCGACGAACAAGGTGTCCATCAGAACAAATCCACTTCCAGGTAAATCATGACTTCACAAACCGCTCACGTTTTGACAGGGGGGGAAAAGTGGAAATTAGTAGACGCTACTCGCGAGACACGGTTGAACTCTCAGTGGCGGGCCGCTTAGACGGTTACTGGTCAGACCATCTCGCCAGTGCACTTGATGAAGAGATTCGCCTTGGACGTCATCACTTGCTGCTCGACTTATCGGCCGTAGTGTTTTTGAGTTCAGCCGGTATTGGAGTGCTGATGAAATCTTATAACGAGTTGGAAAGCATCCGTGGCTCTCTCTCGATTTGGAAGGCATCAGAGCGGGTTCGAAAAGTCATTGAGATTTGCGGACTCGATCAAATGTTGCTGGCAAAAGAGGACGTTCTTCAGGCTGACAAACGCGTCTTGTACGCAACTTCCTCACTCATACGACATATCGAAAGACCCGAGGCGAGTTTTGACGTTTATCAGTTGGCGCCGGAAGCCGGGCTGACGTGTCGCGTTCTCGGAGACGCGAAGCTGATTGAAGGTTGTCGGTTTAGCAAAGAAAACTGCTACGCGATGGATTTTCCTGATTCAAGCTTTGCGATTGGCCTTGGCGCGTTGGGAGAAAACTTTGATGAGTGCCGCAGTCGCTTCGGGGAGTTCATAGCTGTAGCGGGTGCAGTAGCGTACCAGCCCACCGATGGAACAAACGTGCCGGACCACCTGGTCGCTGCGGGGAAATCGTTATCACACGTTCAGGTCTGTTACGGCATCGCTTGCGAAGAATTGTCGGCCGGGCCATTTAGCATGCTCCTCCGGTTCCAGGCAGGACAGGGTGGCCCACTATCGTTGACTGAATTGGTCGACTCATGTTTGGAGATCGCGGAGAGTCCACGTCTCGGCATTGTGATGGTGGCAGAGGCAGCCGGTTTAGTTGGTGCGTCGCTTCGCCGCTCACCGGCTCAAACGAAAGAGGAACCTGGCCCATTCGAATTCCCACAGGTACGCGAGTGGCTTAGTTTCACAGCGGAACGAACGCATACCCGAAGCATGACCCTGGTCGCAGGAGTGGCATTGCGCGACGAATCCGCTGTGATGGCGCCCGTAGTGCGGCCTTTGAACTCTTCCCTGCCAAACTCCGTCGGTTCCATCAACGGTCACTTTCATGCTGCGGCCTTTTCCTATCACCCCTTACAAAACGGAAAGATTGATCTGAAGACGACCGTGAGAAAGCTTTTCGAAAGGGAAACAGTTGAAGACGTTCTGCATTTATTAAGTGACGACCGGGTCATAGCCGGAGCGGGCGAGAGTGAATTCATCCGCGGCGCTTGTTGGATTGGACCAATCCGCGACATCACTGCTAAGGAGAGTAAAGCATGACTCTTCTCATTGGAGCTCTAACTTTGGGCTTCATACTCTCGCTGCTGGCACTCGGTGTTTTTATCAGCTTCCGAATTTTTGACTTTCCTGACATCACAGCTGATGGCTCCATCACGCTGGGTGCGGCAATCGCCGCCTTACTTTTGGTCAAAGGCATAAATCCTGTTTTCGCCAGTGCTGCTGCTTTCGCAGGTGGTTTTGTCGCCGGCACAATGACCGCCACTTTAGCCACCAAATTCAAGATCAACCGGCTGCTCGCGGGCATTCTGGTGATGACCGCACTTTACTCAATCAATCTACACATCATGGGCAAAAGCAATGTCGCCCTGTTCGGCCAGCGTACGCTCTCGAGTTATGCCGAGCGGTTTGGCACGTGGGTTCTGCGCAACCAGCAAGATCTGAACCTGTTGGGTTGGCCGGTGAGAGTGGCGGACGTTTCTATACTGATCACGGCAATTGTGATCGTTGTATTCGTGGGAATACTGCTTTACATGTTCTTCCAGACAAATCTTGGAGCCGCAATGCGCGCCACGGGTAACAATAGTCAGATGGCTCGAGCTCTCGGAGTGAACGACGAGGGTATGATCATTCTCGGATTATCCATCTCAAATGGTCTAATCGGATTAGCTGGCGCGTTTCTGGCCCAATACCAGGGTTTCGCTGATATTCAAATGGGAATCGGTATGATCGTTTGGGGACTGGCGAGCGTGATCATCGGCGAAGCGTTGGTGGGAACGCCGCAAACAGGAATGGCCATTGTTGCAGCAGTCATGGGGTCTGTGCTCTTTCGTCTGCTGGTGGCGATAGCCCTTCGTCTGGGACTCGACCCAAATGATCTGAAGCTAATAACTGCCGCTTTTGTTTTCGTGGCCCTAATCCTCCCACGCACTCTTAAAACGATTCAAAGATGGAAGGCGCGTGGTTCCTATGCTTGAAGTGCGTGAAATCAGAAAGTCTTTCAATCCGGGCACACCCAATGAGGTCCGTGCTCTCCAGGGCGTTAACTTTACTCTTGAGAATGGATCCTTCGTCATCATTATCGGCACTAACGGCTCCGGAAAATCCACAATGCTCAACGCTGTGGGCGGCACGTTCTACGTGGACTCTGGAGTCATTTCGCTTGGCGGCGCCGATATAACCAACTGGCCGGAATACAGAAGAGCAAAGTTGGTTGGCAGGGTTTTCCAAAATCCCTTCAGCGGTACCGCCCCGGAGATGTCTGTCGCGGAGAATCTCGCGCTTGCCGCCAGACGCGGTAGGCCTCGACGGCTCGGCTGGTTACTAGGGCGACATAGAAGAACCGAGTTACGTGAGCGCGTGAGCCAACTAAAGATGGGACTGGAAAACAGATTGGATGATCCCATAGGCGGGCTCTCGGGCGGCCAACGACAGGCGTTGACACTATTGATGGCAACCTGGCTGAAACCAGAATTACTGTTGCTCGATGAGCACACGGCGGCTTTGGATCCGAAGAGTGCCGATCAGGTAATCGCTTTGACCGATGAAATCGTTAAGCGAGAGAACTTGACGACACTTATGGTTACTCACTCCATGCACCAGGCCGCTAATCTAGGTAATCGCCTTATCATGATGCATCGAGGATCAATCGTTCAAGACTTTCGAGGCGCCGAAAAAAGACGCATACGAGTGGATGATCTGCTTGCCCGTTTCGAGGAGGTCCGTAGGTCAGATCAACTCGACGAGACGGCGGCCGAAATGCTCCGCCGTGTTTACGTGTAACAGGCTAGCCACGATGGCTACTAAGGAAAGTGAGGTGAGGGTTCGAATCCGCCAGCCGAATCATCGTTATTCTCAAATTCGAGCAGAGTATGATCAACTTCCCAACTCTTTAACTCCCAATCGTGCGCCGCGACTGCTACTGCAGCCACGTACCGTCGGCCTACATCGATCGATTTTATTGACCAGCGCGACGCCTCAGCTTCGTCCCAGGTTGTGCGTAAGAGCCGTGCCGGTTCACCGGGCGTCAGCGTTACCTCGAATTGATCCAATGGCAATGAGAGGCCGCTTCCTGTTGCTTTAATGAAAGCTTCCTTACGGGTCCAGCAGTTATAGAATGCTTCGTGACGTAGCTCTGCCGGCACTGCATTCAGACAGGCAACTTCGCCCGGTGAGAAAAATCGATTTGCAATCTCATCACCGGTGAAGTCGGTCCTGATGAATTCGAGATCTACGCCAAGCTCGCCAATACGTGTAAAGCCGTAAAGGGCAAGATCGGCCGAATGCGCCAAATTAAAGTACAGGGGTTGTGAGTGCAGACTGGAACCTGCGAGTTGTGGTTTCCCATTAACCCCATAGATGAACTCAATTTCTGCTGCAGGCGTTTTTAGATAGCGGGAGAGAATGGCCCTCAGACATCCGCGAGCCACTATGAAATGCCGACGATCTCTTTCGAAGTGGAACCGCCCAGCGCGAGCAAGCTCGTCGTCTGAAAGCAATCGCCGGAGTCGTTCGACCATTGTGGGCATCACATCCAGCGAGGCGCGCCACACATGAACTTCGTTTGCTGCGATGTCGGCCATCAGATGGGCTGTTTCATGTTCCAGTTACAGCGCGTTAATTCTGTTTTGCAGCCTCCTCCATTTTCTTACGCAGGCTGAGTGGCCGCATATCGGTCCATACCTCCTTGATGTACTCCAGACACTCCGCTTTAGACCCTGTCTTGCCGGCATCCTGCCAGCCTAGTGCGTTCTCTCGATCGGCCGGCCAGATCGAGTATTGCTCCTCATGGTTGAGCACCACTTTGTAAATCCTGTTATCGTCATTTTCCTCACGATCCATCGTCGTCGCTCCTTCTTTCTAAATCGTACAAGTCATTATCAAGTGAGGGCAAAGCGAAATCAGTTAAAAACAGTGTTGAGGTTCTGGTTGGTATCTTTACTTTTTTTCCAGGATGACCGACATTGCTCGCCGTATGACCAAGATTTCTCCTATAATGCAAAATAAATCGCGAGAGAAGCAACCGCCTTTTTAGTTCCCGGTCTTTCTGTCTTTTCTCCTGGTGACTCGACCTAAAGCTTACCGGAAATTTCCAACCTGGGGCGCCCAAAGAGCTTTACCGAGAATCCCCCAAAGGCCGGTTTTTACAAGTCAGATACTTGAATTTTGTTGATAAGCCACACCTGAGGCGATTCAAATGCGACCAGCAGCAAAGATGAGTCCGGTTTTGAACAGAAGCACGATTGGGCGCGTCGGAGGGGTCTGTGTTCAAGAGTTGTTTCAGCGACAAGTTCGGTCCGCGCCTGAGTCGGTCGCCGTCGTTTTCGAAAAACAGCAACTGACTTATCGAGAGCTTAACGCAAGAGCGAATCAGCTTGCCCACTATCTGCGGAAACTCGGCGTCGGACCCGAAGTTCTGGTTGGAATCTGTGTTGAGCGGTCGCCAAGGATGTTGATAGGCCTTCTTGGGATTTTGAAAGCGGGAGGAGCATACGTTCCACTTGACCCGGTTTATCCTCCTGAACGTTTGCGATTCATTACGCAGGACGCAGCCACGCCCGTCCTCATTACACAGAGACACTTGCTTTCGAACGTCCCGGCTGGGAAGGCACACATCGTCTGTTTAGATGACTGGAACATCATCGACCAGGAACGAGAAGAAGATCCAATCACGGAAACAGTCGCGCAGAACCTTTCTCATGTGATCTATACATCCGGATCAACAGGCAAACCCAAAGGAGTTGCAATTCAACATGAAAGTGTAGCCGCTCTGATCGATTGGGCCAGCACAGTTTTCTCATCAGAAGAATTGCAAGGAGTGTTAGCTTCAACTTCGATCTGTTTCGACCTTTCGGTATTCGAGTTGTTCGTTACACTTAGTCTCGGAGGCAGCTTGATACTGGCTGATAACGCTTTGCATCTCGCCCATCTCGAATCCGCGAAACAAGTTACCTTAATTAATACAGTGCCATCTGCGATTGCAGAATTGCTGAGATTAAATGCCATTCCTAAAACAGTAAGCACCATAAATCTTGCCGGTGAAGCATTGAAGACAAGCGTGGTGCAGCAACTCTATGAACTTCCTCACGTTCAACGTGTCTTTGATCTTTATGGGCCTTCAGAGGACACAACGTATTCGACGTTTGCTCTGAGATGCGCCAGTGGGCCTGCAATTATCGGAAGGCCCATCTCGAACACCGAAGCCTATTTGCTTGATAGCGATCTTCAGCAGGTACCAGAAGGAATGCAAGGCGAGATTTATTTGAGCGGTCACGGACTAGCGCGTGGTTACTTGCATCGACCGGACCTCACCGCGGAGAGATTTGTTCCGAATCCCTTCAATAAAGACGGATCAACTCGTCTTTATAGGACCGGCGATCTGGCGCGGCGTTTACCGGATGGAAACCTCGAGTATCTTGGACGACTGGACAATCAGATTAAGTTGCGAGGGTTTCGGATTGAGTTGAATGAGATTGAGATATGTCTATCGCAATATCCATCAATCCGGGATTGTGTTGTCGCCGTGAAGAGCAATGACGTGGGCGAGAAGTTTCTCGTGGCCTATTTTGTCTCCGATGAATTACTACAGGTTACTGATCTTCGCAATTTTCTGGCACATGAACTTCCCGACTATATGGTGCCCTCGAGATTTGTTCGAGTTGATAAGATACCGCTCAATCCCAACGGCAAAGTGGATCGACAAGCTTTGCCTGAGCCGTCAACAGATCGAGCAATGCTGCAACGTGAGTGTGTAGCACCCCTGGATGAAATTGAAATACAACTTATAAACATTTGGCAGGAGCTTCTAGGAGTTAGTTCAGTTGGAACCGAGGACAACTTCTTTGAGTTGGGGGGCCATTCGTTACTCGCGGTTCGACTCTTCACCGAGGTCGAAAGTAGATTCGGCAGAAAATTACCGTTGGCTACTTTATTCGAGGCAACAACCATCTCACAGCTGGGCGCAATCCTCAGGAATCGAACCGCACCGTCGTGGTCTTCCCTAGTAGCGATCCAGTCAAAAGGATCAAAGCCTCCTCTCTTCTGTATTCATGGTTGCGGCGCGCATGTATTCATATATCGCTCACTAGTGGCTTATCTTGATTCCGATCAGCCGGTCTACGGCCTTCAGGCACAGGGTATCGATGGAATACAGGAACCTTTCACGCGAATTGAAGACATGGCGTCACATTACATAAACGAAATTCGCGAAGTTGATTCTGAGGGGCCGTATTATCTGGTAGGCGACACTCTCGGTGGACTGATTGCTTTTGAGATCGCTCAACAACTAACGAACCAAGGCAAGGAGGTCGGGTTGCTGGCGATGTTTGATACGGCTTGTCCTTTGCCCTTGTCCTTTGGCCCAAGGGTAGTGTCACATTTGCGTCATCTAAAAGAACTTGGACCAAAGCATTACGTGCTCTCTGCGGGAGTATCCGTTGCGCGAAAACTGGGTCTGAAATTCCCTGAATATGCTGCACCTGTCCGGTTGAATGCTGCCGAGCAGGAGTTTGCAGATGGCGTATCCGCTTCTGACGATCCGGTCCAACGAACCGAATGGGGTATTTACCTGGCCACACAGGTAAACTACGAGCCTCCGAACCAACGGCTTCCCGGCCGAATCACCTACTTTCGCGCCAGAGATAACCGGTACGGGAGAGGCGAAAACGATTACCGATTAAATTGGAAGAGAGGAGCCAACGAATTCGAAGTTTATGACATCCCCGGCCGGCACGACAC
>DATDFV010000155.1:0-5750 GCA_036522415.1 Pyrinomonadaceae bacterium | reverse complement strand
AGAAGTAAGGCGAAGGGCGTCCCTCGTCGAACAGAAGTCCCAACCCCTAATATACGAACGCTCTTCTGTCGGAGCGCGGCCGTCCTCGGCCGCCCCTATCGAACAGGACGCCCGGCGAATTCAACGGTTGCAAAACTCACGATCCTCGGAGTAACTGATGACCTCTATTCGACGGGGGCGGCCGAGGACGGCCGCGCTCCGACAGAAGAGCGTTCGTATATTAGGGGTTGGGACTTCTGTTCGACGAGGGACGCCCTTCGCCTTACTTCTTCTTTGCTCGCATGTCCTTTGATTCGATTCTACTATCTAGACACTCTTGTCTGCGGCTTCAGTTCCGCAATCATGCGAAGCGGAGCCCACTTATCACTGCCGCCTAAGACCTCACGTACGGTGATTCTCTTGGCCTGTGAACTGCTCAATTGCCTCGACCACGCGACGCGAGCTTTCGGGTTTGCCCCAGGGCCTTTGCTATTGAACTCAGCGTAACGAGCGGTCTTCTCGCGTGCCGGTAGATTCCAGTTCTGCCATCCTTCAGGACGTACGACCTCTGACATTTCCGTATCAAGATAGATCGTGTTCGCGAAGTCCCTCCACGGACGCCCAAGGTAAGTCTTTACGTCCGGCTCGCCGGTGATTTTGCAATTCGAAAATACAAAACCATACCGGTAATAATCGTAAGTTGAAGCAGCACCGATATAGCCATTCTGCAAACAGTGAATATGGCAACGTTCAAAGAACGCAGTTGCGGCGCCAAAAATAAAATCGACGTGGCCTTGAATATAGCAGTCTTCAAAATACTGGCGACCGCGGTTCAAAAAAAGCGTGTCTTGCCAACCAAGAAAACGACAATGACGAAACACCGCACGGTCGCCATCAACTCGAATCGCCAGTGCTTGCCCAACCGGACCAGCGCTGTTCTCAAAGGTGATGTTTTCTGCCATGAAGTCGTCCGCGTCAATTACTGTTGACGGCGTACGAAAGGTAGTGATGGGTTTATTGTCTTTACCGATGATGTTGGCGTTCAGATCAAACGTCAGGATAGTTTTATTTGCATCTTCTCCGACAAGACGAAAGAAGCGCTTTTCATGTTGAATATAGATGAGCTCTTTATAGATTCCGGGACGGATATGAATAACAACAGGTTTGTCAGCCGACCCCGCAGGCACAGACATGATCGCTTCCTGCACGCTCTTAAACTGACCCGTACCATCCTGAGCCACAGTTATGTTCTGCGCAGCTACGAGCCGGCACGTCAACAGGACGCAAACCGAAACAAGAATCGATAGACGCTTCATTGTGTCACTCTTAGATGTAGTCAGTACCATCGCGGTAGCTGGTGGGTGCGCAGCCAAGAGTCAATCGTCAAAGCGAGCTGCGCACCCACCCGCTACCGCGATGGTACTGACTTCTTGGTAGTTGACCCGACGTACGACAAACTAACAGTTTGTCGTACATCAGTGTTGTTTATCCCACCACGACTTTAATTTTGCATCGAGTGCTTTTAAGTCCGGACGCCTGGCGGCTATCTCAAGTGACTCCTTCCACTCTTTGTTTAAGTCGCCAAGATCTAATTTAGATCCCACTCGGACGAACAGCGGGAGCTGATGCGCATCGGCGCCCACTGTCACACTAGTCCCACCGCGATAGATCTTCTCTGGATTCCACGCATCTCGCCAGTTTTTTCCGGATGGGAAGTAGACTTCCTGAGTCCTCTTCCCCTTCTCCCAAACTGGTGACACGAGCAGATCGTTGCCGTACTGGTACGTCCACCAATTTGTCCAGGCCGCGGGCGCAATCGGATCGACCAGAAACAGTGGACGAACTATCGGCATTCCCGTCTTGTTCGCTTCCTGCGCGTATTGATAGTTGTAATCCATCAGACGTTCGTGGAGCCGCGCATAAAACCTCCAGAGTGCGATCAGTTGGACGTCATAGTTTGGTTCACGCGGAAGGTTCCAGAATGCTACGTTCCGCGTTGGTCCAACTTCCATAATTGGATTCAACGCCCCAAAGGCCAGCCACCTTCCGCACACTTCTTGTTCGAGCAACTGTTGATTGTAGCCGCAGATGTCTGAACCCCAGTTTGGATAACCCATAACCGCGGAACGCTGGATTGCGATGATCGAAGCGCGCAGTCCTTCCTGAGTTCCACCGATGTCACCACCCCAAAACACAGAGTAGGGTGCGCTACCGGTGTAGGCAGCACGAGGCATTAAAAAGAAATCATCGCCCCGGTACTTCTTCGCCACGTCATAGACTGCCTTCACGTACATTGCCGGATAAGCATTGCGGTTTTCTCGGATAGTTCGACCGTCGAAGATCTTATAAGAACCAGTCTCCGGAATATCTTCTTCACCACGATCCAATTTGAATCCAGCGACACCTAACTTGAGTAACTTGGCGATCCCATCCTGCCAGTATTCTTTAGCGGCCGGATTCGTCAGATCAACCATCGGGTAGTTGTTTCCTGTGATTGGACGAACTTGACCCGCCAGTACGTAGGCCTTCGCGAGCGCCTGTTGCATCATCTTTCCCTGAAAGAACGGAGCGATCCACAGGACGGTCTTCGTTTGATTCGAGTCGAGCCACTGCACCATCGCGGCGAAATTCGGCAGACGCTGCTCATCAATATCAAAGTCGTCGTAGCCCCATGGTTTTCCCGGACCCCAGGGTCGATCAATCCAGTAAATGCCATTCGGAATTCCGAATGCCTTCATCATCAACACGTCCTCCATGATTTCTGAATTGAATGGTCCGGTTACTGGAGTTCCGTCATAGTACTTTGCGCGCTCGGTATGTTCGTCTCGCCAGCGCCAGGGCATGTACATCCAACGTGGCGGCATGAAGGGTGGACCGGCATCGATTGCATGGGCACGTACGAGTTCAGCAGGCGTGGACGCAGTGTAGATCTTCAACTCGAGCGAAGGTCCTTCGAACTCGATCTTCACTCGTCGCGGATCAGAGACCGCGAATTCGAAATACCCCGGCCAATTTCCTTTGACGAAGGTCGCATAACCGCGCGAAGAAAGATAATAAGGCGCATAGATCGACGTCGTCGGCTTGACGATCATGTCGACTTTCTGGCCCCGAAGGTTCATGGCTCCCTGAATCCCTGGAGCCCATGACTTCGACTGTGGACCGTCGATGACGCGTTCCATCAATCCGGTGTAATACTCATTCGTAGTCGAATCGATTGCGATTCCCCATTTGGTTATGTCCGTGTTGGGTTGGGCGGTTAGTGAAAGATTGAAGTTAGATTCTTGAGGTTGAATAGAGATAGTTATCTTGTGACCGGCGACATCTAGTGCGAGTATTCGCGGCTTTGAAGAGATTATCGTGTTGGTAATGGGGATTGAGGCCCGGCCTGAAGCGGTTTCGATAAAGAGTCCATCAATAGTTAGGGTGCGAGTCTTCAAATTGATCGATCGAAATGTAATCGATCCACTTTGGGCCTGAGACACCTTCGAAACGATGATCAAAGATAAAAGGCAGATGATGATTTGGGTTCCTGAGATTTTCATAACCCTCCAGAACAGAACAAATAAAGAAGGGCGGTTAACCCCCGCTGTTTTCCCAAGAGTGACTTTGGGGGAAGAGCGGAGCTAAACCGCCCTTCCTTACTTGTTCTGTTCTCGTAGTTTCGTTACCGCTTGAAGATTGAGTTCTGAGATTTTGCTTGACAGCGTTCACCAATACTGATGCACAAGCGGCTGAATTCTTCGTTCGTACAGTTCACGAACGCGGCGCATTGTTTCGTCTGACAACGCTGGCAGATCAGCAGCGCTTGCATTCTCTTCGACTTGCGATGGACGCTTGGCTCCGGGTATCGCGCACGTAACCGCGTCGAACATCAATATCCAACGTAATGCAAACTGGGTGAGCGTCATCCCCGACGGCACCAGGGCACGCAATTCTTCGACGGTGGCTAACCCGATTTCATAATCCACACCGGAAAAGGTCTCGCCACGATCAAATCTCTCTCCATGCCGATTAAAATTGCGATGATCGTCCGTTGCGAACTGACTCGAGCGGCTTAACTTGCCGGTCAGCATTCCCGACGACAAAGGCAAACGAGCAAGAATCCCGACTCGCTTTCTTGCCGCTTCCGCAAAAAAGAGATCCGCCGGACGTTCTCGGAAGATGTTGAAAATGATCTGAACGCTCTGCACGTTCGGAAACTCAATGGCCTTCAATGCTTCTTCAACGGTCTGAACACTGACGCCATAGTGGCGAATCTTTCCCTGCTTGATGAGTTCATCCAGAGCACCAAACACATCCGGGCGGTAGTAGGCCTCAGTCGGGGGACAGTGCAATTGCAGCAGATCCAGGGTTTCAACTTCGAGATTCTGGAGACTTCGTTCGACAAATGCTGTCAGGTTCTGCGCGTTGTACCCCTCAGTCACATGCGGTTCCAACCTTCGACCGGCCTTAGTTGCCACGATGATCTCTTCGCGGCGTTCTCGTTTCAACTGGGCCAGCAAGCGCTCGCTGTGGCCATCGCCGTAGACATCGGCCGTGTCGAAAAAGTTCACCCCCAAATCTACCGCTCGGTGCAGCGCGCTTAATGACTCATCGCTCTTCACCTCACCCCATGCGTTGCCAATCGCCCAGGCCCCAAAACTAATTGACGATACTCGAAATCCTGTTCTTCCAAGCTCCCGATAATTCACATGTCCTCCTAGTTTGCCGAGAGGCTGAATCAACTCAATTTGGTCCCAAAAGTTATTGACTTATACCACTAGTTAGTTTAGAAAACTCGTTCATTCATGCATTTCGGAAGCCCCGCACCTTCAATGACGACTGCGTCAAATGACGCCGAGGAAACTGCCAATGAGATCGTCGCGAATTGCACTCCTAATGTCGATCCTGGTCGCGCTCGTTATCGTTCCGTTTAGTGTTGGTCACACGTTTACCCAACCTATCGCGTACGAACTTGCGGACCAACAATTAATCGCTTCATACCACGGCATCGAGACAAACGACACTCCCAGCCGCGACGAGGTCGGTGGCGGCATCAAAGAAGAGATACCTGCTAAATATCTATCACGTTATCAACAGTGGAAAGAGGAATTCCTCTCCACTGACGCAGGACGCACTCAATGGAATTCATATCAGAGCAATCCAAACTTTACTCTGCACATCACCATTACCAAGGACAACGCCGAAGGTGCCACAACCGGTAAGTACAAGTGGAACGATGCCGGTCAACTTGTAGCGGCAACAATTACACTCGGCATGCGTCTGGATGAGGGTTATCCGAATCCGATCTACTTCCCGGTGATGAATTCACTCGTACCAACCGAATCCTCAAATAGAATCGGGGGCAACACTCTGGCCGCTACCAAACTCGCGCATGAGTTTGGTCACGTCAATCGCACAATGAAAGCTGACGCCACAGTCTATCAACTACAGACGCAACTGATTCCGCAGTACAACAAAATATTCCTGAGCAATGGCCGCAATCCAAACGATCCAAAGCTGGTTGAACTTGCTGACAAGATTGGCGGCACACCTGTTCAGGTTTGGGAAGACCGCGAGTACTGGGGCGAAGTTAACGCAATGATGTACTTGCGCGACCGAGTGACAGACGATGGGTTGCGGTGCACGTTGTTCAGCAAGATCAGACACAGTGTCGATCTCTACGCCAAGGACTACGAGCCGCGCTTCCTCGAAATAGCCAAAGCTTCTCCAAGCCGGAAAATCTGCGGCTGGCAATAAAGCGAAAGCTGTCCGCAGATTACACAGATTTC
>DATDFV010000154.1:0-63902 GCA_036522415.1 Pyrinomonadaceae bacterium | reverse complement strand
ACGTCGTTGAGGTTGTATTCGCGAATCAAATCCAGCTTGCCCGCTTGATACAAATCGAAGACTTTGCTGCCTTCAACTTCTGACGTCTTGCTGGATTCGATCCCCAGTGCCCAGGCGATGTCGTCAAGACTCACTCGGCTGCGTCTGTCGCCGAGCCACCATTGCCGCATTGTGTCGTACACGCCACGAACAGTGTATTCACCCAGATTCACGAATGGCCTTATTTGCATTCCCTGCACAAGACAGCGTTGGAAGATAAACGGCAGATCGAAACTGAGGATGTTATGACCCACCAGTTCGTCTAATTCACAATCAAAATCTTTCATTAATTCGAGAAAATCAAAGAGTGCTCGTCGCTCGCCCTGTTCAAAACCATCGGCATCAATACCAAAGACGAATTCACTCTGCGGTTGCTCGAAGCCGGCGAACTCGAGCCCCGGAATTGGTCCGACATGAACGGCAATCGACAAAACACGCCCCGAAGTTGCACTCAACGAGCCCAGCGAATAGCAACGCTCTTCTTCGGCGGCGATGTCTTCGAGATAGCGTTGCAGTTGCTCGAGCCTCATATTGCCGAGCCGGAAGGATCTTTCGAGCTGCGGACCGACGCGTTCACGAAACTCCGGCAACGTGAGCGTTTCGATATCCAAGGTGTAGGCACGAGGTAGAACAGGATCTGAGTTAAGTTGCTCGCGGTACTTCTCAACCGTTATCGGCCGGTATTCAGCCAAAACAAATTGAGATCGGTCCTGATAGGTTTCGAGTCTGCCAGTGATGCCCCAGAGACCGGGCTTCAAATCTCCCTGGGCAGCGAGGACCTCATCCCAGACTTTAAGAGTCAAAGTCCCGGTTGAGTTACGCGCCATCGCATCACAGAAGAGCCGACCTTGTTGAGTACGACGAGATCTGACAGAGGTGACAAGAACCATCAACCATAAATCTTCGCCGTGAGGAATTTCGGGGATGGGGTAAGTCTTCATGAGTCTGGGTTGTCAAGAATAGGACCTATTCGACCTATATGACTTATTCTTGATTAGTTCTCGTTTCCAATCTTCGCAATCTCACGTCCTATTCTGCCCGTAATCATCAACGCGATCATTTTGTAGTCGCCCATAAATGACCACAGTGGATATTGGAACGTGGCAGGTCTGTTTTTTTCGATGAGGAAGTGTCCAAGCCATGCGCCTCCATAGCCGGGGACCAGAGCGAGAGGAAATAACCACCATTTTCCAATGACTATAACGTAGACGGCCAAAAGGATCCCACTGGTCGTTCCAATCAAGTGCAGGATCCGCGTTCCTGGCCGGCTGTGTTCACTGATGTAGAACGGCCAGAATTCACTAAACGACTTGTAGCGAAGCTCGTTCATGTCCGACGAACTTTAGTTTGTCGATGTGTGTGGTGCAAGGCGCTGCGATTCCAGAGGTCGCTTCCCAAACCGTCGACAAACTAAAGTTCGTCGGACATTAAGAAAACAGCTGCGCGAAATTATCAGCGCCCACCGGTTCAACATTAACAAGTTTCAGATTTTCTTCAACGTGTTCCACCTGGCTCATGCCGATCAACGCTGTCGTGATTCCCGGTGTAGATCGAACAAATTGAATTGCGGTTTGTGCGTCGGTCGCGAGTGAGCCGAGAGGTTTACGGACCGTCTCAGGTAGCCCTCGAGCAACGCGTCCCTGAAGCATTGAAGCACTCGCTATGACCGTTATACCCAACTGATCTGCGGCTTCGAGCATCGTGAGGTCTTCGTCGTTTATTCTCTGATTCATCAGTGTAAGCGCTTCCGGCATCGCAAGGTTGTAAGGCAGCTGCACGAAGCGGAATCCGTGGTTTTCGCCGCCGGCTTGTTGTGCAGTTTCAACTATGCGCGACAGTGAATGATACTCGCGAGACTGGTTGCTCACCCGAAAGCCATTCCAGGTTGCGAGGCCGTACCATTGCAATTTGCCGTTTGCCCGATTCTCTTCAAGACGGTCAAAGGCCATTCGCAGACGATAATAGAATTCCGATTCACTGATGTAGCCAAGTTGAGATTCAGGGTTGTGAATGTAATAGACGTCAACACAATCGATGTCCATATTCCGCAGCGATTGTTCGAGTTGATTCTGAAGATATCCAGGTGTCATGCAGTGCACACCACCAACAAAATCCTCCCAGGAGGCGACACCGGTTTGTACAAAGGTCGTTTCGATATAATCACGAACATCGCGCGGCTGAGTGCCATCGAATGGTAAATATCCGCCCTTGGTGCAAATCAAGAGTTCGGAACGATCAAATCCCTGTTCTCTGGTCAGCATCGCTAATGCCTGGCCAATAGAACGTTCGCTTCGCTGGAACCGGTAATTGGCTGCGGTATCGATGACATTCGATCCCAACTGTATCGAACGAATCACAGAATCGGCGTAACTTTTGTCAGTTGCCTGATCGGCGTTGCCAAGGTAAGTTCCGATACCCAGAGACGAGAGCGTAAGGTTCTGTTTATTTCTGAAGTGATGCGGCGCGGAGTTCGCAAAACGCTCTCGATATCGTGCGGTTCCTTTTGGAGTGGCGCAGCCGTGAATCATCATTGCCGATTTCCGATTGCCAATTGCCGATTTGAAGAGAGTTTGTCATAAACTGACTTGTAAACCTAACCTTAAATCGGCAATGGGCAATCGGAAATCTGCAATGATCTCTAAAAAACAAGAAGGTTCAGGTCCCATGTCTTACTTTCTAAACTGGCGTGACTTCGAAGGTGCTAACCCCGAAAAGTTTTTCAAAACAACTGTCTGGACGGGTGAACACGTAATGATTGGTCTCAACTGTCTTGAGCCCAATCAGACACAGCCCGTGCATGCCCATGCAGGCGCAGACAAGTTCTACTTCGTCCTTAGTGGAGTCGGAAAGTTTTCGGTTGGCGAAGAGGAAAGAACTGTCGACTCAGGTACCCTGGTCATCGCGCCGGCTGGAGTTCCACATGGAGTTACAAACACGGGGACCGAGCGTCTTTCTCTCCTGATCGGCATCGCACCGGGAATCAAATGACTAGTTCTGCAGCAAAACAACTGCGCACGCAATCGGCACTCGATGTTTCGAACGACGAACTTCATCAGATTGCCGATCTGTCGACTCGTCTTGTTTTAGACTACTTCAACCAGGTATCTGAGCGAGATGTCGTCGCTCGAAATTATCAGGAGAAGAGAGGAAGTCTTCCCAAAATAGATCTCGCCTGGGATCCAGTACCGCTTGATCAGCTAATCGAAGAGTGTCAGACCATCTTCGATCTCAGCAGGCATAATGGTCATCCTCGTTTCTTCGGCTACGTTGCATCACCGTCAACGGCTATCGGTGCGTATGCGGACCTCGTTACTTCTGCATTGAATGCAAACGTGACTTGCTGGCGGTCAGCGCCTGGAGGAACTGAAGTTGAGAAGTTGGTTGTTCGCTGGTTGGGGGAACTAATCGGATATAGCAAAACCGCGCATGGCTTATTGACGAGCGGTGGTTCAATGGCGAATCTCACCGCTTTGTTGATTGCGAGTCGCAGGCAATTAGGTAAAGAGATAGCCAGAACAGGTTTGTGGAATAGCGGTACGCCGATAACCATTTACACGTCCGATGAAGTTCACATGTCGATTCCGAAGGCCGCAGACATTCTCGGCTTCGGACGCGATTATGTGCGAATGATCAGTTGTGATGATCGAGCGCGCATGAATGTTCGGGAGTTGCGCGAACGAATTCAAACAGACCTTACTAACGGTTTAAGACCCTTCTGCATCGTTGCTAGTGCGGGAACCGTGAACACCGGCGCGGTTGATCCACTGAAAGAGATCGCAGCAGTTGCGCGTGAGTTTGATCTTTGGTTGCACGTAGATGGTGCTTACGGTGCTCCGGCAGCATTGGACGTGCGCAAGAAGTATTTGTTTACAGGACTTGAACTCGCTGATTCGGTTTCACTGGATCCGCATAAATGGTTGTATGTACCCGTGGATGCCGGCTGTCTCCTATTCAGAGACGAGGCAACGGCAAGAGCGGCGTTTAATACCGACGAAGCCGATTACATCAAAGTGCACGGACTATCTGGCGATGAGACATTTGCTTTTTGGGATTTCGGCATCGAGTTATCGCGACGCTTCCGCGCACTGAAAGTGGGATTGACCTTACGTTACTACGGCGCTCGACGAATTGCTGAGGCTATTAGCGGTGACATCGCGCTTGCTGAGTATATGGCCCAACTGGTTGAAGAGGCTGATGACTTCGAGTTGCTGAGCCCAGTTGAGTTGAGTATCTGCTGTTTCCGTTATCGTCCGTCAGGTGTTGACGACGAAGTAGAACTGGACCGATTGAACGAGCAGATTTTGCCAATCGTGCAAAAGAGTGGTCAGGCATACGTTTCAAATGCGACGGTGAATGGACACTTCGCATTGCGCGCGTGTATCACAAACTTCCGAACGACTAAGGCAGATATTGAGCTAACGGTGGAAGTGATCCGCGAAGCAGGAAGGCAAGCAGTCAGTACCACCTCGCGGTAGCGGGTGGGTGCGCAGCTTGTTGTGACGACCGATTTTGAGGCTACGCACCCACCCGCTACCGCGAGGTGGTACTGACTGCTTGCCACCTGCGGATAAAAAATATGGGACGTTATGATCGGGAACTTCGGGTTGCCATTGATCTTGCGCGTGAGGCTGGGGCGTCGATCCTCGAACACTACGATGCGCCTCTCAAAGTCGAACAGAAATATTACGACGATGATATCGAGCCAGTGACGCAAGCCGATCGGGTTGCGAACCAGTTGATCGTCGAACGACTCGCGCGAGACTTTCCCGAAGATGGAATTCTTGCCGAAGAGTCAGTTGACACTGAGCATCGACTGGTTAAATCACGAGTTTGGATGGTGGATCCGCTTGACGGGACCAATGGTTTCATTGATGGTAATGGAGATTTTGCCGTCCAAATAGGACTCGTTGAAGATGGCGCATGTGTGCTCGGAGTTGTTTACCAACCTTTGAGCGGGTTGCTCTTCCGGGCAGTGAATGGCGGCGGTACCTGGATCGAACGCGCCGGGCAAATACCCGAACAAGCAAGAGTGTCAAACAAGAACGTACTCTCCGAAATGCGACTGGCCGCCAGTCGATCACACCGTAGTCCGAGAATGAGCAAAGTTGTTGCCGCGCTAGGTTTCAAAAGTGAAGTGCAGCGCGGCTCAGTTGGCATTAAGGTGGGACTGTTGGCGGAACAGCAGTGTGACGTGTACATTCATTTATCACCTCGCACGAAGCAGTGGGATACTTGTGCACCTCAGATCATATTGACTGAGGCTGGGGGAAAGTTGAGTGATCTTTTTGGTGGGCCACTTAACTACAACGTCCGCGAAATTCAAAACCGCAATGGATTAGTAGCGAGCAATGGCGTCGCTCATGACCAGGTCATCGATCGACTTGCTCCGCTACTGGCCGAGTTCGGAAGGAAACCTGTTTAATTTCCGACGAACTTTAGTTTGTCGGGTGGTTGATTACGAGGCCCGCAAATATCTGAATGCAACGACCCTCAGCATCGACAAACTAAAGTTCGTCGGACAACCTCGTTAGATGATGAAGCGCTCGCTTACTTATCTGCCTTACTGCCTTGTACCTCTCTTACTGCTTGCCGCCTTCAACTACTGGAACGGACTTAAAACCGTAAATGAAACACTAAGCGGCCAGGCACAGACACATCTCAATTTACTCGCCGGGGAAATCGATCGCCGATTGCGCGAAGAGGAAATTGAGTTGACTCGAGTCGCAACATCTCCGGAACTTCACGACATAGTGTCAAAAGGTGAGACGAGCGTTTCCGCACGTGTGCCGGTTGATTCAAAACCGCAGCTGCCAAATGATGTGTTCCTTGTTCTCTCGATGTTGAAAGGAAGGGCACACGCATTTCGCGTTACTGTGTTTGATTTGAATAGGCGTGCAGTGTTTCGCGCTGAGCGTGAATCGAATGCTCAGGGACGCGACTTTTTGCTGATAAACTCATCTGACGCAACACCGACATCAAATTCGAGCGAGTTATTCAAGAGACAGCCAGCACACACATTAAACGGCGCTGATCTGCAATATTCAGTGCCACTTTCCGGGTCGAGCGAAAAGTCGTATTGGGGGACGTTGGTAGCGGAGCTGCGCGTCGGAGAAGTCGTTGAGGACAGTTCGCGTGTTCTCGATACCAGACAAACGCCTACTTCGTCTCAACAGATGGTGGTGGCGGTTTTGGATCCATCGGCCAGAATCGTCTATCACACAAACAGAGAGCTTGTGGGCAAACTTACCAGCAGTGCCCAACCGGAGTTTCTTCCAATCGCAGAACCGCTCGCTCAGGGTGTTTCCGGGATGAAAGTCTTCAATAGCGCGAACCGTGATTTTCTTACTGCGTTTTCGCCGTTGCCTCAGTGGGGGCTCGGCATTGCCGTCGGTTATGACCGATCAACGTTGCAGTCGAACGCTCATTGGAGAGGCCTCATCGGCATTCTTCTCGCACTCGTTGGCGGCTTTGCCACTGCGTTGTTGATCGGTCAACAAGTCAGAAAAAAGTCGCACGGGTTGGAACGGGTTGAAGAAGATCTTACTGCAATCGCCAAGGGCGAGTTGGATCGCCGGATCATTCTAAAGTCGAGTGACGATGCGCGCGCGATTGCGGACAACATCAATGTCATGACCGAACAACTGCGAACTCAAATTGCGCGTGAGCAGGAAACCCGCCATTTTCAGTCGTTCGTCAGACTCTCAGCGATGCTGACACATGATCTTAAGAACGCAATTGAAGCGTTATCGCTGATTGTCGGTAACATGGAGACGCACTTCGATAACGAAGAGTTCCGGCGCGATGCCTTGAAGTCACTGACTGGTGCGACAGATAAGTTGAAGTCACTAGTAGCAAGACTATCGCGTCCCTTATCGAGCTTGAGTGGCGAACATCCAATGCCGAAGAGTGTTGACCTCGTGCCGATAATCAAGAGAGTCGTCGCGATGACGGCCAAACAGGTCAGCGAAAAGCACGAAGTCGAGTTAAATCTGCCACCCAACCTCTTTGTCTTTACCGACCCGGAACGAATTGAACGCGTCATCGAAAATCTCGTTATCAATGCGCTCGAAGCGATGAATGCAAAGAAGGGCAAGCTAACTATTGAAGCTGGGTTTACCTCACGCGGTGCAGCAACTTTCGCCGTAACCGATACGGGAAACGGAATGAGTCAGAGCTTCATCGATAATCAGCTGTTTCGCCCGTTTGCAACGACCAAGAAACATGGTGTTGGCCTGGGTCTGTATACCTGCCGCGAAGTAATCGAAGCGAGCGCGGGGTCAATAACCGTCGCATCCGTAGAAGGCTCTGGTACGACGTTTTCCGTCGTGCTACCATCCGCCTCACACGACTCGCGTAACTGAGCGAATATTGTCGATTTCCAATTGCCTATTGCCGATTTTGAGGACAATAATCAAAGCCCTCTGAAAATACGGAAATCGGCAATCGGAAATCGGCAAAGCTCTGACGATACGGTTTATCGAGTTACGCTGGTTCCCCGTGCGGCTCCTGCCCTGCAGTTTTCCGTGAGCGGCTAGTTTCTAGTTCGGGAAGTAGAATCCGGGTGATGACTACCCAAACACCAGCGAAGGGGACTGTCCTTGTTGTCGATGACGATGAGGCGGTGAGGAGTGGCCTGTATTGGTCTCTGAATCCCGAATACCGCGTGTTGCAGGCGTCGTCGCGAGAAGAAGCCTGTTCGTTAATAACTGACGAGGAGATAGATGTAGTTGTCAGCGATCTACATCTGCCGCCCCACATCGATGATATTGCCGAAGGGCTGTCTCTTATCGATGTGGCTCGCGCGCAGGATCCTCCGCTTCAGGTTGTCGTGATTACAGGCAGCGATTCCAAACGAGCAGCACTCGAAGTGGTCAAGCGTGGAGCTTACGGATTCTTTGAAAAGCCACTTGATGCGGCAGAGCTTCTCCATATCGTCAACCAGGCTGCGCGAATGCGTTTGCTTGAGATCGAAAATCGGAGACTACGAAGTGAACTTCCCCGCCCGCCCGGATTTGTTCATTTGATAGGAGCAAGTCTTGCGCTTGAGAGCGTGTTGAAGCAGGCGCGTTCAGTTGCTTCGACCAGCGCTACCGTGTTGCTTACTGGTGAGAATGGCACTGGTAAGGAGATGCTCGCGCGTGCAATTCATGAGGAAAGTCCTCGATCCGCTGGGCCCTTTGTTGCAGTTAGCTGTGCTGCCTTGCCGGAGTCGTTGATCGAGTCAGAACTTTTTGGCCACGAGAAGGGTGCGTTTACTTCAGCGACACAAACACGCAAAGGACGATTCGAACTGGCGAACGGTGGAACTTTGCTTCTCGACGAAGTAGGAGACTTGACTCCGGCTGTTCAAGTCAAACTGCTGCGCGTTCTGCAGGAACGTTCATTCGAACGAGTTGGTGGCAATCGAACGATCACAGTTGATATTCGTTTGATCGCTGCTACGAATCGGGACCTTGAAGCCGAAGTCGAAGCTGGACGGTTTCGGCAGGACCTGTTCTTTCGGTTGAATGTCGTACCGCTTGCTCTGCCGGCGTTGCGAGAACGCGACGACGACATTCCAATTCTTGCCGCACACTTTGCTGCTAAATCTGCCCGCCGTTACGGACGCGTTGCTCCAGAGTTATCACCGAGGTTAATTGACGTCCTGCACGAATATGATTGGCCAGGAAATGTCCGTGAACTAGAGAACCTGATGGAGCGATTGGTGGTATTGAGTAACGGTGAAGCGTTAGGCCTGGAGTTTGTGCCCGAGAAGATGCTGCGGACTTTGCCTGGCGCCGATGTCCAGGATGAATCAACTTTGGAAGGAGCCGTGGAGGCTCTTCGGCGCCGGATGATCGTGAGTGCTCTGCAGGCAGAAGGTGGAAACAAGGTTGCTGCGGCAAAGAGATTAGGGATCAGCAGATCCTACCTGCACCGGTTGATTAACGACTTCGGGCTTTAATGTCCGACGAACTTTAGTTTGTCGAGTGGTCGATCACGAGGCCCCACGTTTCCAAATGCCGTGACCCTAAGCATCGACAAACTAAAGTTCGTCGGACATTCTCTCTTTGGCCTTTGATTACCCGAACGTTTATTCTCTCGTTAAGGCCAAAGACCAAAAGCCAAAGCCCAGGATTGTTATGGCAAATCTGCAAGAACGCTTACCTGAAAACGCACCCGGTGATTTCTTTGTGGACTCGACCTGCATCGACTGCGACACGTGTAGCCAACTTGCTCCGTCGGTGTTTCGCGACCACGGCGATCAGTGCAGTGTTCATCATCAGCCTGAAACCACGGATGAGACAAAGTTGGCTTTGATGGCCCTGGTAGCTTGCCCAACAGGATCCATTGGCTTTACAAAACGACACGACGCCCATGTCGGCATCAATGCATTTCCGATGCATATCAGTGAGAACGTCTACTTCTGCGGGTTCACTTCCGAAGCAAGCTTTGGTGGCTGGAGTTACCTGATTGTCCGACCAAACGATGAAGGTGGTAATGTACTGATCGATTCACCGCGATTCGCTTCACAGCTTGTTAGACAGATTGCTTCGATGGGTGGTGTTTCGCGAATGCTTCTAACGCACAAGGACGACATCGCGGCCCATGAGTCGTTTCATAAGCAGTTTGGTACTTCGCGGACAATGCATAAGGACGACGGCGCCATGAGACTGGGAATCGAAAACGTGATCGATGGTCACGCGCCAGTGCAACTCGACAAGGATCTCCTCGCCATCCCCACGCCGGGACATACTCGAGGTCACATGGTCTTTCTTTACAAGCGCAAGTTTTTATTTACCGGAGATCATTTGGCGTGGTCGCCAACCAGAGCAACGCTTACCGCATTCCGAAGCGTAGCCTGGTACTCATGGCCGGAACAGATACTATCGATGGAGAAACTACTGGCGTACGACTTCCAATGGGTTTTGCCGGGACACGGCGACATGCATCAGGACAGCGAAGTGAATATGCGCCAACACCTTGAACGGTGTGTAGCGTGGATGAAAACTCGTTAACGCATTTCTACTACTTCTGAGAGGTAAAGGATGACTAAAAACCAAAAAATCGCCCTTGGTTGTGGTGGCGCCGGTTGCTTGGGTCTGATTGTGGTCGCAGTAGTCGGTCTCGTTGTGTGGTTGGTAATTCTTCCGGGTCGAACCAAACGGGAGTTCAATTACAACTTCAGCGCGAAGAACTCCAACTCAAATTCGAGTCCAAACGTAAATGCTGCTTCCAATGCAAACGGTGATAGTTCGTCCGACTCTTCCTCGACTAATGGAATGTCAGACGACGACAAACACCGGCTTTTTCAAGCAGCGAGTATGACCGGCGATACCGAGATGGTGCGACGAGTTTCAGTGAAGCTGGGTCTAATGAATCCGGATTTCACAACCAGCGATCGTTATTTGTCGTTTGTGAGAGATCATGTGAGTTGGGCCCTGCGCAACGGCGAGTTCATCTCGTCACTGGATACAAAAGAAAAGGCAGCGGCTTACGTCAACGAACATTTTCCGGAGTAAGGAAGAAATAGGACCTATATGACCTATATGACCTATTCCACTGATTCCTGATTCATTCATGCAGTCATCTCGCATTCGTAATTTCTCCATCATTGCCCACATCGATCATGGCAAGTCGACACTCGCAGACCGCCTGCTCGAGCTAACCGGTGCAGTGTCGGAACGAGATATGGAAGACCAGGTCCTCGACAACATGGATCTGGAACGTGAACGAGGAATCACCATAAAAGCTCACGCCGTGAGGTTGGACTACAAAGCGCAGGATGGCCTTAGCTACATTCTGAATCTAATCGATACTCCCGGACACGTTGACTTCTCTTATGAGGTTTCGCGTTCGCTGTCGGCATGTGAGGGCGCGCTTTTGATTGTTGATGCGTCTCAAGGCGTAGAGGCGCAAACGCTAGCTAACACATATCTCGCTATCGAAAACAATCTGGAACTAATTCCGGTCATCAACAAAATCGATCTGCCAGGCGCGGAACCTGAGAAAGCGATCGAGCAGATCGAGCACTTCATCGGGCTTGAAACTCACAATGCGATTTTTACAAGTGCCAAAACTGGCGAAGGTGTCGGTGAAGTGCTCGAGGCCATTGTCCGGGAAGTTCCGCCACCCAAAGGCGACAGCGAAGCGCCCCTAAAGGCTTTGATCTTCGATTCATGGTACGACTCGTATCGCGGCGTCATCGTCTTGTTTCGCGTTATCGATGGAACGATTCGACCGGGCATGAAGATCAGATTCCTGAACACAGGTCGTGACTACCAGGTTGAAACACTGGGCGTTAATCGACCACGCCCAACGCCTATCAACCAACTTGGTGTTGGCGAGGTCGGATTTTTGACGGCATCGATTAAAGCAGTGGCGGATGTTCAGATTGGTGACACTATTACCGAAGCGGCTCGTCCGACGAAAGAACCGTTTCCTGGATTTCAAGAGATAAAGCCGATGGTATTCGCCGGTTTGTATCCGGTGGATACGAATCAGTACGAAGAACTCCGCGATGCTTTAGATAAGTTGCGGCTAAACGACGCTTCTTTTTTTTATGAGCCGGAGTCTTCCGCGGCGTTGGGATTCGGTTTTCGCTGCGGCTTCCTGGGTCTGTTGCACATGGAGATCGTGCAGGAGCGATTGGAGCGCGAATTCAACCTTGACCTGATCACGACTGCACCAAGTGTGCGTTACGTAGTGACTACGACTGACGGCATTGTGGAGGAGATCGATTCGCCCGCAAAGATGCCCGACCCTGGTCGGATCGCGAAGATTGAAGAACCAGTCATCCGCGCGGTGATTTTGACTCCTGATGAACATCTCGGAGGCATCTTGCCGCTGCTCGAAGAGAAGCGTGGAGTGCAAAAAGGTTTTGAATACATCACTGCGAATCGAGTGATGTTGACGTACGAGTTACCACTAAACGAAATAGTCCTCGATTTCTACGATCGCCTCAAGTCCGTGTCGCGTGGTTATGCATCACTCGATTACAACCTTGCCGGATACTGGGAAAGTGATCTTGTCAAGCTTGATGTACTGGTTGCCGGCGAGCCGGTAGATGCACTGTCGTTGATTCTTCATCGCAGCACTGCACAACCAAAGGGGCGCGCACTGGCAGAGAAGATGAAGCAGCTGATACCGCGCCAATTGTTTGAAGTCCCGATTCAAGCGGCGATTGGAAACAAGGTGATCGCGCGGGAAACGGTTAAAGCATTGGGCAAGAATGTAATCGCCAAATGCTACGGCGGCGATATTACGCGCAAGCGCAAGTTGCTCGAGAAGCAGAAAGAAGGTAAGAAGCGGATGAAGAAGGTGGGCAGGGTGGAGATACCGCAGGAGGCGTTCTTAGCCGTGTTGAAGGTGAACGAATGAGCTGATCGTTGAAATAGAACCTGTATGACCTATTGGACCTATAACGCGTCCACACCTGAACAGCAGCTCTTGCTGTGCGCGATTTCTCCAGATAGCAGCGCCGAAAACGTCGATCGCATTCGGTCCTCTGCCGCGAAATCTCTCGATTGGGACTATCTCTTTGTATTTGCCCGCCGCCATGGTGTGCTGCAGTTACTGTATTCACAGTTGCAACAGTGTGCTGCAGACCTGATCCCGCCTGACCAACTGCACCGGCTGCAAAAATATTTTCAGGAGAACTCAGCGCGGAATGTGCTGTTAACGGCGGAGCTCCAACGTCTGATCGAGCTGCTCGAAAGCGCCAATATCGAAGCTGTTCCATACAAGGGTGCGGTCCTCGCTCTATTTGCTTACGGCGACGTCAGTCTTCGACGCTTTGTTGATCTCGACGTGTTGGTGCGAAAGGAAGACGTTAGTCGGGCAATCGATCTTCTGCTGACTGACGGCTACGAGTTCTCGAAGCCACTTTCATTGAGTCAGCGAGAGCTGTTGTTGAGAACGCAGCACAACCTCCAGCTGCGGCGCTATAAGCGGCAATTGATAGTGGAGTTGCATTGGGAAGTAGCTTCGAATCTATTCGCATCGTCCGTCCAGGCTGATGATCTTTGGTCCTGCCTCAGCCACGTAAAATTAAATCAGGCGAATCTCAAGACGCTGAATGTCGAGGACATGCTTTTCTCGTTGTGTGTACACGGCTCGCGCCATTTGTGGGAACGTTTGCTTTGGATCTGCGATATTGGTTGGATCGTGTCCAGGCACCAGTTGAACTGGACAAAGCTTCTCGAGCGTGCTCGCCGAACGCAGACCCAGCGAATGTTCTTGTTGGGATTGTATCTGTCTGCGAAGCTTCCGGGTGTGCGCTTTCCAGAGCTTATAACGAATGAGTTTGAAAAAGATGGTGCGCTGGAAGTACTAGCGAGCGGAACCTTGAAAACGTTGTTTGAAAGAGCAGAACATGTTCCTGCGTCACGTCGCCAGATCTTCCGATACAACTGGCAGATTCGAAAGGACTGGTCCTCACGGGCTCGTTATCTGCGCTATGCGTTGAATCCAACAGATCGTGATGTGGAAGCGATGACTCTACCCCGAACGCTCTGGTTGGGGTATTACGTGAAAAGACCCATACGTTTGTTATTTAAAGGACACCACGACTAGTGCAGCCTCGTATCTTTGTCAAAGTTGGAATCAGTCAGTACCACCTCGCGGTAGCGGGTGGGTGGGAAGCTTCGTTTTGAACGTTGACCATCGAGCTTCGCACCCACCGCTAGGTGGTACTGACTGCGTCCAAGTTGCGCACGCGAATTAGGTTCCACAATACAAATTGACGTAAAAATCTTGCCGTGCTAGTTTCACGTTATCCAAAAACCAACTTCCAACTTCTAGACATACCCGACTGCAGGATAATCATCATCGCAAACTTTGAACTTACCTTGAACCGATACTTACGATTTAATGACCGGTTGCTGAGTCTCACCATGATTTTGATCTGCGTGCTTTTCACCCTGGTGACAGCGTCAGCTCAGGAGTCGCAAAAACGCACCGAGAATTCAAAGCCGGATTCCAAAGTTGAGCAAGCAAAACACGCTGGGGACAAGGCGAAACCTGGTTTCGTGCTCTCAGTAAAGACAACTCCCATACTCAACATCAGTTTAAAAGCAGAGAAGGTCAAGCTGGTAGAAATCGCAGCTGAACTGAGTAAGCGACTGAAGACTCCAGTTGTCGTCAGCTCCTCTTTGCAATCCGAAGTGGTTTCGATTGAGTTCAGCGGCCTGACACTTGAGCCCGCAATGCAGCTGATGGCGCCAGCTGTCTACGTCGATTATGAGATCGAAACGAGCGGTAACACGCAACCGAAGCCGTTGGGAATATATTTTTGGGACGCGAACTCCGGAGAGCCGTCGATCACGTCGTCAATTCAAAGTTCCACCCAGTCCATGTTAATCGAGGGCAATACGGAAGACGGCGTCGAGCCTCAAACTGATGCTGAGAAAAAGAAATTGGAAGAGCAGCCGCTGCGGATTCAATTCGAGGAGAACAAGCTAAGTGTTAAGGCCAGGAAACAACCTTTGGTCCTGGTTCTTTTGAAGATCGGCGAAGAATTGGGAATCCCGGTCGATATTCAGTTTGAGACTGAAGACACTGTCGACATCGAGTTTAATAAGCTGTCAGTAGAAGATGCGGTCAGGAAATTATCCCCTAATATCAAGCTGTTTTTGCGAGCAGATTTGTTGCACGCAGAACGGCGAGCTCTGCGGATAGTATTCAAGGATCCAACTAAAACAACTTCGACTGGTTTTTAGTGTGCTGGGTTGTTGAATCCATTCATGGTCTAATTTCTTGTTGCCACAAAATCAGTCAACGACATAATATAACTACTCAACTTTCGAGGAGGCGGCAAACCTTGGCAAAAGAACAAAGTTTTTCAGTTCAGGAGAACACGGGGTCACAAACGGAAACAGCTTCGCATTTTGAAGGTGTTGCAACGGCAAAGAAGACATTTGTTGAACCAGAGCTTTCCAGCCCGGTGGACGTTCTGGAAGCAACAACATTTTTCCAGTCAGCCACCAGCGGTGCCACCAACTAGTTCGTTGGTACTGACGAAAGCCATTTTGGAGTTTTCTTGTTTACACGACCGGCAACTAAGATGTTTTACTTAGTTGCCGGTCGCATCATTCTTATCGAAACCGACGACGAATGGACGCATCGAGAAGTTTCTGAAGTCTTCTCTGGCTGGTTTATTAATCTACTTCCACCTCACATCAACACAGCTGCAAACGCCACGATTCGCATACATTCCGGCGCTGACCTGCCAAATATTCCGCCCGATCTAAAAAGTTTTGAAATAACTTGCGGTGGCAGGTGCTTCACAGACGAGAGGCAATACTACTTAAAGTTTGATCACGCTCTAATTGTCTTTGGCATGCACTCGCACGTGGATTTCTGGATTGCCAGAACAGACGATCGCTCTTCCACTACCTTTGTGCAATTGCTCTCACAAGCTCTTGCCCCAGCTCTTAGACGTTCTGGCGTCTTTGAGATCCACAGTGCCGGAGTGATTTCACCGGACTCAAAATCGACGATTATGATCGCTGGTACTTCTGGGAGCGGCAAATCAACATTAACCACACAACTCGCCAATTTGGGCTGGTCCTATCTCTCAGACGACATTCTTCTGCTGACAGAAGTTGATGAAGAGTTAGAGCTGCGTGGCTTGCGTCGATTCTTTGCGCTGACGTCCGATACGCTCGCAGCCGTCGGTCTGCCAGGCATGAACGGCGAAGTTAAGGGTAAACGTCGTGTCACTCCGCAGGATCACTTCAGTAGTGCTCCTCTAGAGCAGTCAAAACCAGGAACGATCGTTTTTCCGACGTTAACAAGACAACAAACGAGTCACACTAGTAATTTGACTGCCAGCGAGACGATGAGCAGGCTTTTGCGACTTTGCCCCTGGGCTTCGTATGATAAGGGTACTTCGCTTGAACACTTGCGCATGCTCGGTCGATTGGCAAGCAGCACGAGCGGTTTCGAACTGTTAGCCGGGACCGACATTTTGAACGATTCAAAACTGACGGCGCGGATGTTCCTTAACATCTCTGACAAGGCTTTTTCTGCATACTGACCTCTATGCACGGCTTTGGTCCAAGGCGACTAAGCGTTGAACTTACAAACATCTGCAACCTGCATTGCAGTTACTGTTTGCGTGACGAAGACGCGCTTTATCACACTCCGGCCCATTTCTTCTCGCCGGATCTTCTCAACAACATCCTGACTCAAGCTCGAGAGGTAATGGGTATCACCGCTGTTATTTTTACTGGCGGCGAACCGATCCTTCATCCGGAATTTGAGCGGATTCTCGATGTTTCTGCTGCGAACGATCTAAAGATTAGCTTTGTCACTAACGGCTGGCATTTCGACAGAGTATGGTCAAACATCCTGGCTCATCGAGAAGCGATTACTCATGTCGCATTCAGTTTGGACGGAGCCACCGCCGAGACTCATGATGCCTGGCGCGGTTCGGGATCGTTTGAACGCGTGGTACGAGCGTTCTCGCGCTGCTTTGTGACTGGCATTCCTTTTACTGTCAAGGTGGGCATTCGTAGGGACACCATTCAACAGCTGGAACAGATTGCGCTCTTTGCCGCACGTTTGGGAGCGTCGTCGCTGAACTTTGCGCACATAATGCCTACTTCGAGCGAAGTTGAAGAAGCCTCGTCGTTGTCTTATGCAGAACGGCAACAAGCGGATCAAGAGATCGCAAATCTGGCACGCATCTTCAGAATGAAGATTGGCATCGACGTGGGTTACCACAATCTGGATGTGTCTCCGCCGTGTTCTGCATTGGCAGGCGTTAGCGCGAACATTGATTACCTGGGCCGATTGTCATTGTGCTGCAATCTCGCGGGCTTCCGTGGAGGTTTGGAAGACACGGATGTCGTCGCAGATCTTAAGACTGAAGATTTCGCTTCGGCGTTTGCACGTTTGTCGCACCTTGCGTCAAGTCAGGTTGAGGCTCGGCGACTCCGACTCGAGTCTCTCGTGGATCACGCGGAGGATCCATATGTGAGTTCTCCTTGCCTCTTCTGCCTGGATACATTTGGAAAGCTTCCGTGGCGTGGAAAGTTTGGTAACGAAATCGAGTCCCGAACTTTACCGGTACTTCAGAGCCGCTGAGCGTTCGTCTCACCTTCATGCCGGTTCACCAATCAATAAACAGCTCAGTTCATTTGGCGGATATCAGGCCGGAGTCACTGAAGTTGTGGTGTCCTGTCGATGCAGTGATTGCAGAAGACCAACCTGCGATCGAGTGGATGGATTTGCATGGTATCGATTTTAGAGAGCCATTCTTCAATGAAACCCTGGCCAGAGTTGAATTGGAAAAACGAGGACGAGTAGTAACTGCTTTTGATGCGCTCTTGCAGTTCGAGAAAATGTGCGACGGACTTTCCCCATCGGGGTTCATACTTCACAGCTCGAGATGCGGGTCAACTGTGGTCGCAAACGCATGCCGTGCAGTAAAGAATTCAGTTGTCATTGCCGAAGCGCCGGTGATCGATAAACTCATCACTCGATTCTTTACTGATGGCCCATCAGGTTCAGCAAAAGAGCTGTTGTATAAGCTCTTGTTGCGAGCGACTGTTACCGCTCTCGGTCAACGTTTGAAGGGCGATGAATGCCATTATTTCGTTAAGCTTGCCTGCACGAGCACCTTACAGATCCATCGCTTGAGAAGTATTTGGCCAGATGTTCCCTTTGTCTTTCTTTATCGGAACCCGGTAGAAACTATAGTTTCCAACTTGCGATCTATTCCGGAGTGGATGCGCGCCGAAGTCAATCCTGGCGCAGCAGCTGCAATCGTGGGTGTTGATGAAGCGCAGCTGACATCACTTGGCGCTGAAGAGTATTGTGCGCGTTCTCTGGGAAGGTTCTTTGCCTCGGTTGATGCGAACTTTGATTCTCGCATGAGGCTCCTGAATTATGAGCAATTGTCGTTTGACTCGCTGATTGAAATCCTGAACTTCTTCGGCATTGAACCGACGGTTGATGAAGCCGATGCCGTAAGAAAAGTCTCTCGTCTATACTCGAAAGACTCGACAAATATGCGGGTATTCGAAGGCGACAGTTCACAAAAACGTTCGGCGGCCTCACGCGAAACATATCTGGCCGCCGAGAGATGGGCCGAAGAATCATATGATCGCTTGAACGCCCGTGTATTAAGTTGCTAATGAACCCAGGAGGACTAAGAAGACCAAATGACAGTCGCTCCAATCAAAGATGTCGTATACACCGATTTTCAAGGCACCGGTGGAATACTCGTCGACTTAAAAACTAAACAGTATTACCAGTTGAATGAAACCGGATCGCTAATTTGGCGCGGCCTCCAAAAAGGTCACACGGTTGACGATATCGCTGTCGAGATGAGTACGATTTATGAAGTTACTCCCGAGCATGCGAAGAAAAGTGTGGAGACATTAGTTTCGAATCTTGAAATGAGAAAACTCGTGTCTCGGGCTTAACACATCTGGGCCATCTTCATCCTTTCTCTAACAAACCCAAGAGCTTTCAGATTTCGTTAACAGCTTTGCTCTGAAACTCTTCATCTCATTCTCACCGAGCTTCAGCCCGGTGTTGCAGCGGAATAGAAGACGGTTTTACCTGTGCAGCAGTTTCGACAACTTGAAAACGAGGGTTCCAGGTTGTCGGAATCGAAAAACCGTTGAAACGGTTACACAACCATCAGGAAATTAGCACCGGGCTGAAGCCCGGTGAGAATGAGATGAAGACTTTTAGGGCAAAGCCTCGGTCAACCTTGAGCTCGCCCTCGGACACACCTCACCGGCCACAAACTTAACAAATACTTAGTGTTAAATTTTGTTGACGCTCTTCAAACGACCGTGCTACGGTTTCCGCCAGTCAAAAATCGTGGGCCAACCTTCAAAGGAGAAAAAAACAGGCATGTCTAAGTCATTTCGGATTTCTTTGGTGTCAACTGCCCTGATAACCCTGATGCTTGGGTTAGCACAGGTTGCGGTGGGTCAATTAGTCATCTCGGAATTTCGGGTTCGTGGTCCCAACGGGGCGAACGACGAGTTCATTGAAATCGCCAACAACAGCGGAGCCGACCATACCGTGGCCGGTGGCGGAACGGGTTATGCCGTCGCGGCTTCAAATGGTATCGCCCGATGCGTTATCCCCAACGGTACCGTTATCCCCAACAGAGGTCATTATCTCTGCGTCAACAGTGTGGGGTATAGCCTTGCTTCTTATCCTGCTGGCAACGGAACTACCGCGACCGGTGATGCTACTTATACGACTGACATCCCAGACAACGCGGGTATCGCGATCTTCAACACTAGTATCGCGGCAAATTTCAATTTAGCGAACCGTCTGGATGCCGTCGGTTCAACTTCGGAAGCAAATACGCTTTACAAAGAAGGAACTGGCTACCCTGCATTGGTTCCTTTCTCGATCGATTATTCGTTTTATCGCGATAACTGCGGCAAGGGTGGGAGCATTACAACTTTCGGCGTCTGCCCGACAGGTGGCGCTCTGAAAGATACGAACAACAATGCGGCCGATTTTGTTTTCGTTGATACCAATGGAACATCGGCTGGTGCTGGTCAGCGTCTGGGTGCACCAGGCCCGGAGAACCTCTCGTCACCGATCGAGCGCAATGCCTCTTTCGCCGTTGATCTCCTCGATCCGTGTGTGGCTCCTGCGTCCCCGCCAAATCGCGTTCGTGATTTCACTTCGGATCCACCAAACAATTCCACGTTTGGTACTTTGGATATTCGACGAACGGTCACTAACAACACGGGGGGAAACGTCACACGCCTTCGCTGGCGAGTAGTTGATCTCACGACGTTCCCAGCGCCGAGTGGCATCGCCGATTTGCGACCCCGAACCTCGAACGCAGTGGTTGTTACAGTCGACCGACCACCTTGTGGAAGCGGCACAAGCAATGTGACGGTCCAGGGTACGACACTTGAGCAACCTCCATCACAACCAAATGGCGGTGGCTTCAACTCGTCGATGTCATCTGGAACTGTGACGCTCGCAACACCGCTGGCAAATGGGGCAAGCCTTGATGTGGGCTTCCTTCTCGGCATTCAGCAAACCGGCAGTTTCAAATTCTTCGTAAACGTGGAAGCGCTGCCGTAATCGAAGTCAGGGATTCTTAAGGAAAGGAGAGGTGCTCCCACCTCTCCTTTTTTACTTGGAAGATAGTATCGCTGCTTCAACTCGGTAAGGTTTTTCTGACGGATACGTATAGGTCACGATGTATTCAGGGGGTGCAGTTTCAAGAAATGGTTTGCCATCCAATTCCAGCCACGCGTGGCCATCAACTTTTCCGATAGCTTCATTGCGCACACCAAACTGGATCTTTGTAGCTATGCCATTCCTGGAAAGATAGCGACGCAAAACTGCGGCACGTTTCCAACAGCTTGGTTTAAAGTGAAAGACGTTGGTTGAGAGCACCGCGTCGATTGAGCGTGCGAGTCTGGGTGGAAGATCCGGATCGTAGTCGTGCGTCTTAAACTGGTCGCCTGCTGACACGATGCGAAGTGCTCGTGGCAACGGCCAAAGTTTCGCTGCCGCGGAAAGGACACTAACCCACCACGCCATTCCCAATAGCAACCGCGCCTCGCGCGACTCGAAAACACACTTCCTGCAAGCAGCGATAGTCAAACGAAATACCTTGTTCATGTTTCGAGACATGCGACGTCACGATTCTATCTGATAGGTGGCTTTGTACGACAGGCTGTTAGCCTGTCGATGTCCGAGAACCTTTTACAATGAGGCACGCCCGCGAAAGGCTAACAGCCTGTCGTACACGGACTGGATCTAGACGTGTTACGCTACCTCAGTTTTAGATGGAAACTCAGAAGAATAGATCTCTAAAGAAGGTCCAGATCTACTGCGACGGATCAAGTCTTGGCAACGGTCAGGACTTGAGTCGTGCGGCCGGCGTCGCTTTATTAGGTTACAAAGGAATCTGGCGCGCTTTTGGCGAATACATTGGGCAGGCGACGAATCAACAGGCGGAAATAGTAGCAGCGGCGATTGGTCTGGAGAATTTGCGAGAACCTTGTGATGTTGATCTTTTTACCGACTCTCGTTATGTCGTCGAAACTATGAATGGCCGCTATCGACGGAAGACTAACCAGAAGTGGTGGCAACGACTGGATGAGGCCGCGGCCAGGCATCGTGTTAACTGGCAATGGACGCGAGGTCATGTTGGTCACCTATTGCAGGAGACTGCCGATGTAACTGCTCGTCGAATCGCGGCTGCAGAAAGAGTTGATGGGAATATATTGCGAGATGCTGAAGATCGGATAGGAACGGTAACTGATTACGACTAACATTAAAAATCATCGCTACGCCTCGCATTAAACACAATTGCCTTTTATAATTTCGGCTCCCCAATTTATTAAACCTGGAACGCGATTGTGCCTCTCAGATTGCTCAGAACATCCGGTATTGCAGCAGCCGGTTTGATTGCCTTAGCGCTTCTTTTTTCACTTGCGCTCGTGTTTCCCGGCATCTCGCACGGCCAGGATCCTTTAAGGGGATGGCAATGGCAGAATCCACTACCTCAAGGTAACGCAATTAACTCGATCAAGTTCGCCAGTGATAAGAGACATGGCTGGGCAGTTGGTGGCGACGGTGTAATTCTCGCGACAAGCAATGGTGGGTTTGATTGGGACCAACAAGAGTCACCGGCGAATACCACCCTTTATGCCATTTACCTGAGGGATAGAAACCATCTGGTAGTTGCCGGGGCACGCGGTGTAATCCTCACTACGAAGAATGGCGGAAGTAAATGGACCGAGCGAAAAACTGGTACTCGCGATCACCTGTTCGCGGTGACGTTCGCACCTGACAATCCATTGCATGGCTGGGCTGTTGGTACATTTGGCGCAATTATCGGTACGACCGACGGCGGTGCTACCTGGAAGCCACAAACGAGCAACACGACTGCGCATCTCTTTTCGGTAGCTTTTGAAAGCGCGAAAAACGGAATTGCGGTTGGTTCTCGCGGGACGATACTTGTCACGCACAATGGCGGCGCGGAGTGGAAAGAGAAAAAGGAAATTTCATCTGTAGCGCTGACTGGCGTCACGTTCGTTTCGCTGAAACGCGCTTTGATCGTTGGATATCGTGGAACACTCTTGCGCACGGAAGATGCCGGCGAGTCGTGGGAACCAATTTCTTCATTAGTAACCACTGATCTCTATTCTGTTGATTTCATCGATGAGCTTCACGGTTGGGCTGCGGGAGAAGGCGGCGTGATATTGACCACCGGTGATGGTGGACACATCTGGCTGCCCGTGAACATTCGCACCGGTCCGCGGTTGAGCACAATTCATTTCGTTGATGAGTCGTTGGGCTGGGCTGCAGGCGCGGACGGTTTAGTAGTGCGAACCGATGATGGTGGTCTTTCGTGGCGAAGGTTGACGCACGGAGGTCGCGATGATCTGGCAAATATCTTTTTCATCGATAACTCCCACGGTTGGGCGGTAGGCGAGCATGGTCGCATCCTGTTTACTAACTCCGGCGGCAAGAACTGGACTATACGGCCTTCAAACTCTACGGCAAACCTAAACGCTATTACGTTTGTGAACGAGAGCAGCGGATGGGTTGTTGGTGATAAGGGCACTATTCTTCACTCTGTGACTGGCGGCGTTACCTGGCAGGTAGTGAGTAGTCCGGCGACTGAGGGTTTGTTCGGAGTTGCATTCGTCAACGAAAAGAAGGGTTGGGTTGTCGGCGCGCGCGGAGCCATCTGGGTCACAGACGACGAAGGCGGGTCCTGGCACTTTCAGCACAGCAACACTATGAGCTGGTTGGAAGATGTAGCGTTTACTAACGAGCAGCACGGCATTGCGGTTGGGTCAGGCGGCACGATCTTGAAGACGGAAGATGGTGGCGAGAAATGGACGCGCGTTGATCGAAATCTAAACGAATGGCTATACGCTGTCACTTTCGCTGATTCTCAACGAGGTTATATCGTCGGGGCACGCGGAATTATCCTGCGGACTGATGATGCCGGAACTACCTGGAAAGATCTGGAGAGTGGAGTAACAGGTAATCTGTTCGGTATAGCAGCACCAAATCGCAACGAAGCATTGGTTGTTGGCGATCAGGGTCGCATTCTTTACAGCAAAGATGCTGGTCAAACTTGGGAGCTTCAGGAGAGTATTACCAGCACCGCACTATTTTCAATTGCTTATCGTGGTGGAAATAACGTTTGGGTTGCAGGTCGTGGCGGCGCAATACTGAGAAGAGTTGAGCCAGTCGCCACCGTTACTATTCCCGTCTCTCGTCTCCCTCCCCTCTTGAAAGGTGGCGCCGGCAAAGTGCCCGCGGCAAATGCTGAAGGTTTTGACGATGGCGATATTCCTCGAGCGTTGCCACCGAAAAAGCCAAAATCCTGATCGAAGCTGAGAATCTATGAAGACCTCAGGCATGTCTTTGCTGGCTTTTGTTTTTGCCAGCCATAACTGCTCGGCGCCGTTGCAGGTCATACCGAAGAGTACGGTGTTCGGAGTAGCTAATTATAAAAAACAAAGGCAGCAACGACGCTGCCTCCAAAACCAAATGAGTTGACTGATTAGCAGTTCCTGTTAGTCTTACTGCTCCTGCTCCTAACGTATCGGGTGTTCTTTAGCGTACGAATACGCGCAGTAAGCTGAAATCAAATGGCAGATCCAACCAAGTGTTCCGCCGGTGCCGAGCCAGAACCCGGGTGTGAAGATCAGCCATAAGATCCCCGGCAGTATCCGACCGTTGTAGAGTTGACCAACGCCGGGAATAATTAAACTAAGCACGCCTGCCAAAACTGGGTCACGCATTCAACAAATACCTCCGTAGCGTCTCCCTATACGAGCACGTAGCTCAGTTTGTTCAGTGTGGGTTTGCCTCAAAAGTCTTCAATCTCATTCTCACCGGGCTTCAGCCCGGTGTTAACGTCATCATCGTTGCGTAACCGTTTCAAACGGTTTTCAATGGCTACCACCTCGAACCGTTGCATCGTCAATCTGTTCCGATGGAAGCACCAAATAAACCGTTAAAACGGTTAATTACCCTATCTTGCCGCTAACACCGGGCTGAAGGCCCGGTCAGAATGAGATGAGGACTTTTGCCGTTCAGTGTGGGTTCAACCTTACTCGCTCACTTACCGTCCAGCCGTCTAACGTCCACCAACTCGCCACGAAACTTTCGAAGCATCTCCTGAACCATCGGGTGACTTTCAGCCGAGGCGCGGAGGTTCTGCTTCGCGAGTTTCTCCTCTTCTTCACGGCCCAGTGGCTCATTGTCCTCTTTAGGATCTTTGACGTTAATTCGTACACCCGTTTCCTGCCCGGTAACTTCCTGACATACATCGCGCAGGAGCTTGATATTTTCTGGTCGTGTCAGTGTGTCGCGAAAGTGGCGAGTCTCCGGTGTAAACTCGACATACAGTTCGCCCGATTCAAGTGTGGTGGCGTTTGCTGATTCGAGGACGGTAACCAAAAGCATTTTGCGTTGTTTTTCCAGTGCTACTTTAATTCGCTCAATCGCGGGCGCATCGATCGAAAGATCAACTACAGTTTCCGTCTCGGATGTTTCCGACGCCGGCTCCAATGCGCTCAGCTGAGGTTCTGGTCGCTCAGTCTCCATTGCCGGTGCGGCAGCGGCTGCGGAGAAGCTTGCACTGGCCGAACGTGAACTGGACGAGGTCTTCGAGGTGCCACTTCTCCCGGACCCCGACGATCCACTGCCGGAACTCGACTGACTCCTCGACGTTGTTGGAACAGGTTGACCTGATTCGAGCGCAGACAGCCGAGAGAGGATCTCGCTAATCGTCTCAACCCCCCGAAGCTCCATCAACTTGACGATGCCGATTTCCAATTGATATCGCGGCTGTGTTGCCGTGCGAAGTTTAGTTTCTGTCTCAGTCAGAGAATGAAAGAAACGCACAAGATCTGATTCTGAAAACAAATGCGCTTGTCGCTTCAACTCCTCCGGTGTGCAGACCGCTGACTCTAACAGTTCTTCACTTGCTGAAACTTTGGTAATCAGAAGATCGCGGAAGTGTGCGAGTAGATCCCTGCAGAAATTTCTCAGGTCGTGACCGCGCATGACGATGTCGTCGACAACACTTATTGCATTGGCGGGTTTGTTTTCTGCGATCGCGTCCATTATGCGCGTAAGAATGTCGGCCCCGGCGACTCCTAACGCCATTTCAACGTCTTCTTTTTTGATCTTGTCGCCGGCAAAGCTAATGACCTGATCGAGTGCGGATTGCGCATCCCGCATCGAACCATCACCCGCGCGTGCAATTTCACGCAGCGCGTCATCTGGGATGGTTATCTCTTCGGCCTTGGCGATCAATCGCAAACGCTCGAGAATCTTGGCGGTCGCAATTGTGCGAAACTCAAATTGTTGGCAGCGAGACAGGATCGTTTCTGGAACCTTATGCCGTTCCGTCGTCGCCATGATGAAAATCACTCGCGGCGGCGGCTCTTCCAGGGTTTTCAATAAGGCATTGAAAGCGGCCCCAGAGAGCATGTGTACTTCATCGATGATGAATATCTTGTAACGGTCGCGTGCCGGTGCGATTCCGACGCTCGCAATAATTGCTTCACGCACATTCTCAACACCGGTATTCGACGCGGCGTCAATTTCCTGTACGTCAATCGAGCGGCTCTCGCTAATTTCACGACACGACGTGCACTGATCGGGATCGTCGGTGCGACATGGCGTTGCGGTTGGTTGTTTGGCCTTGTGACAGTTGAGTCCTTTGGCGAGAAGCCGGGCGGTCGTTGTTTTCCCAACGCCACGCGCGCCTGAGAACAGGTAGGCATGATGCAAGCGCTGGTGTTCAATTGCGTTTCGCAGCGTGCGAGTAATTGCTTCCTGGCCGGTTACTTCTTCGAACGATTGCGGGCGCCATTTGCGCGCGATGACTTGATACGACATTCGCTCTGTTTACAGTCAACCTCTGTTCTTTAGTTTGTGTTTCGTTTTAAAAGTGAGACCACTTGCGATTTTTCGAGTTTTTCCCTGTCCACTTTTGGCGCGGCGAATCTGTTTAGGAGTTTCCAGGCGATTATCAAACTACCATCTGAATCTTTCCTTGCCACTTTAAGTCCGACCAGGATGTCAGAACGATCGTATGAGATTGAACGCAATAAATACGTAGCACCTACTTCAACTGGTGCACTCGACCTTAACGTAATGTCATCGATTGTCGCGCCACGACCGAATCGAGTCTGTTCTCTTCGTATAGCCGCTTCGGTCTTTGGTGGCAAGTAATCTATCAGAGGTCTTACCGAGGGATTCTCGCCGGAAAGATCATCAAGCGATTGTTCCAGGACTTGAACAATCATCCCGTAATCGAGACCTGCAAATCCGACTAACAGTTTGTCGTGATCCAAACTGATATCCGATCCGAAACCATACTCATGAGTTAATTGCACAAAAGAATAATAAGCACCTGCTCCACGCATAGTGATCGTCTTTTGTGACCTCTTATATACCTCGCTGTCGAACTTCTCCCGTGGAAGGAGTCTTATCAAACCAGTGTTGGGTTGAGATAGTAGCTGAGCAAATGCAATGCGATCCGTCTCCGAAACGTCAAGAAACTCTTTCTCAAGTGTGTCCAGTTCTTTTCGCTTTGCGGCGATTTCATCAATCATCTGCTCGCGCGTTTTGGATTGAGCGAAGGAATTCGACGAGAGGCCGAGAACAAACAGAACGGCTAAAAGTAACGTGCTCCGTTTCATGAGTGCTTGTCTCCTTTTTCGGAACTGCGGGAGAGGCCCCGACTTTAGCAGACACCGGATTGCGGAGCAAAGGATTGCGACGATCTCAGATCTTGAATCTTGAATTTGAGATCTAAGATCTTTCTGGCCAGACCCCGGACTTTCCCGCAACACACGCTGCCGTTGCTACCGTTGCTCCGTTCCCGGCCTGGCGGGGTTCACAAGGCTTGCGTTGTGCGGAGCCCGGGATCTGATAAAACAGTGGCCTTACGGTTTTGGTCTTTGTGTTTCCACTAGGACCAAAATTACCTAAGACCTAAGACCAAAGACCCAAGACCAAATTCCAAAGATCTATATCTGCACTTTGCGATGAGCCAGCATTCGCAGGAACCCGTTAATTAGCAAGTGTAGTAACACGTAAGAAATGATTGCTACTACAACGGGCAATAACAACGTGTGGCCCTGATCGGTGCTTGGACTCGCTACGATGCCGCGAAACGGAGCATAGAACGGATTGCTCACCGCAACTATAAACTGTACGAAGCCCGCGGTATTACGCGCAGCCATGAGCGCCAGCAGAAAACGCATTCCCAGTAGCGCGTAGATTACATAAAAAATGTAATCAACCACTTGGGATACGCGCGCCAGCCCTCGGGAACGTTGGACCTCGCGTTCAGTGTCAATGACCTCATCAACTGCCTTTGAACGAAAATCGGTGGCGACCTGTTCAATGCGCTGCGCTTCAGCAGGATGTTGTCGTGCTGCCGCTTGTTCGGAAATCTCAGATTGAACCTGCCCTTCAACCTGACCCTTCACAGCTTCATGCTGAGACCCGCGACGAGCTTCTTCAAGAGCTAACTTTTCATCATCCATCCGGTTCCCCCTAGAGGTTCTTAGCCAAGGTCGTGGGGGCCAGGGGATTTCAGATTTAAGATTGAACCCTCGGCTGGTCAATCTGAAATCTGAAATTTTCAATCTTAAATTCGATGGCGGAGAGGGTGGGATTCGAACCCACGGAACGGTTTCCCGTTCACAGCATTTCCAGTGCTGCCAGTTCAACCACTCCTGCACCTCTCCGAAGGCAAGGACGAAGTATGAAGTATGAAGGATGAAGAGAGCAAGTATGGTGTCCTGAATCTGTGTGCCACAGACTGTTAGCCTGTTGCCGTTTCCAGTGGGCTGCAGCAACTTCCTACGCAGGAGCCTGCCGCATCGACAGGCTCACAACCTATCAACCCGCGAAAATTTCCTGATACATTTTCAAAGCCTCCTGACACTTACTTCGCGAAGACGTATCTGGTCCCGGTATTGCCGGTACGAAGGTATTTCCTGCCAACGCACACGGTGATATCGTCTGTCACCCTAAGGAGGCCAAGGCAATGTCCAGCCCCGCCCGACAGTCTTTTCGTCGCTATTTCTATTTTGTATTCCTGATCTCGCTCGTTCTCGCTTGCAAGCGTTCATCTCATTACTCATCTTCTCCGAGCTACAGCTATAGCAGCAGCCCATCTCCCGTGGTGAGCAGCGCCAGAAATCTACCTGGCGGATTTCGGTCGATCCCGCCAAGTTCAGGAACTGGAGATTTGCTCTACGGGGGAATGACCGGCTCGAGCGCGAAAGGAGCAGTTTTGGGTGCTCTGAAGGCACTTGCCGGCAACTTCGACTCAATGCCACACGTCCTGGCGGCAATGGTTACTGCAAATGATGATGAAGCCCAGGCTCTCATCGATGGCGTTCGTGATGGGCAACCAATTCGGGGAATCGCTTATGCTCAAACCACCTCCTCACAATGCTTAGTGACAGTTGTCTACGATCGCGCAGAGCAGTTTGCCAGCTCAAGCGCAGACTTAGTCCGTCTCGCGCAACAAACATTGCCCGCTGCTCCAACTGCCACACCGGTACCTCTGCAGCACACAACCCTTTCAGATGGCACCACTCTGGATCTTCCGGGCGGATGGACCGTTCAGCCTCAAAACGGTGCCGTTGGAGGGACAGGACCGGAAGGCACTTTTGACTTTGGTCAGGCCATGGAGGTTTACACGCCAGAAGCCGCTGCTTACTACGCGCAACCTTACGGCGCGAGGGCGCCACTCGTTGCCGCTTTCGGTGATCCCGGAAGAGAACTTCAAGAGTTATGGGCACAGTTTAAATTAGTGAACGCACCCGATGACATTCACATCATAGAGCGAGCACCCTTACCATGGTGGACCAGTGGGCCCGGTGAAATGATCCATTTCCAGGCGTTTATCAACGGCAATCAATCGGAAGCGGTCGCAGAGGTACTGACGAGTCAATCAGGTGTCGGTAAATGGATGTATTACTACTCAGGTGTGCAAACGAGTCAGGCAACTTTCAACCAGAATCTGCCAACGTTGATGAGGATCTGGCAATCCTGGAAAACGGACGACCGAGTTTTTCAGGAACGTCTGATGAATGCGGCTCGGTCATTACAGCAATGTGGACGAATCATTCAAGAGGCCAATGCATATCGTCAGGACGCCATGGAACGATCGTCAATGGCCTGGGATCATATTGTTCGCGGCACGTGGCCAATCGAGGATCAGCAAACTCATTCTCGCTTGATTCCTCAGCAGGATGTCAGTGTTGTTGTTCAGAAGTTGAATGAGTCTGAAGGGTACAATCGGTGGCGTGTGGTGCCGTATGAAGAGTTGAATAGGTAGCGGCCGGGTCAGAGACCATGGTGCTGAACGTTGAGGCGTCTGCCTGTGTACCCAGCATACAAACTTAACAATTTTCGACAGCTCACGATTTACCCACCAGTACAAAGGGAGCCCAGAAATAAGGGTGGGTCCACTCGAGATTTCTCGCACGCACCATCTTCAACTTGGCTTGTCGTAACGCTTCTCCGCGCGGCAGACCTCGATTCAGGTTCGTATAAAAGGCTCTCATGAGCTCAGCTGTCGCGGTATCACTAACATTCCATAAACTGACAACCACGCTGTCGGCGCCAGCATACAAAAACCCACGAGTTAATCCGACTATACCTTCACCTTCAAAAAATCGACCCAAGGCAGTGCTGCATGCCGACAATGTCACCTGCTCAGCATTCAATCGTAGCCGCATAATCTCACCCACTTGTAAGATGCCGTCTTCTTTCCCGTTATTAGTCAACGACAGCACAATTCCTGAACGGCCTGGAACGCGATCGTCAACCAGTGCGTGAGTCGCAAAATGAAGGTAGCGATATTGATCGAGATTCGCCGTTTTAACTGCCTCTTCGTTGGCGTTTACACCAAGGTAGACTTTGCTTTGATCGTTTGGAAAAAGCTTGCTTATGCTTTCCACCTCATAGCGTGTGTATGGAAGCTGGGTAAACTCGAAGCCGCGTTCCTGATGATGAGGATCGACTCCTTGGGTTGGGTCTCCGCCAGTCTTCGGCGAATTAATGTCGGTGTTGTAGAGCGGATCGCCAAAAGCTATCAGGCCTTTGCGCGTTACAGTTTTCTCCCTGGTTCGCGCGCTGAGTGTCGCCAGGGCCGAAGCTGATGGAACATAAGTAATCTGAAATCTTTCCAGCAGGAGTTGTCGTCTGTTGCTTGATGACAATGTCTCAAAGGGCAAGTATGCGAGCGCCCCATCAGGTGCAATAATTAGCTTGCGACTGCCGCCAAGTGACTGCTCGAGCGGCTCGAAAATCGTTCGGTACAGTTTCAGACTCGCTGCCGTGTACTCAGCTAGATCAGTTTTGACAGTCAGAGCGGAGACTCTGTGATTAAGGAGTTTCCGGTACGAGGCAACCTGGTCTTCTATATCTTTGCGGGCCGGCAATTGAACAGCACTCACGTTCGTCCGGCTCAACACCAACGCATACGAATGTTTGTCTCCCAACATGAACTCAACCAGCGCGGAATCCGAATCTAGTAATTCCTTTTGCACGCGTTCCGTGCTGACCAATTCTGCATGCCGGAGGCTCGCATAACGAGGATTGTCGTGACGTAGCTCGAGATAGAATTCGTCCAGAGCATTTTCCGCAGCAGTCAAGTCAGCATCCAGCTGTTGCCGCCGATCAGCGTCGACACTCTGCGATAGTCTTTCTTTCTGGATCGCACTAATCTGAGTCGTCAAGGTATCTTCGTTTTTCCTCTGTTCAGCCGTTAGATCTTGACGAAGATCAATCCGCTCTTCGGCCAGCAGATCCAGAAACGCCCTCGCGCGAAACCGTTCGGCGACAGCAAAAGCTTCTGCAGGTCTCTTCAACGCAACAAGCAATTCAATCGTGTCGAAGAAAAGCCGTGAGCTCGACGCCCCAATCGCTGCTCGTGCTGATTCGGTTCGTACTGCGCCTGCGCGTACACGCTCGATCTTGCTAATCGAGTCATAAAACACCTTCAACGCCTCATCCACCTGGCCCAGTTTTTCTCTTATTAATCCGATCCTCCAGCCAACTAATGATTCTTCGACGGGGTATGCAGCGCTGCCCATATTTTCCAGAATGTCCCGAGCCTTCAATTCCATCTTCAACGCTTCTGTAGATTGGCCGAGCGAATTCTGACAAGCGCCTATGTTGCTACTTATAACCGCCTCAGCCAGCGTGGTCCCGGAACTTTGAGCCAATTCGAGGGCCTGTTGATACATCTCGATCGCTTTCAGATAGTTACCCATTTCCTGGTAAACGACGGCAGTGTTATTCAGTAACTCATATCTTGCCGCGGGGTGTTTCAACACAGCATCGATGGCTGCAGCCTGTCGAGCGTATTCGAGTGCCGAATTGTAATCATGTCTACCTAATGGCACGGAGATTAATTGGGTGAGTGTCGATTCTTCGAACAATTGGTTCTTGTATTGTCTGGTCAGCGCCAGTGCCTGAAGAAGGGTTGTCTCCGCTTCGTCGAAGTCGCCCAAATGCAGGTAGAGGTCACCGATATTTCTTAACGGGCCCCATAAGCGGATGCCGGCGTTGAGCTCTTTCCCAATCTCGAGCGTTTTGCTGAGGTAAAAAAGTGCCTCCTCATACTGTCCCATTGCGGTAAGAGTCGCGCCGATATTTTGCAGAGATGCTCCATAGAATTGTTTGTTGCCGGCAACTTCTGCAAGCGCGGCAGCTTGCTCATGACTGTCGAGTGCTTGTTCGAGGTGACCGAGATAGAAATCTGCACTTCCCAGGTAGCCGAGAGACTGCGCCATTCGATATTTGTCATTCAATATTCGGCTGAGCTTGAGAGCTTCATTCGCCTTCGCGGTGAGATTCGCAAACCGCCCTTTGCGAATTAAATCCCCGCATTCCTTTAACAATTGATCAATTTCCGCTACCTGAGGCTCTGAGGTGGTCTGGTTCTTTGCGCTGTCGACGGTTTGAGCTTGAAATGCAAGAACCGGTGTGGATAGAGAGAGAAAACCAACGATACAAATGAAGGTAGCGCGAAGGAGGAACATAAAAACTACCTCAGGAGAGATCGGAAAACGATTGGTAAGTTGAGCCGATGATATAGCAAAGCGTGAGGAGTTTGCCAGAACGAGCGTGACCGCCCGCAGGCCGGGTCACTTATCGATGTGTAGTTTGAATTCGCCGACCAAAGATCGATCCGATTTCGGAAGTCCATACAGTCGTATGCGATAGTCGCCGGCAGAAAATTCCTGTGCAGGGAAGGTTGCAATCACGGCACCTTTGCGGTTCTTCTTAATTTCGCGGAGAAGAGCGATCAGCGCGCCAGACTCATTAAACGCCTCCACCTGGAAGAGCTCGGAACCTAATCCTGGTCCAACTTCCATCCAACACGCGAAGTGCGAACTATTTGGCAATAGTCTTACCTGGTTGACGTCCTCACCGCCTCGCGTCGATGCAAGAACTACCACGGGTATATTGCGCGCGATGAGTTCAGACGAAACTGAGCCGGGTTTGCGGTTTACGTCTGATACTTCATCAGGTTTAGGTTGAAGGGTTGTTCCCCCTGGCTCTCCTTTGGTGAGACGGTTATTTAGGTCATCAATTTCTCGCTGTTTCCTAATCTCGAGATCCTCACGGGCATGTCGTTCAAGGGTTAATTGATTACGCAGTTCGGGTAGGCGCACAAGCATCAACCATGCGACAAAGGCCGTTAAGATAACCGTTGCGATCGCGGTAATCGCAAATGCAGGTTTGAACCATCTATTCCAAAACGGGGGCAAAACCGGCTTCGTCAGCTCAGCTGAAATTAAACCGCTTTCCACCCCATCACGAACGCCGGCTATCAACCGTTCCATCGTCTGCAAGTTAGTAAAGCATTCATCGCATGCAAAGAAGTGTGCCTGGAATTCACTCCGTTGGTCGTCGTTGAGCTGGTTACGAATATAACGTACGACGATGTGCTGATCTTCGATCTGGGAATGCTTCATTGTTATAAGGTGACTATTCTCTTCCGAACGTATCAATTAATTTTTGACTAACCTCGAATACACCTCTCTAAAATGCTTTAAAGCGCGAGACTTGATTAGACGAAGGCGCTCTGGTTTTAGGTTTAACCGAGCGGCTATTTGATCGGGTGGAAGCTCCTGATAAAAATACATAACGAGAAATGCCTGCTCCCTCGGCTTTAATCTGCGGATAACTTGTTTGATTGCCTGCTTCACACAGGGATCGATGAAGAATGGATCACCCGGCTCGTTGTCTTCCTGTGCGATCCGCTCCTCCTTACGTCGCTGTCTGATTCTTTCCCGAATGACATTCTTTGCTATGCCCAGGACAAAGGCTGGTAATGCCGCAGGGGAACGTAGTTGACCATTGCGGAGGGCCTTGATCACTCGCAAGAAAGTCTCAACTCGAACATCTTCAGCGTCCTCTCTTGATCGGAGTTCACTCAGAGCAAGGTAGTAAACGCGAGCTCCGTATTTTTCATATACGGCTGTTTCGGCGACACTTTCTCCGCGCCGTATATCATCTGCCAGAGTTGTATCTGATGGAGTCTCTTTCGGCATTGATTCAGCTGGCGAAGTAGGAGTGAACAGGCGAATCGCCGCAAAAACTGTCGCAAGAAAAAAGAGTGGCTAAGTTTAGCCACTCCTAAGAGCTCACTCAAGCAATTCTGCTGAGACCATCTTAATTCATAAAGATTAATGGCGGAGAGGGTGGGATTCGAACCCACGGTGGGCGTAAACCCACTCCGGTTTTCGAGACCGGTGCACTAATCCACTATGCGACCTCTCCGCAGTTGTGTCCGACGAACTTTTTAGTTTGTCGTGTCGTGCCGAGCAGGCCCCTAAAATAGAAAGGGCCAGTAATTCACGCATCGACAAACTAACAGTTTATCGGACATTCCTTCTGTTTTTAAAAAACTCCTGCATCAACTCACGACATTCATTCTCGAGAACGCCCGATACCACTTCGATGCGATGGTTCAAAAAATCCGTGTCGCAAATTCTAAAGCGCGATTTTACTGCACCCGCGCGTTCATCATCAGCGCCATAAACCAGGCGCCTGATCCTTGCCTGTATCAGTGCTCCAGCGCACATGGCGCACGGCTCAATCGTCGAAAAAACTTCCGTCCCGGTCAAACGATAATTGCCGGCAATTTTGGAAGCGTCGCGAAGTGCGACTATTTCAGCGTGGGCTGTAGGATCGCAGTCTGTTCGCGTTCGGTTTCCCGAAACTGAGAGGAGTTTTCCGTCACTGACGATGCAAGTGCCAACCGGGACTTCACCACGTTGTTGCGCCTCGCGAGCGGCATCGAGTGCCTGCCGCATCCAGTGTTCATCCAAAGCTGTTTCGGCGGCATTCTTCACTCTTAATCCTTCAAATAACCGAGGGGTCAAACTATAGGGTTTGGGTGAAAAGGGTGTCAAGAACGGGTATTCATTGGTCATTTCTCATTTTCCATTTTTCATTTGATCGCTGAAATAGGATCTATTGAACGTATCGGGCCTAATCATCGATCAACTGAGAAATGGAAAATGACAAATGACCAATGAATACCCCCGTGCTATTATCGTTTCCCGGGGTTCTGCGCCCCATTCTGGCAGGCGCACCCCTCTCGATTCAGTTTCATGACCACCGAAGTAAGCCAAAGAGGAAGCGGATCACTATCGACCGAAAGAGGCACAGGGCGACTCAGGCCTGCGTCTTCCGCGGCTGATCCCGGCGCTTCAGAAACTCATTCGCCTGGTACAGCGATGAAGCGAATGTCGCCGTCAGAATTCAACACGGCTATGATTCACTTCTATCGTGGCGAAGTGCAGCGTTCCAACACCTGGCGGAATCGCCTCGACACGACCACGAACTGGGCCGTAATTACGGCCGGAGCCACGCTCTCTTTTGTCTTCAGTTCCCCAAGCAATCCCCACTTCGTAATTCCGATCAACTCGATACTCGTAGCGATCTTTCTCTTAATGGAGGCGCGACGATATCGATACTACGAGATTTGGTCCAGCCGCGTGCGTGTCCTCGAAACAGGATACTTCGCTAATCTGCTTGCTCCGAACGTAGCTCCCGCCGATGAAGCCTGGGCAGAACACTTAGCAGCGGATTTAACGACGCCACACTTTACAATTACCGAGTGGGAGGCAGTCGGTCGCCGGTTGCGGCGAAACTACTTGTGGATCTTTGCTCTGCTTGCGCTGAGTTGGAATTTGAAAGTTTATCTGCATCCATTACCTGCCAGAGACTTCAACTCTTTTATCGACCGAGCGACCGTGGGCATCGTCCCAGGCTGGATCGTCTTTGTGATTGGTGTGGTTTTCAATTCCGCGATTGCAATCTTCGCGATTGGAACTTTACGACTACGGGAAGCTACCGGAGAGGTTTTACCGCAGCATGAGTTCTCTCTGCGACCGTTGAAACGAATGACGAGCTGGACGGCGGCCACCACGCGTCGCACGACCGTAAGAGCAAAACGCGCGCGGCAGAGAGTTCGACTTGGAAGCACAACATCAGAATTAAAGAAGATCGACATCTCCGAAACGCCTGACCCTGATCGGGACAGAGACAGACGACGTGAGTGGGGAGGATAGATTATTTCAGATTTAAGATTTCTGATTCAAGGTTGATCTCAGTTGTATATAGGACCTATTCGACCTTTAGGACCTATTGCACACTGGCCTCCGACCAACCTTCAATCTGAGATTTTAAATCTTCAATAATGCTATCTCTCAACGGGCAAAGACTAACCCTGAGTCAAATTGCTGACGTCGCTTACGAGCGGGAGCAGGTGTCGCTTGCGCATGAAGCACGAGAACGTGTGGAAACCTCGCGGCGCGTCGTCGAACAGATAGTTTCCGAAGGTCGAACCGTTTATGGCGTGAATACTGGGTTCGGTAAGCTGTCTGACGTTAGCATTCAAACGTCAGAGTTACGCGATCTCCAACTCAATCTTGTGCGGAGTCACGCTGTAGGTCTGGGCCGCCCTTTATCAATTCCGGAAGCCAGGGCGATGCTGCTGTTAAGAGCAAACGTTATCGCCGCGGGTTTGAGTGGCGCTCGTCCGTTAGTTATTGAGACGTTGATAGCTATGCTCGAACGCGGCGTTACTCCCGTGATTCCGGAAAAAGGTTCAGTCGGAGCCAGTGGGGATCTGGCGCCACTTGCACATCTGGCCTCGACCGCCATTGGTGAAGGCGAAGCGTTCTTTAAAGGAGAGCGACTTCCAAGTGCAATTGCTTTGGAGCGCGCCGGCATTGCGCCAATTCAGCTTGAAGTGAAAGAGGGTCTCGTACTACTGAACGGCACACAGGCAATGTGTGCTGTCGGTGGTCTGGCGTTGCACCGCGCTGAAATGTTGTCGCGTCTCGCCGATGTTGCCGGAGCAATGACCCTGGAAGCCTTGCGAGGAACTCCGGTCGCTTTTGATCCACGCATCCATAAAGCCAGACCCCATTTGGGACAGGTGGAAGTTGCAACCCATTTGCGTGAGCTTTTGGCGGATAGTGAAATTCGTAAGTCGCATTTGACCAACGATCCTCGCGTGCAGGATGCATACAGCCTTCGTTGTATGCCTCAGGTTCATGGCGCTGTGCGCAACGCAATCCAACATGCTCGAGAAACAATCGAAGTAGAAACGGGAAGCGCCACAGATAATCCACTGGTCTTTCCGGATACTGATGAAGTTTTATCCGGAGGGAATTTCCATGGCGCACCTATTGCCCTGGTTCTTGACTACGCAGCTATTGCGTTGACTGATTTGATGAGTATTACTGAACGGCGAATCGATCGCCTCGTTAATCCTGATTCAAACGAAGGCCTGCCTCCATTTCTAACGGCGCAACCCGGAATTTCTTCAGGATTCATGATGCTGCAAGTGTCAGCTGTCGCTTTGTTAAATGAAGCGAAGGTGTTGGCCCACCCGGCAAGTATCGATAATGTTCCTACTGATGGCGGTAAAGAGGATCACGTCTCGATGGGGATGACGTCGGCAACAAAGCTGCGCACGATCGTTGAATTGGCAGAAATGGCTACAGCGATCGAGTTGTTGACCGCAGCGCAAGCACTTGAATTCAGGCGGCCACTTTCGCCTGGTCGTGGTGTGAAGCGGGCATATGACATTATTCGAGAGAGTGTACCGTCCACAGATAGAGATCGGTCGATGGCGGGCGATATTGAGACGATTGTTGGTTTAATCCGAGGCGATCATTTTGAAAGCATCTTATGAAGAAACATGTAGTTGTTGTTATTGGGTCCAATATGTCAAACAGGTCCTATAACGCTGATTTCAACCGCCAACTAATCAGGAGGACAGCATGGGAGATGGACTGGACGATCGCCGGCGCGGATTAGAAGAAGAATATTTCAATCGCAAGAACTCGGAAGCAATCGAGAAGCTGCGCGCAAAGATCAAACTAGCGGCTGAGGCGAAAGCGGCCGGCATATCCACCATGAGCTGTCCGCGCTGCGATGGCAACCTCCAGGAAAAGAAATTTGAAGAAGTACTGATTGATACGTGCGACAACTGCGGTGGTGTGTGGCTCGACTCGGGTGAGTTGGAGCAATTGATGAAACGAGACCAGGATGGATGGTTCAGTCGTCTTTGGTTTGCCGAAGGGTGAAGGTTGTCCGATATGCTTTAGCTTGTCGTGACGCAACCAACCAAGCCCCGCAACGATTACCAGCTCTTAGAAACTCCGGCATTGGTTGGTTGAGTCACTACAAGCTAAAGCATATCGGCATTTTATTATGAGAGAAACTATTCACGCGCCACGCGGTTCTACGTTGAACTGCAAAAGTTGGCATCAGGAAGCCGCTCTGCGTTGTTTGATGAACAATCTCGATCCCGACGTCGCAGAGAAGCCCGATCAGCTAATCGTCTACGGTGGTGCCGGAAAAGCCGCACGCAACTGGAATTGTTTTGATGCGATTGTCCGCGAGCTAAAAACAATCGAGAACGATGAAACTCTGCTCGTGCAGTCGGGCAAACCCGTTGGTGTGTTTCGTACGCACGACTACGCACCTCGTGTGTTAATAGCGAATTCAAATCTGGTAGGTGCGTGGGCAAACTGGGAAAACTTTCATGAACTCGAACGCCGCGGCTTGATGATGTATGGACAAATGACTGCGGGCAGCTGGATCTACATCGGCACGCAGGGCATTGTTCAGGGAACTTTCGAGACCTTTGCGGCGATGGCTGACAAACACTTTGGTGGCGATCTGTCAGGCAGGCTGATCTTATCCGGCGGTATGGGTGGAATGGGTGGCGCGCAACCACTCGCAGCCACGCTCAACGGCGCGGTGTTTCTGGGAATCGATATCGATCCTAAAAGAATCGATCGAAGAGTTCGCACCGGCTATTGCGATCGCATCGCCTTTAGCCTTGATGAGGCCTTAAATATTTGTGAGGAAGCTCGAGAGCAGAAGCGTGCGATCTCCGTTGGATTAGTTGGCAACTGTGCCGAAGTGTTGCCAGAGATTGTCAGACGCGGAGTCAAGATTGATGCAGTGACCGATCAGACTAGTGCCCACGATCCGTTGAACGGTTACGTGCCGGCCGGTTTGTCTCTCGAAGCCGCGCTCGAATTGCGTGAAAAAGACCCGGCACAATACGTAGATCTTTCGATGCATTCAATGGCTGCGCACGTCGATGCTATGTTGGCGTTAAAGCGAGCTGGAGGTGTTGCATTCGATTACGGCAACAATATTCGCAAGCAGGCTTTTGATGCAGGTTGCCAAGACGCGTTTGAGATTCCCGGTTTTGTCCCCGAATACATTCGACCATTGTTCTGTGAGGGCAAGGGACCATTTCGTTGGGTTGCGCTCTCGGGAGACACTAACGACATTCGCAAGACCGATGATTTGGCGTTGGAATTGTTTCCCGACGATCAGACGCTCAATCGTTGGTTGAGACTTGCTCGCGATCGGGTTCACTTTCAGGGTTTACCAGCACGAATTTGTTGGCTTGGGTATGGTGAACGCGCCGAAATGGGGGAAGCGATAAATGATTTGGTGAAGAGAGGTGAATTGCAGGCTCCGGTCGCAATCGGGCGCGATCACCTCGATACAGGATCGGTCGCGTCTCCGTTTCGCGAAACGGAAGGAATGAAAGACGGTTCGGATGCAGTCGCCGACTGGCCAATACTGAACGCACTACTCAACACCGCTAGTGGCGCGAGTTGGGTGTCATTTCATCATGGCGGCGGCGTGGGAATTGGGTATTCATTGCACGCGGGCCAGGTGTCGGTTGCTGATGGAACCGCCGAAGCCTCCCGGAGACTGAATCGGGTATTGACTAACGATCCTGGTTTGGGAGTAGCTCGTCATGTCGATGCAGGTTATGAAGAGGCCGAACGGACGGCGATTGAGAAAGAGATTAAGGTGCCGATGATCGACGGTTAAATCATCCACAGATTACACAGATTACGCAGATTTCAAATAGGACAGCAGCGCCGACCTTTAAAAAGAATCTGCGTAATCTGCGTAATCTGTGGATGATGATTCTTATCACCCTTGCTAACCTTCGCTAAACAACTCGCATTCGATGCCGGCAGTCTTCTGATCCAGCGACTTGGCTCAGCACGCATAACCAACAAAGGCGACATCGATCTAGTCACCGAAGCCGACATCGCCGCTGAAGAGTTAATCATCGATCGAATTCGGTCTCATTACCCGCGACATGCAATCCTCGCTGAAGAATCGGGTGAAACTATTTCGATTAGCAACGACAGCTCATGGAAGTGGATCATCGATCCTCTGGACGGGACAACAAATTACGCGCACGCCTATCCGTGTTTTAGTGTTTCTATCGGAGTCGAACACGATGGAGTGCTCGAATTGGGTGTTGTTTACGATCCAATGCGCAAGGAGATGTTTGCTGCTGAGCGAGGCCAGGGCACAACCTTGAATGACAGACGAGTCCGAGTTTCAGATGTCGAAGAGCTTGGCAGTGCGATGTTGTGCACCGGTTTCCCTTACAACGTTCGTGAACGGCCTGATTTCGCGCGCGAGTTCGCCAGGTTTACGATGATTGCGCAGGCGGTTAGGCGCGACGGATCAGCGGCGATCGACCTGGCGTATGTTGCATGTGGCCGATTCGACGGTTTTTGGGAAGATGGTTTGAACCCCTGGGACATGGCTGCAGGAGTTCTTTTGATTGAAGAAGCTGGCGGGACAGTTACGAATTTTAGAAACGAACCATTGAGCATCTACACAAAGAAAATTCTGGCAACGAATGGTTTGGTACATGAGGCGATGCTTCAAGAACTCGGGTGAACGTCAACTAAAATAGGACCTATTTGCTCGTTGGCACTAAAGCGCCGATCCAATCACCTGTGCCAGCCGTTCACTTTCCCTTTTAGCACAGTGCCGGTTTTCTTCGTTTGGCGCCGGCGAAGCGTGGTACAAAGGGTGATAGATGATCTCAACCTTACCGAGATGAGGTAGACGCCAACCCTTCGGCCAAATTTGATTGCCTCCCTTGATCGTAACGGGAAGAATCGGAACATCAGCTTCCAGCGCAAGTCGTACAGCACCAGCCTTAAACTTATCAAGCGATCCACTTGCCGTGCTCCTGGCGCCTTCGGGAAAGATAACCACTGCACCACCCTCACGCAGCCACTGTAACGAACGCCTTATGGCTGCAGGATCGCTACGTTCGAGCGCTAGTGGCCATGCTCCAAACCAGATCAGACATCGTCCTACGATGGGCCAGTTGAATGCATCGCTCCATGCTAAATAACGGGTTGGTCGTTTGATGGGTAACGAGAGCCAGAAAGGGTCGATGTATGTTTGGTGATTCGATGCGATGATCAGACCACCCTCTGCGGGAACGTTTTCAACACCTCTGAATTCGATCTTCCACAGCACGCGACTCGCAAGAGCAACCACCGTTCGGATCTTATCGAGTACCCATTGAGGCAGCATTGAGCGCCCGTTCTCAGCGCGGGTCGAAGTTGTCTGTGGGATTGAGCCGTTATTATTCAAGGGAAATCAGTGAGCTGGTTCGCGACTCGCTCTAATCTCATCCCACCAATCGGGAATATCAGTTTTATTAAGATGATCTGGGTTCCGGCGCTCGCACTCAGGGCAGTCGAACCCGTCGTAGCGTAATGCTTCGGCTTTCGTGAGACCAATGAAAGCTCGAGCATTGCAATCAACAAAGGAACAGCGTCGCTCAATCTCAACTAATAAGACCTGTCGCTGGATTGTGACGCGTGGAGTTGGGGCCATATGCGTATTCTACAACGGCCATTCCTTGTCGATGAACTCGACGTGAATTCGAGGAATACCGTCAGCGCCCGTGCTGAGCGAGCGAATCACAGCAAAAACAGTCAATCCATACTGCGCGCTCGTCAATCGAATAAAGCGGCCAACGGGCAGTCGTAGCGACGTGAAAATCGTGGCCCCTTTGCGGCTGATGTTTTCCGTTACAGTCGATTCGCTTGTTTCGACCTCACCCTTTTCGTCGAGCGTCTCCAAAAGCAAATCGACCGGGATAAAGTGTCTTGTGTGCACTCGTTGATCCGCCGTTCCCACGACGTGCATTTCTTCAACAGTTATCATTCGTTGAAGTGAAGAAGTTGCGATTTCATAACGTCGCCAGGGTTCGTTTTGATAGCTTGCCGGTGCTCGCTTTCCAATAAAAGCAACTCCGATGTCGAAGAAGGGTCTGTTATTTTCCGGATTTGTCTTGCCTTTCACGTAACGCACGAGTGCCCAGACTCGGTATTGATCTTCAGCATGGTCGAAGACGCGAAGCTGGCGGGGCATTGGAATCGTCATGTGCAGTATCCGCCCTTTTTCAGTCGGCCTTTTTAGTGTGAATCCCGCGCCAAAGGGCGTCACGTTTTGAAGTCGCGTAACTTCCATCCATTCGAAGTCAGGTGTCTCGCGGCACACAACACGCACAGGAATCTGTAGCTCTAGTCTTTCACGGATTCGCTTCTGATGTTCACTCATCTTCGAAAACTTGTACGACAGGCTGTCAGCCTGTTGTGTTCCGCAAGCGGGCTCCACGACAGGCTAACAGCCCTGTCGCACGGCGCTGTTTCAGGTACGAAAAACTATCCTCAACATTTCTTTGCAAACCCGACTGAAGCTATTGATTTTATTAGAGTTCTGTGGGGTGAAGGGGTTTGCCAAAAAGGCTCCAAAAAGGCTAAAATACTGGTCATTGAAAGCGAATGTACCACCTGTTTTTTACTCTAAAACCCGAGCCGCAAGTTTGTTTATTTTTCTTCAATCGACGGGTCTAACTGTGTAACGCTGGCGGATTGTACTGGAAAGGTTTGTTAGATGGAAACGACTTCTGAACGCAACCATATAAACATTGAAGACGAGATGCGTCGATCCTACCTCGACTATGCAATGTCGGTGATCATAGGCCGCGCGTTGCCGGATATTCGAGACGGATTGAAGCCGGTGCATCGGCGGGTGTTGTGGGCGATGCACGAGCTTGGAAACAGCTATAACAAACCCTACAAGAAAAGTGCTCGCATCGTCGGCGATGTCATTGGTAAGTATCACCCGCACGGCGATATTCCTGTGTACGACACGATCGTTCGTCTCGCGCAGGACTTTTCAATGCGATATCCCCTGGTTGACGGTCAGGGGAACTTCGGTTCTGTTGATGGCGATGCTGCCGCCGCTATGCGTTACACCGAGATTCGTATGGCTCGTTTGGCCAACGAAATTCTGGCAGACATCGAAAAAGAAACGGTTGATTTCCAACCGAATTATGATGAATCGTTAAGCGAACCAAAAGTTCTGCCGACCCGCGTTCCGAATCTGTTAATCAACGGTTCAGACGGTATTGCGGTTGGTATGGCGACGAAAATCCCACCCCATAATCTGACAGAGATTATTGACGCCACCATTGCTCTTCTCAAGGACCCGGATCTTCCTGTCGAAGCACTAACCAAGATCGTTACTGGTCCAGATTTCCCAACCGGTGGCTTCATTTATGGACGTGAGGAGATCATAAAGTCGTACCTCGAAGGCCGGGGGGTTTTGCAACTACGCGCGCGCGCTGGAATCGATCGCATCGGCAGGGGATCGCAGGAACGAGATGCAATCGTCATCACCGAGATTCCGTTCCAGGTCAATAAAGCTCGCCTCATCGAACGAATTGCTGAACTAATCAATGAGAAGAAGCTGGATGGAATTTCCGATCTGCGTGATGAATCCGATCGCAGTGGAATGCGAATAGTTGTTGAATTGAAACGAGACGCAGTTCCGCAAGTAGTCTTGAATAAGCTTTACAAACTCACGCCGATGCAATCGTCGTTTGGTGTTATTAACCTGGCGATTGTCAATGGCCAGCCTCGTGTGCTGAACCTCAAGCAGATGCTCGAGTGTTTCGTCGAGTTTCGTCGAGAGGTTGTGCGGCGCCGGACCGAATATGAGTTGCGGAAGGCGAGAGCGCGTGCGCACATCCTCGAGGGGCTAACCAAAGCCATTGATGCTCTGGATGCGATTGTGACCTTGATTCGAAACTCACGCTCCGTCGATGAAGCGAAGCAGTGGTTGACGGCACAAATGGCCACGATGAGCGAGGTCAAATCGTGGAAAGGTGTTCCCTCAGACGTTCAACTGAAGACCTACCTGACCAAACTGCAGAAGACGATGGAACGACTTGCGTTCTCGGAACTTCAAGCGCAAGCGATCCTCGACTTGCAGTTACGCAGGCTGTCAGCCCTTGAACGTCAGAAAATCACCGATGAGTATGAAAATATCATCAAGCTCATCGCGGAATTGGAGGAGATTCTTGCAAACGAGCGATCGCTGCGACGAGTTATTCAGACGGAGCTCGAAGAAGTCAAAAAAGATTTTGGTGATGAACGGCGAACTGAGATCGTCGATGAGGGTGTTGAGTTATCTATCGAAGACCTCATAGCCGACGAAGACGTAGCGATCACAGTAACCAACAGTGGTTACATCAAACGCACTCCCGTAACAACGTATTCACGCCAGGGACGAGGCGGAAAGGGAAGATTTGGTGCATCCGCCAAGAACGGAGACTTCGTCGAGCATCTGTTTATCGCGTCCACCCATGCGTATCTCATGATCTTCACCGACGATGGGATGGTCTACAAAATCAAGGTGCATGAGGTCCCGGATGCTGCGGCTTCGGCTCGTGGAAAAGCCGTTGTCAATCTAATCAACATACCTTCAGACCGAAAGCTCGCAGGAGTTGTACCGGTCAAAGAATTCTCTGACGGCCGCTATGTTGTGATGGTGACTCGGAAGGGTATCATCAAAAAGACTGCGCTCTCCGATTTCCAGAACATTCGGTCGAACGGAATCATCGCGATTAATGTTGACGATGGTGATCGGCTATTGGACGTCGTACTTACCGATGGCACCAAGCGAATCTTCATTGCCACGCACAACGGACTGGCAATCAGGTTCGACGAGAAAAATGCGCGGCCAATGGGAAGGGCAACGCGCGGAACCCGAGGAATCGATTTGCGGCCAGATGATTACGTCGTCTCGGTCTGTCCTGTTTCTGCTGAAGATACCGAACGGATGTTGTCTGTTTCAGAGCAGGGGTACGGCAAACAGACACCGATTACAACCTATCGACTCCAGGCGCGCGGAGGCAAGGGCGTGATAAACATGAAGACGACGGAAAAAACCGGCAAGGTTGTTGCGGTCTTTCCGGTAGAAGACGATTCCGAAATCATGATCATTACGCAACAAGGTAAGTTGATTCGTCTGGAAGCATCGGAGATACGTAAGACGGGCAGGAGCGCTCAGGGAGTGCGACTGATCAAGACAGAGGCGTCTGACAAAGTGACGAGCGCTTCGTTAGTTGAACCATCGGCGGATGAAGAGCTGGAAGAAGTTTAAAAGATCCCAGATCCCAGATCTCAGATCCCAGATTAAAGCATCCCGGAATTCTTTAATCTGGGATCTGGAATCTGAGATCTGAGATCATCCTTCCCCTTCGACCCAGACCTCTCCATCCTGAAAGACTTCTTTCTTCCAAATTGGTACGGTGCGTTTCAGTTCTTTAATAAGCCACTCACAAGCCTGAAATGCGGCATGTCTGTGCGGTGCACTGACTGCGATCACGACGCTGGTCTCTCCAATCTCCAAACGACCAGTTCGATGTACGATTCCCACGTGAGCGATCTCGAATTGTTTATGTGCTGCAGCTCCGAGCTTTTCCATCTCTGACAGCGCCATCGGTTCATATGCTTCGTACACCAGATACTCAGTCTCTCGTCCGGCCGTCCACTTGCGAGCATACCCATCAAGCGTGACAGTCGCACCACACTCCGGAAGAACAACACGGCGTGCAACCGCCCCGACATCAATGGCGTCAGTCGTCACCTCAAAAAAATCATGCGGGCAACGATAGTCACAAACAGCCTCAGAGCCGCCGCTTACGGGTGGAAAGACGGCCAGTTCGTCGTTTGACTTAATTGCTTTATCAGGGGCCGCGTATTCCTGGTTTACGGCGAAGAGGAGCGAGCGCCCGAATCGTTCCAGCCCGGGAAATTTTTGGATGAGCAGAGTTTTGGCGTCAGTGAGGTTTGCCGGAGCAGACATCGAGAGCTCAATTGAACCAGTGCCCGTTATATCTTTGGCACCACCAAAAAATAGCACTCGTACCGAGATCGCTTTATCTTCCGAGTTGTTCATTCGATCTCGATCTTCTTACCGCTGTGTCCATTGCTCTTCGCGAGCTCATGAATTCGCGCTCGTTCTTCGTATCCATCCACAGCACGATTCAGAAGTCCCTTTAAACGCTGCAGACGTTCGGACGTCGAACGAAGTTCAAGCAGCTCCTGTTTCACTTCTATTTCAACTTCTATTGCGGCAGCGACAAGAAACGATAAACGTTGCGGCTCCGTGTCTGAAATGTCAGGCAGATTCATTCGTTCGTCGTTTATCGTTCGGACCGCGCGCGCGATCCGAGTGAATGTCTCGCCCACCTCGGTCGCCGATTTGCTGAGTGATCCTTCGTCCTCATCGTCGTCTTCGAAATAAGAGACGCGCACTACCAGGTAGGAGTCTCCGCGTTCAATGTAGGATTCGATGCGAAATCTAATGACGCCCAGGGTGAGGATATTCGAACGCCCATCAGGAAACGTGAGAGTTTCGGTTACTTCCGCGACGCATCCGATTTGTCCAGGAGTGGGAACATCACGATCCGAGGTTGATGAATCGAAGTAAACGAGCCCGAACAAGTTGTTTGTTAGACGTATGTTTTCCAGCATCTGCCGGTATCTTGGTTCGAAGATATGTAGAGGCAGCGGAACGCCGGGAAAGAGAACTATTGGTAGGGGAAATAACGGGAGTTCAGTAACTCCCCGAACTTTCTCGATACCTTCACTCATTTGAGATCGAAATGTGATCGATTCATGAACAGGATTGGATTCCGCCTCAGGGATGCTCATTATGTCAGAAGGGGCAGGGGTGTGTCATTGAGGAAGAAAGAGTCATTTGTTATTGGTCATTTGACAGTTCTCATTTGCCATTTGAAGAAGTGAACTTTGGACTTTGGTCTTAGGTCTTTGGTTTTAGAAGGCGCTTGTTAGTTACCCCTCGCTACAACCACGCCCAAAGTCCAAAGTCCACTTCTTCAAATGATTGTTTCCAAAAAAAGAGCCGTCGCTCCAGGAGGGACCGGAGCGACGGCCCTGACAGACACCAGCCGATGAAGTGGGATTCATCTCTGGTGCGCGAAACGATCGCGGTTAGTGGGTTGCGATCGAATGTGTCAAAGAATCTGGGCAATAAGTTCCAACTTGTGAACCGGCGACAGACGACAAATAGTCGCCAGCATGTCTTTAATTTCGAATGGCTTATCGAAGAACTCATCGGCTCCGGCTTTGAAACAAGCCTGTTGCACTTCGACCTGGTCATTCGAACTCATAATCAGAACTCGCGAATTCGGCAAATGACCCTTTATGAATGCGAGTAACTGAAGACCCATCGTAGGTTCATTCTTGTCGGGAGGCATTTGGAGATCCAGTATCGAAATATCCGGTTTATAGAAAGTCGCCCTACGAATCGCCGTGCTCATGTCATTTGCCGTCACTACGTCGTACTCGTCTGTGAGCGTCCAGTAAAGTTGTTGCGTGATCGCCTCATCGTCATCGACGATCAGGATTCTGGGCTTCATTGTGAGATCTCCTTAACTGCTGAATCTGGCGGTTGCAAAGCCCGTACCTCGGAAAGGGCAATGTAAATCGGACCCAAACACACGGATTGTAAAAGTTGCAGGGGATGTTACGTGTCGCCTGGGGAGAACACTAAGACTTAAAAACGTCTACATTCGTAGACCGTCAATTTGCTCAAGGAGAGAAGAGTGATTCCTGGGGCGGTCGGATATTACGTTTGGCTGTGGAAAAGTCTGTACCCAAGCGTACTTTGTGGTTGGTGCCTCACGCTAGGTCAGCCGTCATCACTCCGGAGGAGGGACACGTTTATAGTGCTTGAGAATTCCGAGGGCTTTATGCTGCGCGATCTATAAACATGCCACCCTCCGGAGTGAAGTACAGCACCAACCACCAAGCTCAACTTCACGGTTGCGGCGGTTTTGGTTTAAGTTTCGGTGGAGGCGGTGGCGCAGCATCAGCAGGATCGTCGTCTTCTCCAACTTCATCGATAACTTTCAACTCAGCACCAAACTTTTGATAGCTGCGAAAGCGAACGTCGTTTCGGCTTTGCAAGACGAATTGAGGTTGCACACGTGTCATCAGAATCTCTGAATGGAAAGGCAACAAATACTTGTGTTCGTTGATCGTCACCCAGTCGTAGTCGATCAAACTACTGGCTGCAGTGATCGGAAAGCCTGCCTGTATCTCCGTTGCTATCTGTTCAAATCTGAGTACCCGATCCAACTCGCGATCAATCCACATCCGTCCACGCGAACCGGCGGTGACGCGTGCTCCAGTCTCGCCGACGCTTAACGTAAGTTGAGAGTTCTCTTTTTTAACCGAATATTCATAAACGATAGTGCGGCGTCCCTGGATGACGTCCGTATCGACCATGCGAAATTCCGTCTGTGATTCGGGCTTGAAAATGTCGGCAAGTGCTGAGATGTACTCGACCCCACTCGAGGTAGCACCCTTTACGTACTTGCTGTAGTCACCACTTTCCTTTACCTCCTCGGCGGCAGGCATGCCATTAACCGTAAGAAGTTTGTACTCCTCCCCCTGGTTTGCGCGATAACCGACTGCAATTGAAAGCGTGTCCTGCGGAATCCAGTTCGTCGTAGTTCCATAAGCGACCGAGCGACGGATTAATTGCTTAACAATGAAGTCGGGCATTGCGTTAGCTGCAGCCAGCGTCACGTTGCGAGTACGCTGCAACAGTTCATCGCCCTCGGTGGTAGGTGGTAATGCGGAAGCCGTTGGATTTACTCGTCGCCTTTCAGCCTCCTCCAACGTGCGTCTCAAGAGCGCATCATTTCCACTCTTGGTTGCCACAAGTGATCGCATGCCATCCGTGAGCGTAAAGGCGATCCCACGTTTCCGAATCTCATCTACGAGCTCGTCTCGTTTTTCAGGGTAGCGAGGCAACTGGTAAAGCAGTGCCACGAACTCCTTGCTTGTCAGGGGTTGTTCGGATTGGGAAAAAAGGCTTACCGGCTGAAGCAGTAACACGAATAGAACCGCGAACAGCAAAAACGACCGACGTATGAAGTGCATTTCGGGAGAAACCTTTGAAATATGATGATTGCTTACCAGAATTCCGATGGAAAACAGGGCAGGCTGGTTGCCTCCACCGCGATTATAGTCCACAGATTACGCAGATTACACCGATTACGTTAGAGCTGGCCACGGCTGAAGTTAGGTAAAATAATCTGCGTAATCTGTGTAATCTGTGGTTAAAAACTCGTCAGCAGCAGAAGTGGTTGATGGCTTTGGTGAGGATCTCAACGCCGCCCTTCAACTCGTCGATAGGCACGAACTCGCCGGTTCTGTGGGCTTGACGAATGTCACCGGGACCGAGCACAACAGCTTCACTTCCAAGCCGTGCCATCTGTGCGCCCTCAGTTCCAAAAGCGACACTGCCGGCCTTCTTCTTCGCTGTATCTTCCAGAAATGTCACCAGCAAAGATTCGCTCGAAGTTTCAAAACCCGAGTCTCTCCGTGAAAAGTCAATTTCACAGTCAAACCCCGGATCCGACTTTTTCTCTTCCTCGATCCCTGCGTGGAGAAGATCCAAAACTAGTGTTGGATCCTGGGTTGGGATTGGGCGCCATTCCAAAGTAAACCGGCACTCTCCTGCTATGACATTTTTCGCAGTGCCACCATTGATCACGCCGACGTTTAGTGTAGTGAAGGGTGGATCGAAACCATCGTGCGTTTGTGACTGGATTTGTTGAGCGATCCCTTCCAGACGCGAGACGAGACGCGCTGCACGAAAGACCGCGGACGATCCCAGTGCTGGATAAGCGCTGTGCGCCTCACGCCCGCGAACAATCACTTCAGCCAGGGCATATCCTTTTCCGGCTCGAATTGGCTGTAACGACGTTGGTTCACCAACAATGCTGTAGCGCAGTCTTATTGGATTAAGCTCAGCGAGGTACTTTGCGCCGAGAAGCCCGATCTCTTCGTCGGCAGTGAATACTAAAGCGAGCGGTCGTTTCAAACGATTCAAGTCGACATTATCGATGGCGGTGAGTGCGGCTGCGATGAATCCTTTCGTATCGCAAGCACCACGACCAAATAGTTTACCGTCCTTCTCAGTGAGTGTTGTTGCCTCGATCCAGTTTGGGTCGTAAGGAACAGTGTCAGTGTGACCAACTAACGCTAACTCAGCGTACGACTGATCATCGCCTATCGTTGCGAGCAAGTTGATCTTTTCATTGCCATCGTTATATGAAAACCGCTTTACAGAAAATCCGGAGCGCTCGCAACGGTGCTGCAAGTATTCGATGATCTTCGAGTTTGATCGCGACGAGACGGAATCGATAGCGACTAAGTCTGCGAGTGTTTGCTTAACGGTCATACAGCGGTTCTCACTCCGGAGCCTCTGCTTAGGAAAAAGCAGATAACTTGGTGAAACGTAATGATTCTCTGCGCTACCTCCGCGTTCTCTGCGTCTCTGCGGCAAAAATAGGGCGCGCACATTCTACAACCGCAGAGACGCAGAAAACGCAGAGGTAACGCAGAGAGTTTTTAAGAAGGAGTGCCAACCTTAGAATGCTAGAGTGAGCAACAGCGACGAACTTTGCACGACCTGTCATCCCTTGCCCCATAATCGCGATTGGAGTGAACTGAACTGCTCAATGATCTCGCCTTCATCTTGATGATGACCATCTTCCACAATTCTTTTTCCCTGCACGACGACGTCCTTGATTGCGGTTCGAGAGAGCGCGAACACGATGTTGCTCAACAGATTCTCTTCTGACGCACCTGCGATTGATGGGTCGTTGAGATCAACTGTGAAGAAATCAGCGGGTGCTCCACTCTTCATCAGACCTCCATCGAAATGAATGCTCTTCGCGCCATTAATCGTCACACAATCGAACAATCGCGTTGCGAGAGCCGCACGCCCGTGCTCGTTGGATGGAGCCAGAACATTTCGTTCTTTGCGTTGCAAGCGTAAGTGGTATTCGAGCTCTCTCGCGTCTTCCAGGAGATCGATCTGAGCGTGACTATCGGTCCCGAAACACATCGGTACTCCGTTTTCCAGATATTCGTCCGCTGGAACTACGCCATCGCCCAGGTTTCGTTCAGTTGTTGGACAAGCGCAGACAAACGCGCCGTTCTTTGCCAAGGCAGGAATTGCTTTCGAGGTCACATGAATGGCGTGTACAGCCGTGAATTTGTCGCTGAGTAATCCTTCCGTGTCGAGCAGGGCGACTGGTGATCGGCCATGCTCTTCAATACAGGCAGCAACTTCAGCGGGTTGTTCCGCCACGTGCATGTGCATCGCCAGGTTGTTTTGTGAGGCGTAGTCATTAACGGTTTTCAAATAATTGAGTGAGACCGCTCGGATGCTATGAGGCGCAGAACCAGCCCAAGCTGATGCATTGTCGCCAAGATCAGAACGCAGACGGTCAAGGTTGTGGCAATAAGTCTCGGCACTTTCGATGAATCTCTTCTGCAGCGGATTTGGTCCCTGATTGAATCCTGAGCGTTCGTATGCCACTCGCAATAGCGCGATTCGCAAACCAGCGTCGTGCGCGGCGCGAATTACTTCCTTCGCAATCAGGTTCGGATCGTCATAAGGCTCACCATTCGGAGCATGATGAAGATAATGGAACTCACCAACGGCAGTGATTCCCGAGAGCGCCATCTCGAGGAAAGCCATTCGGGATGCGACGTAGATGTCATCGACGTCGAGTGTGTTTGCGGCGCGATACATCAACTCGCGCCACGTCCAAAAACTGTCCGTCGTGTCACTTGAGCGATATTCAGTGCGACCACGAATCACTCGTTGAAAAGCATGTGAGTGAGCGTTAACAAGCCCGGAGAGGATTGCGCGGTTTTGTAAACGAGTTCCTGTCGCATAACTTGCGGCGGGCCCCAGTTCGAGAATCCGGCCCTTATTATCTGTCACGAGCGCCGTATCAGATACGAAACGGCCGTTTACATAGATAAGCTCCGGAATCCACGTTTGAGTACGAAGTTGGTTGGACACGTTGTTGCGACGATTGATCGTTGCTCAATTAGCGTTAACTTTTCGACATTTCGGCTCGGAGAAGCTATGAAAAAATTGAGAGCACAATCGAATGAGGTCAGTACCACCTCGCGGTAGCGGGTGGGTGCGAAGCCATTTATCCTTCTCGCTAAGAATTCTGAACTCAAAAGCTTCGCACCCACCCGCTACCGCGAGGTGGTACTGACCTCATCCCTTGGGTGTAGCTCGTCACCTTTCACAATAGGGCGCGATTTGCTTTTGCTACGAAACTTTCGAGCGTCACGATTTCAACATTTTCAATGCCTCGCAAATACTTTGAGAGCGCGCCACTGGTATAGAAACTACGAAGTTTCCAGCCTTCACCACCGAGCACAAGATATGCCTTGTCATGCCGCTTCTCTTCTAAAGTGGCAGCGAGACAAATAACCTCATATGGAATTTTCTGTTCAGCGGTCCCAGATACTTGTTGCCACTTAAGAGATATCAATAAACTCCTGCTCTCTTTCGAAGCAACGACATCTACAAAATGAACTCCGTGACCTAATCGAGTACCTACATTTACTCTGACTGCGAACTCATATCCACCAGCGTCGAGCGCCGGGAGTATCATTCTCTCCAAAACGCCTCCGGTTAAGGTTCCTCGAGCCTTCATTTTTACAGCTTTTTCAGATTTCTCAATGCAAGGACTTCTTCTGCAGGAGTTCTATCTCCGTTGCAGCTTATGCGTCTAGGCGCCGGCAGTTTATGAAGGCGATAACCTAAATCGCCGTAGAGCTGCACGATCTTTCTGGTCGCTTGGTTTGAAAGAATCACCGGCCCTGGATGTTTAGTGAGCCATTCTGCCGTTCTAACTTGATCTTCCCAGGTGAAGCCATCCTTAGAGTACTGTGTGAACTCCACATCATATGGCGGATCAGCATAGACGAAATCCGTTGGCTCAAGCCTTAATCGATCAAAGCTTCGGCAGGTAAATTTCCATTCTGAGAACAATTCCTGATATTCAAGAAAATTACTCTTATAGTTGATGGTCTTGTATGAACCGAATGGTACGTTGAATTCGCCGCTGCGGTTGAACCTACAGAGTCCGTTAAAGCATGTGCGATTAAGATAATAAAAGAGCGATGCAGCTTCACAAGTGTCTCCAGCACCTTCAGATAACAGTTTGTTGAATCGCTTTCTGTACCTGTAGAAGACTCTTTCGTCCTTGGTCATTCTCACCGAAATAATAAGTCCTCTTTTTAGCCAACGATAAAAGTTGATCAGATGCGGATTGATGTCATTTAGCAACGCTCGTTGTGGCATAAGCCCCAACGTCGCAGCTAGGCCGCCACAGAAAGGTTCAACCAATCTTCTATGGCTTTCTCTTTTCCAATATTCTTGTAACGTCGGAACTAACCATCGTTTTCCTCCTGCCCACTTTAGGGGAGGTCGCATGAAACGATTGGTTCGAATCGGCAGCTCGAGTTGTTGGTTGCGAGTTTTCGATGCGAGGGAAGTTGCGAGCACTTGCGGCTTATAGCATAGATTATTTGCGACCATCAACACATTGCTCGTTAATATGACTACTTTGACGTCAGTCGTCGCAACATTGACGCGCTATAGATCTTTGTTAACCGCATTGGCCGAATTGCATAGTAAAGCGGATGCATAGTCGACGGTAATGATAGCGCCTCCCAATCAGACAGGGTCGGAACAAAAACCGCTCTCAGCATGGATGCCAGGGCATCGCGTTTTCGATCCATGATTTTCATATTGAAGATATTTGTTTCCGTCGAATCTGCCCACGTCCTTGCGCTGAACATTTCATTCCAGATTTTGCCGGCAAACTTCATCATTTGTTCTTCGCCGTCGAGAGTTCTTATAACCTGTGCCGGCAACTCGACCCCCAGGTTTTCAGTCAGCCGTAATCCGAGCGCCAGAATGCGCGTGGCTCTTGCTTTAATCGCGCAATCAACGACTTGCGACCACGAGAATTCTTCAAGATTGCGAACGAGTTCGGCCAGTGATGCGATCCTTTCGAGTCGACGCCACAAATGCTTCGCTCCATGCATTGCCTGGTACAAGATGAGATCCTCTGTCGAGAACGTCTTTGTTTCAGTTCCCGCAAACGAAACCGTCTGCAGGCGAGACATGACTTCGTCTTCAGTCAATCCAAACACAAAACTGCGTGGCGAGAGTCCCCAATGCAGATCCACGACGGTGAACCAGTCGTCCCGCACAAACTGAATCTCACAATGAAATGCCAGGTGCGATGCTTGTTGTGCCGGAGTTAACTGTGGATGCATTTGATAACCGAGTGACAAGAGCAACTCCTTCGTCCGTTTGAAGTCCTCGCGGCGGATCAATAAATCGATATCGCCGGCCTGTCGCAAGCAGACTTCGCCGTATGCCAACTCCGAAAGTAAAGGGCCTTTAAAGAGCGCGTTTTCGATCGAATGCGCGTTTAGGAGTTTCTGCACTTCCAGGGCTTTTCCAGCCAGGAACAAAACGCTTTGTGCGTTCATCACCGATTCACGCTTTAAAGTGGAGCGAACGTGTAGCGGTATGCGATCGGAGTTGGCGTGTTTATGGAGTAACGGAAGCAACGCATGTTGGCGAGCAGTTGTGATGAGATAGTCCCAGTCGATCAGTGATTCGAGTAGAACCTGCAGGGTCTTCCGCTCATGCACGTCAAGATCGCGCCGGGCAACGCAAACGAGAATTTGATGTTCGGGACGTGATGGTTTCATGTCAGCATCGCCTTGTGGGAGCAGCTTTCAAAATAATCAAAAGCCATCGTGCTGGGACCGCAGGCGTCCCCGCCTGCCCGCGTCGAAAGTAACCATGTGAATTGCATCGACATCCTAAATGTGACTACGTTCCCGATCAGGGCGGCGCTGGACGCGGGCAGGCGGGGACGCCTGCGGTCCCAGCACGATGGCTTTTTGATTCCTTCCAGAGGCTCAGTAGCAGCAAACCCAGTAATCATTTTCCGAACTCCAGCGAAACCTCAGTAACATCATCCAGCGCAGACTTCCAGTCCGCGTATCGTTTTGGAAAACGTTCCACGAGCCGTGTCGCAATCTCTTCGAGTGAGTTGTCGCCAGTCATTGTTTCCATTATGAAACTTCGAACCTGGCCTGCTTCAGTCAATGTAGGTTTATATCCGGCTGACTGTTTGCGCAACTGGCCAGGACTCAACGGCACGCCATGTAAGGTCGATTGTCTAAAGCTTGCACGTGGCTGCAAGGTCTCGCCCGCAACAATCGTCGTGTCCCAACGCCATACGTAATCGCCTCTGACCATATTAGCTTTAAGATTTAGCTCGATTCGATCGCCTTGCTCGATCGCGACTGGATGTGGAAGCGGAAAAAATGCCTGTCCGTAAATAAGTTCTGGCTCACTGGGATTGTTTGAGAACCCAACACCATCAATCAATTCTGAATCGAACCAAATTGCGAATCCGTGTGCAGTGCCTGATCGGTTCACTTCCAGCAACGCATTCGTCTCGAGATCACTCGTCTCGATTTCCTTGTATTCGAGTTTATAGCAACAAACGGGTGACGCCAGGAGTTGAGCAGCATTGATTCGTGCTTTGCGCCAGGTATGAGTAACGACTCTTTTTGCTGCTGACAGGTCCATGTCTGTTCGTTCCCAGGGACCGACGATCTCGTTGTAACGCTCGGGCGCTTCCACAACCGAAGCCCACAACAGATCACGTGTGGGAATAAGCACACCTGAATGTGAAAGCAGCCTCGCTCTCGCATCAATAATCGAGGGAATATTGTTTTGATACCAGGGCAATACGCCGCGCAAATCCGAGACAACGATATCGGCCGGCTGTGAAGTTGTTATCTCGGTGGATAAGCCCTGGAAGAACTCGATCCTTTCAGCACAACCGTTTGCTATTGCCGCCTCGCGCGCAACCTGAATTACATTATCAGGCTCCATTGCGTAAACGCGACGCGCGCCTAACTGACAGGCAAGTAGCGCAAAGAATCCCGGCCCGCAGCCGAGATCAACTACAACTGCACCTGGTTTGACAGTCCTCTTTAATGCTTCAACGTACGCGCGCAGGCGAGGCGTGTCGGCGAGCATCTGACCATAAAAGTAGACGCTATACATGCAGCGCGCTGTCTTCCTCGTACGAGAGGTTTAATGATGCAAAGTCTTCGAGGATCCGATCGCAGAGATCCGGAATTCTTGTTGTGTCTGAGTGAGGAGTAACACGTCGTAAAGGTACGTTGTGAGACACCCGAGTTAAAAGTTCGAATTCACGCGCGCGCATCTGCTTATCCATGAGCTTGGTAGCGTAGGTGTTCGCAACGAGTGACATCAAGCCGTCTGATTCCTCGAGGCCATCAACATAAGGTGCTTCAGGTGAATCTTGGCGGTGATCGAGATGATAAATGGCCGCGAGTCTTACGGATTCTGCCGGAAAGTTTTGCGAGAGATCGAGATAACGTTTGTCCCAGTTTGGCGTGAGCTTCGGTAAACATTCATCAGCACCAAACAAAGCCACGACTGAAGCCGGCCACAAGCGAATGCACGGGTATGCCGGCCTAACCAAAAAATTATCGTCCCGATCGTCGAGTGTCACGACGTCTTCGGCTATAACGCTGTAACCTCGATTAGAGAACGCCGCTGCTGTTGTTGATTTACCAGATCCTGCTGGGCCGAGAAGTGCGATTGCCTGGTCTTCAATTACAACAGCGCTCGCATGCAGGCAAACAACGCCTCGCAACAACAGCACAAAGCCCATGACCGGACCAAGTAGATAGGTAGCTGCATCCTCGAGAGTGAGAGACTCGGGCCATTTACCCCAGACTTCGGTCCCGTCTTTGTTAATAAAAAACTCTGTTTGATCGGAGTACAAGAAACGATAGTAGTTGGAATTAGCAGAACGGAAAAACCTAAGAAGAGGCTGACCACATTCGTCGCTGGTGTCGCTTGCGAAAAAAGGATCGCTCAGGTCTTCTTTATCGATCCAATCGGGAAGCAACCCGAAATTTATGTGCAGATCAATCGAAGAAATTCGTGAGGTCGGAACACCTGGAATTTCTCTATTTGCGAGAACTCCAATGCCATATATCGAGCACGGGTAAGGCATGAATTGAAACGTAGTTTGTCACAAGCCTGATGAGCTGGACGCCAGATTTTATGTTCCGGTTTTAGGTCCGGCAGCCGCGCCTCCGCCTCCGTCGACAGCACCTTTGGAACCGACATTTCTGGTGATCTCGCGAATGTCTCCGTAAACGAATACTTCCGGTTTGTGATACTGCTTTTTGAGTTTCTCTGTTCCAGTAGTCTCTGGTTTACGTTCCATGCATGTTCTCCAATCAATCAGTCTAGGCAATTAACGTCTGGCTGACGGGTTCCTTCACGGTTGTCGGTTGTCGCGATTCAGCTCGAGCGATTAGCTGGGAGTTTGAGAGCCAATAGTTTAATGCGAAAACGCGGAGACTCGGCCAAAGGCTTTCCGACGTCTGCTCATCCGCGATCGATGGACGCTGATCCAGGTTAACAAAATACCTGAGTTGCGGACTGACCTCAAAACTGTCGAGCCATCTTACACTAGCGCGCCTTGTCATTTGAAGAGCAGGATCGGCTCTAAGAGGAGTTTTATGTCGATTAAGTACGCTTGCAGGCAAACGAGATTGCATCGTAGTTCGCAGAATGTGTTTTTTAACACACCATGGGACCGGTGGTATTGCCAGCAAAAACTCAATTACGCGTAAGTCGATAATTGGGTGCCGTACTTCCAGGAGAAGTTTCGTTGCGCCTGGATCGTAACCCTCGAAGAGCGATGACCAGAGTTTTGACGCTAACACTCGCAATACTGAAGATCGTTCATTGCTCGTAGTCTCTTTCGACCGCTCGCGAAGGTTCGTGCGTTTTGCGAACGACTCATCGATCCATTCGGGATAGAAACTGTCAGAATCTTTCTTCCCAAGCATTCGGTTAATTTGCCCTCGAATACCAATTCCAGGGACGCGTCTTTGCGACTTCAGATACCACGCCAACCCAGAGGTCAGCTGCTTTAGTCTCAAGCGCCTGGCAGCCGATGCAAAGTAATCATTTGCCGATTCGTTCATCAAAGCGTCACCGTCCCACCCGGTAAGGACTATTCGGCCATGATTCGCGGCCAGTCGCAACAGAGTGTTGAATTGACGTGTCAGTGGCGAAATGAGGAACGGTTCAGGTTGATCCATGTCTCCAGGTGTTTGATCGTCGAAGAGCGAAAACTTATCCGCCCTGATATGGTTAATTGGAATCCCAATATGGTCAGCGGCTAGTTGTGAGTAATGTCGTTCGTTATCGGGAATTAGGCTGTCGTAAACAACTGAAAACGCATGGAGCGAACCATTGTCATCGAGGAGCTCGTGAGCTAAAGCTGCGATGCTTGTCGAATCGAGCCCTCCGCTCATTGACAAAGCGACACGATTTGTTCGCAGTCGATCTTCAACAGCAGTGGCCAGGAGTTCGTCGAAACCTTCGACGTAGGAATGTCGATCTCGAAAATTGAGTTCGCTCTTACGGTTCGGTTTCCAGTAGCACTGCGTTTTGACACTGCCGTTTGAAACTGTCAGCGTGTGGCCTGCCGGCAGCCTGTTAATGTCGCGAAAGGTTGTGGTCGAGAGATCCTGATTGACTCCAAACAGGAGGTAGTCTCCGATAGCCACCTCGTTCAATTGGTCTGAGACTCTGCGATCCAATCGAACTGCATTTAGCGTGTTGCTAAAGATGAACCTGTCTGGAGTCACTGCGTAGAAGAATGGCTTCACGCCAAGATGGTCGCGGGCGCAAAACAAACGCTGACGAGTGCTGTCCCAGATTGCGAAAACGAAGTCGCCAATCAAATGCTGAATGCAATCTTCTCCCCACGCCTGGTAGGCGTAGAGTATCAACTCGGCATCGTTTGGATCGTGTTTTGAAATTAGTGAGGAGGGCAGATTTTTTAGCAGCTCTGCTCGTGCGTCGATGCGCGCATCTGAGATCAGCCAAACTTTACCATCGAGAGTTACTGGCTGACTTTCGGTCTCAGACTCGTAAGTCGTCCGTAACAGCGTATGACCTAGCCCGACATTCCGATCGATCCAAACGTGTTGCGCATCGGGTCCTCGATATGACAGGAAATCTGTGCACTGGGAAAGCAGTTCACGATCAATAGGCGCTCCATCAAGATTCACCATGCCAACGATGCCGCTCATTTGTATTTCTCTGTCCTTGGACCGCAGGCGTCCCCGCCTGCCCGCGTCGAAAGCAACCAATTGAATTGCATCGACGCCCTAACATGAGTTGTGTGTCCGATCAGGGCTGCGTGGGACACGGGCAGGCGGGGACGCCTGCGGTCCCAGGACGACGATCAGAAATACCAACTCACTATCGCATATCGTTCGCCCGCTTGTACGGGTTCAACTTCGTGCATCAGTTCAGATCGAAACGCAACCACTTTTCCTGTTTCACCCTGGACGCGAATTGGTCCGGCAAGACTCCATACTGCCAGCGTTCCTCCTGTATAACTGCTCGTCTCATCGTTAAGGAAGATGACGATGGACACGCGCCGGGCCTTTATATAATCAGGCATGTCGAGGCGATCGTTTTTATCAGCATGGCGCTTGTAGAAATCGCCTTCTCGATAGAGCAAAAACTGAAATGATTCGACGCCCGATAACCCCGTTTGAAAATGAACCTCGAGTCGGGGCTTGAGTTCCTGCAAATAACGGTTAATCTGTTGTTCCTTCTCAGCTGAAACAAAAAGGCGGCTCGTTCGGCGCATTTCCAGATCGATACGACCTTTGGCTTTAGTAACTTTTGCGGGAACGGCTGAACTCCGTCTGGCGTCGGCGATCCAGTCAGCACAAACAACCGGTTCGATAAAGCTGGGGGTAATTAAAACGTCAGACGCGGAAGAATAGTTAGACAAGTTGTTTACTTCAGGCTGGCGAGACTTCGACAAGTCCTTGTTCCAGGAGCCGCTCGACCAGCGAAACTAAATCGTCGCGCAACACTTCGCGATCAACGTCATACTCATCGACGAGCTGCAGCCAGGCTGATTGAACAGAGTCGGAGGAATTCAGCACGGAAAGCATTCGCGTTCCTACATCGTCCAGACCGTAATAGCTCTCATTATCCAGGTTGAGAAGGACCGACTCTTCCTGTAGACGAGAGATCAAAACATCCTTAGGAACTCTGATTCGATCTGTGAAAGAGACTGACATAGTTGTATCAGGCGAGGCATGGTATTGGGGAAGGAAACGGGAGTCAAATGGATTTCAGATTTAAGATTTCAGATTTAAGATTTCTGGCTGGGTTCGCTCGTAGATGGAGAGCTTCGCTTGTCAAAAAATGGGTACAAGCTTCGTAAAGTACAAAGGAAATGGCTTCTGGTCCTGGGACGGTTACTTAGAACACCTTTTGTTCTTGTTATCACAGACCATAGCCCCGTCGCCGGATGAGTCCTGGTTAAATGAGGTTCGAGACCACTGGCGAGAACAGGCATCAGGGGTCTTTGGCGCTTACATCCATCCTAACCTCGATGTATACATAACCGACCAACACCGACGAAGAGTCATCGTCGAGTTGATCGAACATGTAGTCTCGACTCCAGGTGTGACAAAAGAAGTGTCGGAGACTGCTCAGCTCATGAAGCGTCTCTTGTCTGGTGAGATCACCACGGATGAATCCAGTCCGCTCGATTACATGGTCAACGGCAAACATCCATATGAATGGTGGGTCCAGCGAAATGCAAAAATGAATATGAACAGTTCGTGAGCGAATCGAACTGCCAAAGTTGATAGCAGACTCGCATTTGATTAGGTCTTCCCATCACATAACGAGGAGCAAAAGCGATGCGCGTTTCATTCAAACGTCTTGTCGTCTTAGTTCTTACCGGTGCCGCTTTCACCACAGTCCACAGCCAAAACGCGGTTATCCGTCCAGCCGATCCGGATCTAACGAAACAACCAACGCTCTACGTGGTCGCTTACGCACACCTTGATACACAATGGCGTTGGCAATATCCGCAAGTCATCAATGAATTCCTTCCGAAAACGATGCACGAGAACTTTGCGCTGTTTGAAAAATATCCGCACTACATCTTCAACTTCAGCGGTGCAAATCGTTATCGCCTGATGAAAGAGTACTGGCCGTCAGACTTCGAGCGTCTTAAGGGCTATGTCGCTGCCGGACGTTGGTTTCCGGCTGGCTCATCAATGGAAGAGAGCGACGTGAACTCTCCCTCTGCGGAATCGATCATTCGCCAGATCCTCTACGGCAACAAATTCTTCCAACGTGAATTCGGTAAGACGAGTGCGGAATACATGCTGCCGGACTGCTTTGGTTTTCCCGCGTCGTTGCCCAGCATACTTGCGCACATGGGAATCAAAGGCTTCTCAACGCAGAAGCTAACCTGGAAGTCGGCGGTTCGACTTGGTGGCCCAAACTCGATCGAGGAAACGCCGGACGGCATTCCGTTCAATGTCGGCTTTTGGCAAGGACCGGATGGCCGCGGTGTGATCGCCGCTTTCAATCCCGGCAGTTACGGTGGACAAATCAGAGAAGACATCAGCAAGAGTCCAGTCATTACTGATCCAAATGCACGTAACAATCCAGTCGATTGGCCGAGACGGGTAGAAAGGAATGGAAAGGTTAGTGGTGTTTTTACTGATTACCATTACTACGGTACAGGTGACACCGGTGGTTCGCCGCGCGAAGACTCGGTACGAATGGTTGAAGCAATCGTCAGCCGAAATCTTTCATTCGTGCCTACCGTACCGAATACACCTCCACCGACTACCGTTGGCGACGGTCCACTGAATGTTATTTCATCAACTGCCGAGCAGATGTTCCTCAATATCCGCCCTGAGCAGATCGCTGGTCTCCCTCGTTACGCCGGCGATCTTTTGCTGACCGACCATTCTGCAGGTTCGATCAGTTCCCAAACTTATCAAAAGCGTTGGAATAGAAAGAACGAGTTACTTGCCGACGCAGCTGAGAAGGCATCAATCGGAGCGATGTGGCTGGGAACTCGTTCTTATCCACAGGAACGACTGAACCACGCCTGGACTCTGGTAATGGGCGGACAGTTTCACGACATACTCCCGGGAACTGCCACACCGGAAGCGTTTCAGTTTTCGTGGAATGACGACGTCATCGCCATGAATCAGTTTGCCGAAGTGGTAACGGACTCAACCGCAGGAATTGCCACTGGATTGAACACTCAAACGAAAGGTGTTCCGATCGTTGTCTACAATCCACTGAACGTCGATCGAGAGGATGTTGTCGAAGCCACACCGGTTTTTCCAGATCGCCAGCCTCGAGCTTTACAAGTTGTCGCGGCTGACGGCCGCCCTGTACCAACACAAGTCCTGGAAGACAAAGATGGCTTGAGACGAATTCTCTTTCTCGCCCGAGTTCCGTCGGTTGGTTACACCGTTTACGATGTGCAGCCTGTTGCGAGCCAAGCGACAGAATCGTCACTCAGAGTCACTGAATCTTCGCTGGAGAACGCAAGGTACAAAATTGTCTTGAACGGTGATGGAGACGTTGCCTCAATTTTCGACAAGAAGCTGAACAAAGAACTGCTACAGTCACCGATTCGACTTGCAATCAAGTCCGACACGCCAAGACAGTGGCCGGCCTGGAACATTGATTGGTCCGAACAACAAAAGCCGCCACGCACGTATGTGTCGGCCCCAGCGCAAATACGCATCACTGAAAGTGGTCCGGTCCGCGTTGCTGTCGAGGTTATCCGGGAGGCTGAAGGTTCAAAGTTCGTGCAAACCGTTCGACTGTCTGCAGGTGATGCCGGCAACCGTGTTGAGTTTGGCAATGTGATTGATTGGAAGTCGAGCAATGCAAACCTCAAAGCCACTTTTCCATTAACGGCTACTAACTGGAACGCCACGTATAACTGGGACATCGGTACGATTCAACGAGGAACAAATGACGAGCGTAAATATGAAGTGCCGTCACATCAGTGGTTCGACCTGACCGATCGCTCCGGATCCTTCGGCGTTACGATTCTCTCCGATTGTAAATACGCTTCAGATAAACCAGATGACTCGACGTTGCGTTTGACGCTGCTGCGCACTCCAGGGATCGGCCCACGAGCTGGTTATGGTGATCAGGGAACCCAGGATTGGGGACATCATGAGTTCGTCTATGGTCTTGCAAGTCACGCCGGAGACTGGCGGATTGAACAGACTGATTGGCAGGCGCAAAGACTTAATCAACCTTTGCTTGCGTTTCAAAGCTCGTCTCATGCGGGTGTTCTTGGTCGCAATTTCTCGATACTGAAAGTCAACAACAGTCGCGTTCGCGTACTTGCATTAAAGAAAGCGGAGGAGAGTGATGAAGTCATTGTTCGAATCGTCGAGCTTAATGGTGAGGCTGCCTCGAACGTCAGACTAAAGTTTGCAGGTCCCGTTATCTCGGCGCGTGAGGTTAACGGCCAGGAGCTACCACTTGGACCTGCATCGGTGATCAACGGGCAGCTTGTTACAAACTTAGGCCATTATCAACCTCGAACTTTTGCAGTAAGACTTGCTTCGCCTCCATTCAAACTGGGACGAAATAAATCATTACCACTTTTGTTTGAACCGGAGTTAGCGATAGCAACAAAGGATGGAGAAAAGACGTCCGCAGGTTTCGATGGCAAAGGCGCGGCACTTCCGAGCGAAATGCTGCCGGGTGAAATTGCTTACGGCAGTATAAAGTTTGAACTACGACCCGGACCGAATGCGCTCGTGCCGAGTGGACAGAGGATCATTTTGCCGCAAGGCTCGCGGCGCGTTTATGTTCTAGCTGCGTCGGCGGACGATGATCAGAGAGTCGATTTTAAAGTCGGTTCGATGGCGGTTCATGTGAACATCCAATCGTGGGGCGGCTTCATTGGCCAATGGGATACTCGTCAGTGGAAGTCGAAGGAAGTACCAATCCCTTCCCGGCCTGTTCCACCCGACACGCCACCCGATATCGCCGCTCAATTACAACAGCGAACAAGAACGAGAACCGATAAATATGGCGAAGTGGTTGGCATCGCACCGGGATTCATTAAACGCGCGCCGTTGGCATGGTTTGCTTCGCACCATCACACTGCTGAAGGGAAGAATGAGGCGTATTCTTATTCTTACCTCTTTGCGTATGAACTCGAGATACCTTTGAACGAGCAGTTTTTGACGTTGCCTGTTAATAACAAAATTCGCATTCTGGCAATGACCGCATCGAATGAACACGACGGAGTAACGCCGGCGCATCCGTTGTACGATACGCTT
>DATDFV010000153.1:0-28377 GCA_036522415.1 Pyrinomonadaceae bacterium | reverse complement strand
TGATCTTTAACGGTCCGACTGATCACGAACCCACGTGCAAGCGGAGACTAAACCTTTTTTCCGGACGCAGCGCGCTCCCAGACACGGGTCTGCTTAGGCAACGGTTTTTTTCGCTTGACTAATGTGCCGGTTTCATAGATGTGGATAAGAGTCGGTCGGCCGCTTCTAATTCCCTCGATCTCATCTGAGATCAGCCAACTGGCGACTGCGGCAAGTATCGATCTCGATCGAATGGCGGATCCTGATGCGACGGCACCGAATCGTCCGGCCAATCTTTCGCCCACTGTTCTCGATGTTCGTTGTCAGCGTAGTATTTCAAATACGTTTGGTTGTCTTCTTCGCTTCCGCTTCCGGTTAAGTCAATCATGTAAGCGTAGCTGGGATTCTCAGGAAACAGCACAGCCTCTTCTCGTAATCCATCGTCGTACAAATACTCATACAAAACACGATCACTCAAATGGTTCGTGTGAAGTAAATAAGCTCCAAGCTGCGCCATTCGGTTAATAACTTCCATCAACTTCTCGACCAGTTCTTCATCGGTCAAATCTGCGGGTTTCGGTATTTGCAGCCCCGAGTTCTCCAAAAGACGGAAGAGACTGATCGGCTCAGTGGTTTCATACTCGAGCACGTGGCGTAGAAACTCCTCTTCAAGATCTGCCGGCATATCTTCCAGGGACATAGTGCTCCCACCGAGCTTCTTGATCTCTTCTCTCAATTTGGCGATTCGTTGTTCCTGATCTGGATCTTCGGCAAAGTGTGTGAGTGTCATTGTTGACTCCTTAAGAATTCGAGAGGTTTAAGGTTTTGACTTCACGTGAGGCGAAGCCGGGAATTTTGAGGCGCGGACATTTTGCGCCGCCTAGTTAAACTTGTAAAGACTTATCCGCAGATTACACACATTACGCAGATTTCTTTAGAGTGATCGTGAAACGGTTTTAGCCCGCTTCACTCTCTAAAAAATCTGTGTAATCTGCGTAATCTGTGGACTATTTCTTCGGGGGTTCTGGTGCGGTGAACATCGCCAGGTTTGAGAGACCAAGACTCTGTTCAATCTCGGTCATCCTTTGCCGCGCGCTTTCGAAACCGTCTTCACCAAAGAACTCTTCTTCAATCTCTTCAAACTTGGCGGACAACTCATCCATTTCTTTCTCGCCGATTACACTCTTCCATGCTGGAAACACCAAGGTGTCTTCGATCGCGGCATGATGTTCATACATGCGTACAAAACTCTCGAGTGCTCCAATGAAAGGGCCCACGTCGGCCGAAGGTATCTTGTCGCCTCTTGTTTTGGACAATAGGTAATCGGTGATTTCAGTTCCACGCGAGTGTTGAGCAAGAAGAATATCGACATACGCAGTTGCCGGATTCTGCTGCTTCTTGAGTGCTGGAAAGATGTACGCCTCTTCAAGTTTCTTCTCATGATATTCCTCGCCAAATGCTCGAAAAAGTTGCGCGGTTTTCTCGAGCGCATCGGCTGGAACTGAGTTTGGATCCTGTTTAAGTTTGACGGCTGTCTCCTGATACACCAGCAGAGCACGTCGTAGTATGCCGTGCTCTCGCATGAGGTCCTCAGTTGCGGTTACATCGGCCGCCGCTTCGTCAGACGACTGTTCCTCGGACTTATTAGTAGCACTGGAAGAAGCTGGATTATTTCGGCAGCCAACCAATATTGCGCCTGCACTTGCCAATGAGAGCCCGGTTATTAATTCACGACGAGTATGATTCAAGTGTTTCTCTCCTTCTCGATAAACTGCTCTTTGATAATACTCTTCGGAGAGCGTTAGACTAAGTATGAACTCGATCAAATAGGACCTATAGGACTTATTGGACCTATTTTCCACGCGCCATGGACAACGCTGCTATCTCAAAAAAATTCTATCGCCTCGCCGGGTTGATGGAGATACGTGGTGACGATCCTTTTCGATTACGCTCCTATCGTAATGCGGCAGAAGCGATCGAAGTTTGGCCTACGCCATTGAAGGAGATCGCGGAAAAAGAAGGAGTCGTCGGACTACAGGAGATCCCGGGCGTTGGCAAAGCGATCGCCGGGAAAGTGATCGAATTGCTGGAACGAGGCTCTTTCGATGCGTGGGATCGACTCGTGGCCGAGACGCCTGAAACGGTTCTCGACCTCACCGAGGTACCAGGCATCGGGCCAAAGACCGCGGCGCTCTTGCACCAAAAGTTCAAGGTATCCTCACTCGAACAGTTGAAAGCATTTGTAGAGGGTGGCGGACTCGAAATGGTAGACGGCATCGGTCCGAAGACTGCACAAAGAATCAAGGAGGCGCTTGGGGTTTGAGGTTTGTCCGACGAACTTTAGTTTGTCGTTGTACGCGACTCGATCGACGACCAGTAAGAGCGCCATAAAACGCAGGCTCGTTAGGGGGAGCACGACAAACTAAAGTTCGTCGGACAATTCAGAGCTGTACAAGCTAAAAACTTCCAAGTACAAAGAACAAAGTTCAGTACTCGAAATCAAAAAAATCTCACGGAGAAGGAGCACCATGAGCAAAAAGATGAAGCGACGCGACTTCATGCGCAATAGTGCGGTTGCTGGTCTCGCTATCGCCACAACCCAAAAAGACATCACCGGTTTTCCAATGATCCTCAAACAGGGCTCTGTTAAGCCTTTGGTGATCTCATCGGCAAACGGGAATAAGTTCAAAAACGGAGGCACGATGACGGCCGTGCATAAGGCCTTCACAATGATCACTGAAGGTGCAGACGTTCTCGACGCGGTCATTGCAGGCGTTAACATCGTCGAGCTCGATCCACTTGACGACAGTGTTGGCTACGGCGGTTTACCGAATGCTGATGGCATTGTTCAACTCGACTCTTGTTGCATGCATGGTCCAAAGAAACGAGCCGGTGGTGTTGGTGCGCTCGAGGGTGTGCGAACGCCGTCGCTTGTAGCCAAGGCAGTGCTTGAAAACACTGACCATCACTTGATTGTTGGAAAGGGCGCGCAGGACTTCGCTCGAGGTATGGGTTTCAAAATCGAGGATGACCTCAATACCGACAATTCTCGCAGCAAGTGGCTTGAGTGGAAACGTCACATGGACCCTGAGCACTATCTTGATCCGAAAAAACGCGCCGAGGCCGGGCACAAAGCGGCTCTGGAGATGTACGCACAGGGTCTCCTGCGTGAAGAGAATCTTCACGGAACCATTAACTGCGATGGTATCAACTCGAAAGGCGAGATCTGCGGCGTTACAACCACTAGCGGACTAGCATGGAAAATTCCCGGCCGGTTGGGCGACTCGCCGATTCTCGGAGCAGGTCTTTATGTTGACGGAGCGGTCGGTGCGGCCGGCTCAACGGGCCGAGGCGAGGCCAATCTTTATAACCTCTGTTCGTTTGTGATTATTGAAGAGATGCGACGTGGTGCGCACCCCAAGGATGCCGGGATGGAAGTTCTCAAACGAATCCAGAACAACACAGTTGAGAAACGTCTCTTGAATGAACGTGGTCTGCCAAACTTCGGCATCAACTTTTACATACTCAATGCCAAGGGCGAATATGCCGGAGTGTCGATGTACGAAGGCGCCTCATTCGCGATGTGCAATGAAAACGGTCCACAGACATTGAAGTGCGAAGGATTCCTCCAGGGCAAGCCCAGCGAGTAACGATGGATTCCATCCGTCACTGTGCCACGCTTTTCTTAATTGGTGGCTTGGTGCTTGCTGTAGGTTGCATGACAGCAAAAGATCTGAGCAGGACGTTGACTGACATCGGGCAGGTCCGCGCTCAAATCATCAAGCGTTTTGGCGAAGAGGACGTGAACGTACACGTCAACACGTTTCAGGGCAAAACAGCCATATCAGTACACTTCATCAATTCTCCTCTGAACACTGGCAGCCAGGAAGACCGAACGCGGCGAGCACAGGAAACAGCGGAGCTCGTCAAACAGTACTATCCCTCAATCAAAAAGGTTAGCGCAATCTGGGTGGCCTTTGCCCGCGTAACATCTCGCTTCGTCGTTTTTCACTGGACAGAAGTTCTCGACGTTCACGGCTACGATAATGAAGCACGATCGCTAGGCGACCGAGACAACGCACCCGTATCTATTGATCCGAGTAAGCCAGACGTCCGTTATTCCGCAAATTTAAATACGACCGAAATCTCCAGCTGGATTCGGCTCGAAGGCTCGCCGGATAATGGCGTCTCAATGGTTCCCCATTTTTCCGTGCTGGGAAATGTAAACAAGGTGACTCCAAAGCCGCCGAACGAAGTGAGCGTTGATTTCGCGTCGTATTCTCCGCAACCGAGATTTCCCAACGTGACGAGAATCGTCTTCATGGCTGATAACCAAATCGCTTATCAGACTGAAGGACAGTTTTCGACATCGAAGTTAGCAGATGGAACATACAGTGAGTTCTTATACTTGAAAATTCCAGCTGCTGCCTTTATCAAGAGCACAAACGGCACGAGCGTAAAGATCAAACTCGCTAACCATGAATACCGCTTGAGCGACATACAACTTCTGCAACTGCAAAGAATGTCGGATTACATTAAGACCTAGAAACACAGGTGCCAGGCACCACCACTTATCGATCTGCACTCCAAAGGAGTGAAATGTTTATAGCCCGTGAGAGTTCCAATATTCCGGCACTCCTTTCGGAGTGCTATGTTGATGTCTTTGCATTTCTTTAATTCACATGTGCGATTCTCTTCCAACGGAGGGCGGGAACATCGCACTCCTAAAGGAGTGCAGATTCTTATCTTCGCGAACTATAAACATGTCACTCCAAAGGAGTGAAAACTACTTCCAGATATGCAACGTCGGTGAAACGCTTTCATCTAATCTTCGGTCTACTGCTTGTGATCATCTTCCTGCTAACCGGGCAGTACATGGATCGCGTGCATAATCATCTTCAGGGCATGGCTGATGGACCGAGGATGCTTTACCGTACACGCCACATCTACATCCTGCTTTCAGGGCTACTGCATCTCGGCATTGGAAGTTACTTCAGATACAGATCGGAACGTGTAAGACGAATTCTTCAGTTGCTCGGATCGCTCCTGATAACCGTTGCTCCGATTTTCTTCATCATCGGTTTCTTCCAGGAACCACAACTGACGAGCCTGTACGTTCCCCTGTCCAAATACGGCATCATCCTGGTAGCAATCGGCACATTGCTACATCTCGTAAGTTCTGTAAACGAACCCACTTTGAAGAACCAATAAGCTATGACCTTGAAACGAAAACTTGCAACTGTCGTCTTACTGGCACTGACCATTTCAATTGTGCCCGCACAGACATCGACGCAGCCGGAAACGTTCGCCTCCTTTTGGAAAACTTTTAAGGCAGCAATCGCGCGGAATGATAAGGAAGCCATCGCTGATCTAACTAAGCTTCCATTTCTCTACAATAGTCAGGAACGAGATCGGGCAGGCTTTCTGAAGATCTATGGTGAGTTGTTTACGCGGAAGATCCGCCGTTGCATGGCGACGGCGAAACCGAAAAAAGCTGCAGATACCTATGAAGTCTACTGCGGTGAATTGATCTTCTATTTCAGCAAAGACACTGAGGGGAAATACCAATTTCGCGAGTTTGGTGTGAACGATTAGTCACCAGAGCTGGCGTGCCTTGCCTCAGCCTGGCGCTTGACGATGACTAATGTTATGTCATCGGCTGCACTCGTTCCCTGCGAAAACTTCGTCAAGGAAGATTCGATGCGATCGCGTATTCCAGCGGCCGATGCTTCAATGTTTCGTGACACCACCTCGTACAACCTTGTCGGTCCAAACTCTTCACCCGAAGGCGAGACAGCTTCAGTTACCCCGTCCGAATAGATCACCAGCACATCTCCGTGCTGCAGCTGAGTTCTGCCTTCTCGATAGTCTGCATCGCGTTTGATTCCCAGTGGCAGACCACCCGAAGCCAGTTGCTCCACTGTTCCTGCTGAATGCACGATTAACGGAGGATTGTGTCCGGCGTTCAGGAAGGACAGCGCCCCGGAACCTGGATCGAGTTCAGCGTAGAACAACGTAACAAAACGGTTCGCAGGAATGTTGTCCGCCAAATATTTATTAACAGCGGAAATCGTCGCGACCAAAGTATCGTGTGAACCTGATTGCGCATGAACAGCCGCATGAAGCGATGACATCAAGAGCGCAGCCGCAGTTCCCTTGCCTGAAACATCACCGAGTGCAATAACCAGTCGGCCGTCCTCTCGTTCGATGAAGTCGTAATAGTCACCGCCGATCTCATAACACGGAAAGCTGATTCCCTGTAGTTCATACCCGGGAACACAAGGCGGTGCTGTTGGCTGGAACCGTTGTTGAATCTCGCTCGCGAGAGCCAGCTCGCGTTCGAGACGTTCGCGTTCCAGTCGTTCTTCGACAAGTCGCGTGTTCTCAACTCTGATCGCGGCAACCGATGCTAATGTCGTCAGAACCTTTAAGTGATCTTCGGTGAATCTGCCTTCGGCTATTGGCGAGTCGGCATAAATAATTCCAAAGACTTTATCTGCGACGCCCAGCGGCACCGCCAGCACCGATCGAACACCTTGCAGCACGACTGTGCCGCTGGCGAAACGCGGATCATGCTGCGCGTCAGACGTTAAGACTGATTTTCCACGGATAACTACTTCATCAAGAACGTTGCGACTGACACGAATTTCACCAACCTCGCCGACACGATCGCGCAAACGCGCGACGGCCACGCGCAAATCTTCACTGCCTTGATCACGCATCATGATCAAACAACGGTCTGCGGGAACTGATTCAAAGACCAGTGAAACAATCTGCTCGAGCGTTTCATTGAGAGTGGCCGAGGCAAGCAGAGTAATACCCACCTTGCTAATTAAGGCGAGCAGGTCACCCTGTTTCGCAGTCTTAGCTGCCGTGGCAGTTTTTGCGCCTGAGGTAGCGGCAGCTTCTTCCGGCTTGGTTCTGGCGCCTTCGATTGCTTCAAGCAGGCCTGAAGTAGTTCGATCACCAGAAGCGAGCGCGATCGTTGCCTCGGGCAACGAAGATCCGGAGTTGTCCGTGATCATCGTGGCACCCATGCTTGAGTTGTAGGTGCCGTCATCAAAGACAATCTCAGTCTCGCCTATCTGGATGCGCCCACCCGCCGTGAGCGGAATAACGCCCTGAACGGTCCCGCCGTTATACAGAGTGCCATTTGCGGATCCAAGATCCTGTAAAACGTATTCATCGCCTTCGCGACGCACCTCGGCGTGCACTCGCGACGCAAACGGATCCGGTATACAGAGATCGTTTCTGGCAGAGCGACCAATGGTGATGCGTAACCGACCAAGTGGGAAATGATCGGGAGCGCGGTCTGGGTATTTGACGATCAGTTCTGACATTTCTGGAGACTCTAACTATCTGGGCTGTGTAGTCCGGCGAACTTTAGTTTGGCGTGTACGACAGGCTGTTAGCCTGTCGTCGCTTCGTGCCACGGACTAATACCACGAAGTGACGCAAACCGAACCACGACAGGCTAACAGCCTGTCGTACATCGCCAAACTAAAGTTCAGCGGACATAACGTTACGAACCTTCACGTACCACGATTGTGCCGGCAATGATATCGTGCAAACCGCGTCCCCGCACGGTCAACGCCGCCACGAGAAATCCAAGGCCTAACAGGAAAAAGGACAAAGGATAACCGACGAAATGTCGCACTATGGCTCGACCAATGCCGATCTGCGCGCCGTCGTTCCGTTCGATTCGAAGTCCCGTCGCCCATTTCCCGAGTGTGACGCCAGTCAAACCAGGAAGCACTCCAAGGTTGAGGAACGCGAAAAGTAATGCGATGAGAAATGCAAGGGTCTCGGCCGAGTTGCCCGCCGTACGGGCGCCTCCTCCAAGCATTCGAGCGATAAGCGTCCCGAACACAACTATTGCCGCGAGGGCGATGTAGTCGATTAAGAGAGCCCCACAGCGAAGTGCAAATGGTGCTTGAAGTCGTTTACCGCCTTCGCGTGCGGCGCGACTTCTTATTTGCGGGCGTGTCAAACCTTGGGCAATTGTCATTTTTAGAATCGATCTCTTGTGTTTGGTCGGTAGTCAGTAGTCAGTAGTCAGTTGTTGGCATAAGTCCTATCGGTCGAATAGGTCCTATAAAACACCACTGACTACTGACCTGACTACTGACCAAGCACAAAGAACAAAGTACAAAGCTCCTAAGTTCTAACCCACCAAAAAGTGGAGCGTTGTCTCGCCAACTCGAAGTTTATCGCCACTATCCAACACCCTTGGCTGTCGCGGCGCGAGTCGCACGGAGTCGTTGATCACCGTTCCATTCACAGAGCCGAGATCTTCAACCAGAAATGTGTCGCCTTCCAACCAGATTCTTGCGTGCCGCCGCGACACTTTAGTTTCAGGATCAAATCGTGAAAGGTCGATCTCCGGGAAGATATTCGAATGCGGATCAGTTCTGCCCAAAAGATTACTGTCCTTTTGCAGAATGAACGACGCGTCTAACTCTGTGGTTCCCGCCACTACCAGCTTAGCCGTTGGCCGCGAAGCGTGTAACAAGGCGCTCGACCCTAAACTAGCCAGTGGCTGTCTCGCTCCGCAGTGAGCACAGAAAACATCGTCAGCAGCAATCCGTCCACCACAAAAACCGCAGTACACAGTTTGAACCTGAACCGTTTCAGCGCCTGGCTGTTGCGGACCGGGCATTCCATAACTGACTCGACCCGACAAAAGTTTCTCCAGGTGGATTGCCAGCTCGTTTCTCAGGTCTCCTGCAGTTCGAAATCGATCCTCGGGCCGGTATTCAACTGACCGCATCAGTATCTGCTCCATCTCAGTTGATAGCGACGGAGCAATCTGACGAGGACGTGGGTTCTTTGAAAAATCAAAAATTAGCAGCGGGTTGTCTTGTGGATCGGCACCAGTTAACAAATGGAACATCGTGGCGCCAAGGCTGTAGACATCTGAGGCCGGCTGCACGCGTCCACTAAACAGCTCGGGTGGCGCATAGCCCATAGTTCCAACTGCAGTAACTCCCTTTTCCTGTTGAGTAACCCAACGAGCAATACCAAAATCGATCAGCATGACACGTCCCGTGTTGCCATCGATCATCAGGTTCGCCGGCTTCAAGTCGCGATAGATGATCGGCTTCGGACGTGAATGCAAATACTCGAGCACATCAGCGACCTGCATTCCCCAATCAGTGACGGTCTTCTCGTCAAGCCGACCATGAAGCGCGGAACGTAATCGAGATGCCAGGTCACCTCCCGAGATGTACTTCATTACCAGATAGAAGCGACTGGCCGCGTCGTCATAGAAATAATCATAAATCGTCGGTATGGACGGATGCTCCAATGAGGTCAGCAACAACGATTCGCGTTTAAAATCTCCGATCGCTTTTTCGTGCTGTACCGGATCGAGATGCGATTCAACCATTTCTTTGACCGCACGTGGCGCATCTCCGAGGTTACGATCTTTTGCCAAATAGACGGCACCCATACCCCCGCCACCTATGCGACGGACGATTTCGTACCGGCCGTTTAGCACCGCTCCGGCTTCCAACTGTTTCACTGTCGGGTGATGACCGCCCGTTGTCGACTTCTTAGGCGCGGCGCCTGTTCCGTAAACGTTCGGGTCGGTTGAAGAACCTCCGAGAGAGTCAGAGCTGATAGGAGCGAGCGAGTTTTCGGACACCGGCGCGGACTTTGACGGTTCCGGGATTGGTGTCTCGTCTGTCGGTGAATCGTCTTTTCCTATTTGATCGACTTGGGTTGCATCCAGAGAGGTTGCGACAGTCTTCAGCTCAGCGGACGCAGGAGGATTCTGGGATCCGCAGTTACCGCAGAAGTTCTCGTCTGGTGCGATGGTCGCGCCGCAATCCTTACATTCCATTTGTTTGCGATTCGCCTTGTAAGTCTGTCAGCGTCCTAATTAAGTAAGACGGCTAAATGGCCGGGATCTATTTCACGATATGAAACCGCAAGAACGTCTTGCCAACAATAATCTCGTCACCGTCACACAGCGCCTGACGCTGCCCCGGCGGGAGACGCTTGCCACGGTTTATAAAGGTTCCGTTGGTAGAGCCCAGATCTTCCAGGAAATACTGACCGTTGGTTAATGTTATTCGGGCATGTCGCCGGGATACCTTAGCCTCGGGGTCATCGGTGTCCAAATCGACATCCGGGAAAACTCCCCCATCGGCATCCCATCGACCGATGTGAGCTTCGACATCGCTCAACATGAACTGTTTACCGGTCGACCGTCCCTTCTCGATTACAAGTCGCGCATGCGGTCGGGCGGGTTGTTTTACCGCCCCTACGTTCAAACGACCAGAGATGCGACCCGAAACGAATTCCGGCCGCGCGTCAGGAGATTGAGCACGCGATCCATTCTGCCCATCGCCGTTGTTGTGTGGTTTATGTCCAACTACGGGACGTCCGTTGGGCCGGAGGGGAGCACCGCACTCGTCGCAGTACTGCGAACCATCCAGATTCTCAGTTTTACACCGGTCACATGTGATCATCGAAGTCGCTCGCGGGTAGCCACTCCTCACTGTTCTGGGTTGGGAGGCGAGGCCAAACGGCGGAAAGATTTTAGCGCGAAACCAATTCGGCCGCCACCGCCTTAGTACGACAGGCTGTTAGCCTGTCGTGGTTCCCATTGGCTGTCTCAAATCTGTAAGGCCCTACTCGGACGCAACGACAGGCTAACAGCCTGTCGTACTCAGATTACGACGCTATCGAGTCACCTGTTAACGCGTATTCGGCTATCGGCGTCTACATTTAGGCCTCAACGAACCAAACGGTCGTTTTGTGCTTCAAACGCTTTCGCTGCTTGGCGTTAAATGAAACAGTTTGGTAAGTTCTGACGTAGAAGACACTTCGAGCGTAAACGGTTTCCCGGATAAAAACCACTACCTCGTTTTCAATCAAGAATTTAAGCCCCTGATCGAAGGATGAAAACATGGCATTAAGTCGGAAGAAAAAGATCATCATCGGAGTCTCCGTAGCCGCGGTGCTGGCCATCGTTGTGATTGTCAGCGTATTCGCCACGCGGAAAGAGGAACCCGAGGTGGTGGTGATTAAGCTGGAAAACAGACCCGAGCTCAAGCAGACCGTAACTGCCTCCGGTGAGGTGCGACCCATTCGGTATATCAAACTAACCAGTGAGGTGCCCGGTCGTATCGAAGATATTTATGTTAACGCCGGTGACCAGGTCATCAAAGGTAAACCACTGGTTCGAATCGATCCTACCCAACTCCAATCGAATCAGGAGGCGCAATGGGCCGCCGCGCAGGGCGCGATTAACGACGTGCAAAATGCCCGCAACGCTGTAAACCAAGCCCAACAAGCCCTGGTTGTTGCGGAAGCTTCAGTCTCAGCGGCTCGGCAACAGGTCGTTGCATTTCAAACGAGCGTTGACCGTGCCCAGGTTGACCTAAACACCGCGCAACGCGAACTCAAGCGCTACACTGAATTGATCGAAGCTGGCGTATCGTCTCGTTTAGAATACGATACAGCTCGTGATAGGTTCGAAACGGCTAAAATCGCAGTTGACACAGCCAAAGCAAATCTTGAAGCACAGAAGATAGCGGTAAAAGAGGCAACCGAAAGGGCGAATCAACAACGCCTCGCTGTCAAAGAAGCACAAACAAGCGTTAAGTCTTCCGAGATGCGTGCCAATCAGCAACAAGCAATGTTAAGAGGACAGGCCAGTCAAAGATCCAAAGCTACACAGCTATCACCATTGAATGGCGTAGTCGCCGATATCCCGACGCGCGTCGGTGAATTTGCCGTAGCCGGTTTATCAACAACCCCGCTGATGACCATTGCCGATATGTCGCAAATCAACGTTGAAGTTAACGTTGACGAGACTGAAATCAACAACGTCGAGGTTAATCAACAGGCGAAAGTTAAGGTGGACGCACTGGGTGATAAGGAGTTGAAGGCCATCGTTACGCAAAAGAATCCGCTGGCCGTCGCAAAATCTGATACAACCGGTGGACTTTCAAATCGAGTCAATGTTCAGGAAGCGAAGGAGTTCAAAGTAACGTTACAGTTGCTGGAACTCCCCACGGACATTCACGATGCCCTTCGTCCAGGAATGAGTTCAACTGCGACCATCACAACGAAGACAAAGAACAATGTTCTCGCGGTACCACTGGAGTCAATCGTTGAGAAGTCGGCAACGCCTCCTTCAGCGTCGCCCTCCCCGAGTATCGCGGGCAACACGCCGGTACCAGTTACCGGCGACAAACCGAAGACTCAGAAAGGCGTTTACGTTCTCGATCCGAAGACAAATAAAGTTAAGTTCGCGGAAGTAACAACGGGAATTACTGGCGAAGCTGATATTGAAGTAACAAGCGGCGTGCAAGCCGGTTGGGAGATTGTTCGCGGTCCAAGTCGGGTCCTTAAGACATTGAAGGACGGCATGACTGTGAAACGCCAAACGAAGAAACCGGGCGCGAACTCGAACGGAAACGAGGGCAGCTAATGAGTAGCAACGCCACGATAGTGTCGCCTACCGAGAATGTGATTCAGGCGACAACCCACGTCAATGGACACGATCCACGCGCGCTGATTTCAATGCGCAACATCTGGAAAACTTACCAGATGGGTACTGAGTCTGTTCACGCATTGCATGGCGTGTCGTTCGATATCCCGCGTGGCGAGTACATTGCAATCATTGGCCCGTCCGGTTCGGGAAAGTCCACGTTAATGAACCTGATCGGTTGTCTCGATACGCCGTCTCAGGGCGAATACTGGCTCAACGGAAAGAATGTTTCCGAGATGGACGATGACGAACTTGCGCGTATTCGCAACCAGGAAGTTGGGTTTGTCTTTCAAACCTTCAACCTTCTCGCGCGAGCAACGGCTCTACATAACGTTGAACTTCCGTTGATCTATGGTGGTGTCGGCGCATCGCAGCGTCACGACATGGCTAAGAAAGCATTGACAGCCGTAGATCTTTCGGAACGAATGATGCACAAGCCAAACGAACTTTCCGGCGGCCAACGTCAGCGTGTAGCGATAGCACGAGCGCTGGTCAATCACCCTTCAATTTTGCTTGCTGATGAGCCCACAGGAGCCCTCGATAGCCATACGAGTATGGAGATCATGGATCTATTCGAACGGCTTCATGCCGAGGGCAACACAATCATCGTAGTCACCCACGAGCATGACATTGCAGCTCGAGCCCACCGAGTTATCTCAATTCGCGACGGCCTGATCGAAAAAGACGAACGCATAAAATAGGAGACGATAAATGATGGAGCGGAGTGGCGATCAGGAGGTCAAGCCACGGCGCTACTCGTTTGCGCGCGCGGACCTGCCGGCGCGCATCCGATCGTTTCCCATCTTCCGCTTGACTGCAATCTGGGAAGCGTTTCGTGTTGCCACGGCAAGTTTGCGAGCCAACAAGCTGAGGACGCTGCTTACCTTGATTGGAATTGTTGTCGGTGTGACCGCCGTTATTGCGGTGGTTACGATAATTCAGGGTCTCGACAAAACGGTGGCGCAAACGTTCTCTTCGCAAGGCTCAACTGTCTTCACCATTTCAAAGAGCCCTCAAATAATCAAATCGCGCGAAGAGTTCGTTAAATTCAATCACCGCAAAGATGTTACCCATGAGGACGCTCAGGCTATTCGCCGATTGTGCACTAGCTGCTGGCGCGTTGGCGTCGCAGCGAATGCACTTGAGACCGTAAAGTATGCTGACCAAAAAGCAGAGAACGTACGCATTCGAGGTATCGATCCGTTAAGTATGTTCGACGTCGATGGTGTGACGATCGATGCTGGCCGCGTTTGGTCCGAAGCTGAGGGAGCAGCGGGTAGGGAAATTTGCGTTGTCGGTCCGGACATTCTCAAGAACCTTTTTTCAGACTCTCCTCCAGACAGAGTGATTGGACAGGAACTCCGAATTGCGGGACGGCCTTACTTGATCATCGGAGTCCTTGAACCATTGGGAACCATTCTCGGCTTTTCGCGAGATAACGTTGTTTACATTCCGTATTCGACGTACCAAAAGGAATACGGCGCACGACGTTCTTTGGTCGTCTTCATACAAGTGCCTGAAGCCGAGCAACTCGAAGCGGCCGAAGATCAAGTTCGGACAGTAATGCGAAACCGTCGTGGTCATACACAGGACGATCCGAACGACGAAGGCTTCGCACTGGAAACGCAGGATGTTTTTCTGAACCTTTACGGTTCCGCGACTTCAAACATCAAGCTCGTAACTGTTGGCGTGGCAGGCGTGTCATTGGTAGTAGGGGGCATCGTGGTGATGAACATCATGCTTGTGTCCGTGACCGAGCGCAGAAAAGAGATTGGTATTCGTAAAGCGATTGGAGCACGGCGCAAAGATATCATTACGCAATTTTTGATTGAGTCGGTGACGGTCACTGCGATTGGCGGCGCGATTGGAGTCGGTACGGGATTTGGGCTTGCGTACTTGATATCGGCACTTATTGGATTTCCATTGTTGATTAGTATTCTGTCCGCCGTATTGGGTGTTGGTGTTTCATCGGTTGTAGGAATCATCAGTGGTCTTTGGCCGGCATGGCGGGCTGCAAAACTGGACCCGATTGAAGCGTTGAGAGCAGAGTGATAGGCATTGCCGATTTCCGATTGCCCAATGCCGATTGGTCCGATTGTCCGACGAACTTTAGTTTGTCGTGGTGGAGTTCAACTACTTCATGGATTTCAGAGACAAATGCACTCACTCAATCAGGGCTTCGAATCGAAGCACGACAAACTGAAGTTTGTCGGACGGTCGGACAAATCGGCAATTGGCAATCGGAAATCGGCAATCAATTATGACCCTCGAAGACGTTAAAGAATCCGCTCTAATGGCGTTCGACACGGTGCGCGCCAATAAACTGCGTTCGGCGCTGACAATTCTCGGTGTCAGCGTCGGCGTGGTGACAGTGATCTTTATGGTCTCAATCATTCAGGGCCTGAACAAAGCCTTTGCCGATCAGATCGAATCACTGGGTTCCAACACTATCTTTATCTCCAAATTCGAACCGAGCTTTGGTCGGCCACCCGGTCCAGATGAAATTCATCGTAAGGACCTCACAATGGATGATGCTGAAGCATTACGTCGCGAGGCACCATCAATTGCCGGTGTTTCACCTCTTCATCGCAAACTCTCGGCCACAGCCAGGTACCAGGAGAAAGAAACTAACACTCCGATACTGTTAGGCGTCACGCCTTACTATGAATTCGTTCACACGCAATACGTCGCAAGTGGACGCTTTGTGAATGACATCGACATGCAGGATCGATCCAACGTCGCGATTCTCGGCGTCGATGTTAAGCGAGCACTGTTTCCTTATGAGGATCCGATCGATAAAGAGATGCGAATCAACGGCAATCCGTATCGAGTGATTGGCGTGATGGAGCCGCTTGGAAACTTCTTTGGGCAGTCGCGCGACAATTCGATATTCATACCCATAACAGCGTTCGACAAGTATTACGCTGAAGGACCGTTCCCCGAGGTCGTATTTTTCATGGTCGTTCGCCCACAATCGCGAGCGTATGTGAAACCTGCGATGGACGAAATTACTGATATTTTGCGGCGGCGACGGGGCGTGCCTCTGGGTGCAAAGAACGATTTTGGAGTCTCATCGCAAGACTCACTTCTGGATGTTTACAATCAACTCACAGGAGCGACCGCTTTGGTTCTGACCTCAATTTCGTTCGTTGCTTTGATGATTGGCGGCATCGGCGTTATGAACATCATGTTAGTGTCGGTTACTGAACGAACGAAAGAGATCGGCGTGCGAAAGGCGGTCGGCGCAACCAGACTAAACATACTTTCTCAGTTCCTGATTGAGGCTGTCGTACTAACGGCGATCGGCGGTTTAGCTGGATTGGCCGTGGGTGAGGTAGCCAGCTTGTTAATGAACAAGTATTCTCCTCTGCCGGCATACGTTCCGTTATGGGCGATCGCGGTAGGTGTAGGGATCTCCGCTGCGGTCGGAATTGTGTTTGGGTTATGGCCCGCGTGGAAAGCCGCCCGTCTTAATCCCATTGATGCCCTGCGGTGGGAATAGTTTTGGAGTCCGACGGCCTGCCGTCGCTTTGTTACAGGGCTACTGTTGACCACTACGCAGCCGTTTGTCATAACCATCATCCGAATCCCGTGAACAAAGCGACGGCAGGCCGTCGCACTCCAAAAAATGAAGCTCGCAAACAAAACCGCCATCGTCACAGGTGGCGGGAAAGGAATCGGGAAAGAGATTGCTCTGGCGCTGGCCCGCCAGGGAGCCGATGTCCTGGTGGCAGCTCGTCAATCAGATGTACTTGAGCAAACCGCTTCCGAGATCCAGGCTCTGGGAAGACGTGCAGTGTTTTGCGTTACCGATGTTTCAGACGAATCCCAAGTCGAGAAAATGGTGAACATCGCTCTCGAGTCGTTCGGTCACATCGATATTCTGGTGAACAACGCTGGAGTTACTGGTCCTACAGCGGCGATAACGAACGTAACGCGAGATACATGGGACGAGGTGATGGCGATAAATCTCACCGGAGCGTTTTTGTGCGCGCGCGCCGTCATACCACATATGATCGCGCGAGGCTCAGGGAAGATCGTCAACATCAGCTCCATCGCGGGCAAGATGGCCTACGCACTACGCAGCCCGTACGCGGCTTCGAAATGGGGAATGCTCGGTTTGTCTTGCACACTGGCTCAGGAGTTGGGACCGTACAATATTCAGGTAAACGCCATCTGCCCGGGTCCGACCGCAGGCGAACGGATGACCGGCGTGATCGCCGGACGTGCCAGGGAAATGGGTCGCAGTGTCGAAGAAATAGAAAGGATGTACGTTGAAGGCACTGCGCTGAAGCAAATGGTTGATCCCAAACACGTCGCAGCAGCTGTCGTCTTCTTGTGCTCTGAACAAAGCAATAGTATTACTGGTGAAGCTATCGACGTCAGCGCTGGATTCGGGCTTTAGTTTATTCATCCACAGATTACGCAGATTACACAGATTATTCTTGAGATTGGTCGACAGTTAGTCACCTCAACTCAATTAAATCTAATCTTTGTAATCGGCGTAATCTGCCGATAATTGCGGTATCAGGCATCGTTTGCAACCAAATTAAGAATCAGACCGTAGTAAACCTGTGAAATTTATCGAGACGCTCAAACTGGCTCTATCCGCAATCTGGGCCCATAAACTGCGCTCCGCCCTAACGCTTCTGGGGATGATCGTTGGTGTGACAGCTTTCGTTGTCGTTGTCTCACTAATCGAAGGGTTCAATCGATACGTGGATGAGAAGATCGCTGGAATCGGTGCGAAGTCGTTCACTATTCAACGCTTCAACCCTCTCGAAGATTTCAAAGACACTGACACGATCGCTGCAGCTCAACGCAGAAACAAAGAGCTAACGCTTGATGACTACGATTATCTTAAACAGCGTGCGTCTTTGATCGGGAAGATCGGGGCTAAAGCTCGCGGCACCCCCTCGGAGGTAAAACGCGGAACTGAAGTTCTCGACGACATTTTCGTTTCAGGTGCAACCGCTAATTGCGTTGACATCGAGAATCGTGATGTTGCCGATGGTCGTTTTATTGCCGAGCCGGAAGATGAAAGTGCAGCCAGGGTCGCATATGTCGGCGCAGATATCGCCAATAAATTGTTCCCTGCCGGCAGTGCCGTCGGGGGTGAGATAGCTATACGTGGTTTGCCGTATCGTGTTATTGGAGTGGAAGCAGCCAGGGGAACCGTATTCGGGATTCCGCAGGACAATTTCGTAATCATTCCCCTTAAAACTTATGCGATTAACTACGGAGGGTTGTACAGACAGCGCTCACTCTACTTTATCGCGACTTCCAAAACGGACGATCTTTTTAACGATGCTGTTGAAGAGTCACGATTCCTGATGCGCGCTCGACGCAAACTTCAGCCAAATGAGAAGGACAACTTTGGAATCGTAACGCCGGATGCGATCACCGGACTTCGCGATCGTATCTTCGGCACAATTTTCATAGTGGCGATGCTTGTGCCTGGGATAGCTTTGATTGTTGGCGCGATTGTCATCATGAACATCATGTTGGTATCGGTGACAGAGAGAACGAAGGAAATCGGGATTAGAAAATCACTTGGCGCACGTCAGATGGACATCCTGAAACAGTTTCTGGTTGAAGCTACCACCCTTGCACTTTTCGGTGGAGCTACCGGCATCTTTATCGCCTGGATAGTTGGGAAAGTTGTGACAGCGGTTTTCTTCCCGACATACCTTTCTCTGCTGGCGATTCTGGGCGCACTTGCAGCTTCAGGAGGTGCAGGTATAGTTTCGGGAATCTTTCCCGCGTGGAAAGCAGCCAGACTTGATCCGATTGAGGCGTTGAGGGCAGATTAGCCTATTGGCCTTTGGTTTTTGGCCTTTGGCCTTAGATTTACCCAAAGGTTATTTCAAAGACCGAAGGCCAAAGGCCAAAGGCCAAACAACAATGAAACTCTTCCGGAGCGACATATATGAAAACCTGATGATGGCGATCGCCACGTTGAGGGCGAATAAGCTGCGCTCGTTTCTGACTGTGTTCGGTGTCGTCATTGGCATCATCACCGTGATGCTAATCGCTTCGATCATCAGCGGTATCGATGTCTCCGTAAAAAAAGAAGTTGAGTCGTTTGGCACGCGTTCCATTTACATCAGCAAGTTCAACCCCGGTATTCACATCGGACGTCTATCGCGCGAAGAGCGTATGCGTAAGGAATTAACGTACGATGATGCCATCGCTCTTCAATCACTTCCCGCTATCGAACTGTCGGTCCCGTTCCTCGACATTACAAACAATTTCTTCGGAGGCAAACTTCTCGTTTCAGGTGGCGGAAAGACTTCGGCTCAAGTCGCTTTGCAGGGAACATTACCCGACTTTGAAAAAGCAGGAACGCAAGTGATTTCAGAAGGTCGTTTTTTTACCACAACTGAGAACGACACAAACCAGGAAGTCTGCGTGGTCGGTTCAAAAGTCGCCGACGACTTCTTTAAGGTCGGCTCTCCAGTCGGGCAAACAATAAAGATTGGTCCAACAGAGTTTCGTGTCGTTGGAGTTTTGGAGAAACGCGAACAGTTCCTGATGAGTGGCGGAAGCGACGATCAAAATAACGTCATCTATGTTCCTTTCTCGGTTGCACAAAAACTGAAGCCAAATGCCGACGACATCTACATTCTCGCGGTCGCCAGAGTGGGGATGATGGAAGAAGGTAAGGACCAGGTGCGAGATATGCTTCGCATCCGTCGCCAGGTCCCATTTGCCGCAAATGACAACTTCGGCATGGAGACCTCCGAAAGTATTCTCGACAACTTTCGATCGATTACTGGCGGCCTGGCGATCGCGATGGTTGTTATCTCTTCCGTCGGTTTGATGGTGGGCGGAATCGGCGTGATGAATATCATGCTGGTGTCGGTCACCGAACGAACCAGAGAAATCGGAGTGCGGAAGGCGATTGGTGCAAAACGAAGCGACATCATGTGGCAGTTTCTGATTGAAGCCGCGACACTCACAGGCTTAGGCGGGATCGTAGGTTTGTCGATAGGTTGGGGCCTGACCTTGTTACTCAGGCTTTTCCTGCCTTCATATGTTCCACTTTGGGCGCCAGTCGGCGGTTTCTTGGCGAGCGTTGGAATCGGATTGATCTTCGGTCTTTGGCCCGCCTGGAAAGCCGCTCGATTAGATCCAATCGAGTCGCTGCGGTATGAATGATTCCCAATTACAGGACAACGATCAGCAGTAGTAGGTCCTATAAGTCCTATAGGTCCTATTAACCACTGATCACCGATCTTCCTACGAAATAAAGTTCGGGAACAGCGCTGTTATCCCGGTAATCAACAACAAACCAAGAACCCACATCATCACCGCCACGCCCCATGCGGTTCCTTTACTCACTTTGGTTCCACCGTTCTTCAAGGCCGTGGCTTTCAACCATAGACCATAAAACGATAAGACGCCGATAGCACTCGCCAGTACAAATATCACTGGATGATTTGCGGGCGTCACCAATACTCCCAAGTTGTCCTGCACAAGCGTCTCCTGACCAAGAATCGGGTGAATATCTTCCGGAGCTTTGACGTACAGCAAGACTAATCCGAGGACTTTCTGGATCGTGACGATTGGAACAGCCGCGTAGAAGAGTGAGGCAAGGGCCTGCCAGTAGTTTATTCGCCCTCCAAACACTAGCGTCGCAAGCATGTACAGAGCCGCGATGATACCTGTAAAGATAAAGCCTCCTGCAAAGGTCTTGACGACAGTGCCAACGCGCTGGAGTGGATTCTTCGCATCTTCGATCTGTTGAGCACGCATCTGCTCTAACCTGTCGGCCGGAGGGGCGAAGGGCGGACCCATCTCAGCAAGTTTGTCCATCGTGTAGTTGACGATGCGATCAGGTGTCACACGTTGAGTAAAAGCAAACGTGTAGATCGCGCTCAGCACCACAACGACAAGATACGCTGCCACCCACCTCGGATACGCGCGCAGATTGCGAAACACGCGCGATGGTTCGAAAAAGACTCCCATCAACTTTTGCACCGGCGACATCGGAGCTACGTCCTCACTCACCACAGGTAGCGGAACAAAGCTAAGTCCGAAGAGTGCTAAACCAAACACTACCAGCGACAGACCGGTTCCAATTCCGCCCGGAATAAACTTGGCAATGCCACCAATACAAACAAGCAAGCCCAGAACAAATAAGCCAATGGCGATTGGACGCTGCGCGGTAGGTCGTTGAGCGGCTGGAGCTGCTTGCGGCAGCGGTGGTGGTGGAGGTGGTTGAAAGTTATCAGCAGGTTCGCTCATTTAAATTCCTCCTACGAGAAGACGGGGAGAAAGCTTCCGTCGAAGTTAGGTCAAATACGCGTTGATACGGTTCCACGAAAATGATTGTTTCAGAGCTTGTGTCCGACGAACTTTAGTTTGTCGTGGCGTCGAATCAAAGCCCCCACCTGAGCGTGGATCGGCACATCGACAAACTAAAGTTCGTCGGACAACGGTGTTGATTCCGTCCAACCGGGAACGCGAATACAGGCGACATGATGACCGGGCGAGACCTCGCGCAGATCCGGATCAATGTGCGCACACTCTTCGATTGCGATTGGACAACGAGTTCGAAATCTACAACCCGATGGCGGGTTGATTGGCGTTGGCACATCGCCCTGCAAGATTATCCGTTCCCGTTTCTGCTTCGGATCCGGGACGGGAATCGCGGACAGCAGCGCCTGAGTGTATGGATGCAAAGGATTCGCATACAGGTCCTGCGATTTGGCGATTTCCACAATGCGACCCAGATACATCACTGCCACACGCGTCGAGATATGTTCGACAACTGCCAGCCCGTGCGAAATAAACAAATAGGTCAGCTTAAATTCTTCCTGCAGATCCTGGAGCAAGTTTACTACTTGCGCCTGTACCGAAACATCGAGAGCTGAAACCGGCTCATCAGCGACAATCAACTTCGGATTCAATGCGAGCGTTCGCGCGACGCCGATGCGTTGACGTTGCCCACCAGAAAACTCGTGGGCGTACCGGTTCATGTAGTCCGGATCGAGACCAACTCTTCGCAGAAGCTCGGCGACTCGTTCACGTTGCTGCGACCTGGTTCCCTGCTGGTGAATGACCAGAGGTTCACCCACGATCTCGCCGATCTTCATCCGTGGATTCAGTGAAGCGTATGGATCCTGAAAAATGATCTGCATCTCTCGCCGAAGTTCACGAAGTTCTTTCCGCTTCAAAGAGAGGATGTCCTGCCCAAGAAAATTGATCGTTCCGGAAGTTGGTTCGATAAGACGCAACAGACAACGGCCAACTGTGGACTTCCCACACCCCGATTCTCCAACCAGACCGAGGGTCTCGCCAGCGAAGATTTGAAACGACACGCCATCAACTGCGCGAACAACATCGTCACTGCCTTCAACCGGAAAATGCTTGTAGAGACTTCGGACGCTGACAAGGACATCAGTTGACGAGGGGGTACTGCCAGTTTGAGGTTCCAGATTGGCTTGATCGATCATTGAGAGTCCGACGAACTTTAGTTTGTCGTGCCTTGTTGTACACGCCCGTTAAGAACTTTGCGCAATGCTGGTCGAGCGTCTCGACAAACTAAAGTTCGTCGGACATCGCTTCGACCGCCTGATTGTCCGCAGTCACCGCTGACGCAAGATCGTAAAGTACACATCGCACCTGGACACCATTTTCGAGTTGATAAAACGGAATGTCTCCTTCTATGCAACGAGGCATGCGATGCGAACAACGTGGGGCGAAGTGACAGCCCGGCGGCAAATCCGTCGGGCGCGGCACTGTGCCGTCAATAGTCTCCAGTCTTTCTTTTCTCGCTACGTGTTCGCTGGTCAGTTTCGGAACTGATCGCAGCAATCCTTCCGTGTAGGGGTGCTTTGGTCTTGCGAATAACTCATCCACCGGCGACTCTTCAACGATTCGTCCTGTGTACATCACCGCAACGCGATCTGCTACTTCAGCTACGACACCGAGATCGTGAGTTATCAATAACACGGCCAACTCACGTTGCTTTCTCAACTCGTCAAGCAGCTCAAGTATTTGCGCCTGAATGGTGACATCGAGCGCGGTGGTCGGCTCATCTGCGATTAAGAGTTTGGGATTGCAGGCAAGCGCCATCGCAATCATCACGCGTTGGCGCATGCCACCGGACAATTGGTGTGGATAATCATCGATTCTTCGCGCGGGATCCGGAATAGCAACCTCGCGCATCGCTTCGATCGCGGCGCGCTTCGCTTCCTTCTTGGATAGGTTGCGATGCAAACGCAAAGCTTCAGCAATCTGCTCTCCGACGGTAAACACCGGGTTAAGCGAAGTCATCGGATCCTGAAAGATCATGGCAATGTCGTCGCCACGCATTTGACGCATCTCCGCGTCACTCAGTTTTAAGAGATCCTGACCGTCAAAGAGTATTTCGCCTTCGACAATCTTTCCCGGCGGCGCGATCAAGCGCATCACCGAGAGTGCAGTCATTGACTTGCCACATCCTGATTCTCCGACCAGTCCGAGAAGTTCACCCCGGTCAAGATAAAAACTCACACCGTCAACCGCGCGTACGAGACCCCTGCGTGTTGGGAAGTGAGTTCGCAGGTTGTTGACTTCCAGAAGATGCGACATCGATCAGAGTCCAAGTTTTTTCATTTGCGCCAGCACGTCGTCGCCAGTCTCAGCGGGATACTTCAACGTTCGGCTTACAGTCGGATTAGCCTTTGCGAGTCCCCAGATAATGCTCTGACCCGCCGGAAGGACATTAGGCTTTTCAGAGAACACCGGATCAGTGAAGGCTTCTTCGGCGCTTATCAACTGCCACCCTTTCGATTTGAACATCGAAATCAGATCATCAAGAAAGAGGCCATTCAGCAGATTGTAGTGGACCAGAATCGTGTGCTTGACCGAACGGCCAAGGACTTGATTGGAGAGTGAATCGTAGTATTGAGCACGATCCCACATGTGCGCCAGATAGAAGTCTCGATAGGCTTTGATATTCGCTGAGGGATTGCTCTTGACTCGTTCAGTCAGCTGTGACGTGATTATCCAATCATCCGTGTCGATTGTAACGTGACCAACACGATAATTCGCTTTAGCAAGAAAATCTCTAACACCATCTCGCTTTGCGGCCGTGTCTCCTTCGCGAAGCGCCGGAAAACGGAAGTACTTCTGGAACTGTTTGAACGGACTCAGAACTTTCTCTGCTCGCAGGATGTCGTTGGTGTATTCCTCAACTGTTATCTCCGGCGAGTGTAGATTTTGATGCGAGTAAGTGTGGTTGCCGATCAAATGACCGGACTTGTCCCACTCGGTTAGCAATTGTTTGCCTTCATCTCGTTCCAGGTTACGACCCACGACGAACAGAGCAGCTTTGGTTGAGTGTGCATCAAGCACTTTGAGGATTGCCTTGTTGCGCTCCCAGGCCGATTGATAGACGGCGTTCTGCCAGTTGAAGTCGTCCATCGTGATTGCGATCTCACGCGTCTTCGCCCGCGCATTCGATTTGGGTATCCCAAACGACATTGCGCTCATCGCCACGAGTTTTGAAAACGTTCGACGATTCATGAATCTCCTTGCTCGATGTCCGACGAACTTTAGTTTGTCGATGATGGGGTCCAGGGGCGTGGATAACAGCTACAGGCTCAGATACCACGCATCGACAAACTGAAGTTCGTCGGACATATCAACGGTCATCTAACTATCGGAACAACTCCATTCGGTTTCACGTAACGCGCAACTATGCTGTAAGGGACAATCGTTTTGTCGAACACAGCCATCACGTGCGGGAAATCGAAATAGGCCACAAATCCTTTCGTGGTGAATCCCCAGGTGTTCATGTCCGGCAACTGATCGGCGGTCATAAAAGGCTCTTCTCGCTTCTCCTGAGGTCGATTGTTTTCGCGCGCTTCGATCCTCTCGATCTCCTCGGCGCGCCTGTTTATGTCTTTGGCTACAAACTCAGCGATTGCGGTCTTGTACTCATCGCCTGGTTTGAAAACATCTTCAAGCGTCAGTTCCCTGTTAGCTTTCAGATCGTAGTTCACCGTCCAGAGGCTCTCGTTGGGATGTGCGCCACCTGCAAATGAGTCCTCGTCAAATTCAATGCTGACTTTGTCGTCACCAGCAAACAAAACATTGTAGTTCGTGTCGAAATAAGCATTCGCGTATGACTCGGGCTCGAAATCCTTGATTGCCTTATTTACACGCGACTCTATCAATCGATTTAACTCGGCCATCGCCGGGGTTGTCGCTGAAGCTGTCAACTGCGGATACGAGACATCAACTTTTCGTTGGCGATCGTTAATTACCTTAGGCTTGATGCTGGTATCGTTTTTGAACAGCAACACCTGCTCGTTGAGAAAGACCAAAGCTTTTCCGGTGCCATCCGGCCGTGACCACTCACAGTCAAGATCCACGCCGGGGGTTTCGGATTCTTTCTTGCAAATGAACTTGCCTGTCTTGCGTTTGCCGGATCCCTCCAGGAGTTCGAGTTGTCCTTTGGCATCGTAAGTTCCTTCAAGCGGAATGTCCTGTTTGAATCGATCGTAGAAATATGTTCCGGTGACTTTGCCGCCGTTGACAGTCAAACGCATCTCGATGTGTTTGTCGCCCAGCCTGCCACGATAGGTTTTGTTAGACGTTGCCTGAGCGTGAACGATCGAAACTACACAGAGCGTGACAAGAAGATGTCCGGCGAACTTTAGTTTGTCGTGCGTTACATAAAGAAGCTCATGAATCAGAGCTTGACTCGGAATGCCTGTAAACATTTAGGGTTCTGCCTGGTTTCGCGACGACAAACTATAAAGTTTATCGGACATTAAAGCGTCGATATCTCTTTGTACTCGCCCCAAACTTTCCTCAATCGATTGCTGATCTCCCCTACTGTCGCGTACGACTCAACGGACTCAAGAATGTGCGGCAGCAGATTCGTTTCCGATCGAGCGGCTTCGTCCAAACTCGCAAGCGACCTTTCGCAGCGATCCTGATCACGACGCACGCGCAATGCTCTTACCCGTTCAACCTGCGCGCTTTCCAAAGCTGGATCAATCCTCAAAGTCGAAACTGGTTCCTCTTCATCAACCTGAAACTTATTCACGCCGACTACGATTGCATCCTGAGTCTCCACAGCGCGTTGATAACGGTAAGCTGCCTCCTGAATCTCGCGTTGGATGTAGCCAGTTTCAATGGCGCGCAATGTCCCGCCCATCGCATCAATCTTCTTCAAGTAATCTTCTGCGCGGCTCTCAATCTCGGTTGTCAATTCTTCGATGGCATACGAGCCGGCCAGCGGATCTGCCGTGTCAGCAACTCCCGATTCATGTGCGATGACTTGTTGAGTACGTAATGCAAGTCTTGCTGCTGCTTCAGTCGGCAACGCCAATGCTTCATCCATTGAATTGGTGTGTAACGACTGAGTACCTCCGAGTACTGCCGCCAGCGCTTGAATTGTCGTTCTGACCACGTTCACTTCAGGCTGCTGTGCTGTTAACGAGGAGCCCGCAGTTTGAGTGTGGAAGCGCAACATCAATGAACGAGGGTCGCGTGCATTAAAGCGTTCACGCATGATGCGCGCCCATAAACGGCGTGCAGCTCGAAACTTCGAAATCTCTTCGAGCAGGTTATTGTGTGAATTGAAGAAGAACGACAATCGAGGCGCAAATTCATCAATCTGCAAGCCCGCTCTTAGTGCAGCTTCGACGTAGGTGATGCCATTGGCCAGCGTAAAAGCCACTTCCTGCACGGCAGTCGAGCCTGCTTCGCGAATGTGGTAACCACTGATAGAAATCGTGTTCCAGTTTGGAACTTCCCGGGCACAGAAGGCGAAGATGTCAGTAACCAGACGCAGCGACGGCGCTGGCGGGTAGATATAAGTACCGCGTGCGATGTACTCCTTCAAAATATCGTTTTGAAGAGTGCCTCTGACTTTTTCAAACGGCACTCTCTGTTTGCGCGCCACCGCAAGGTACAGACAAAGGAGTATCGATGCCGTTGCATTTATCGTCATCGATGTTGACACTTCATCGAGCGGGATATCGTCGAACAAGCGTTCCATGTCTTCGAGAGAATCAATTGCGACGCCGACCTTGCCGACTTCACCGGCGGAAAGCGGATCATCCGAGTCAAGTCCAATCTGAGTCGGTAAATCGAAGGCGACGGATAGACCTGTGGTACCGTTAGCGAGCAGATACTTGTAACGAGCGTTGGATTCTTCAGCGGTCGCATAGCCGGCATACTGGCGCATGGTCCAGAGCCGACCGCGATACATGTTTGGATAAATACCTCGTGTATAGGGAAACTCGCCCGGTGAACCTAGATCTTGTTCATAATCGATCTGATGAGTATTTGCAGGGTTAAAGTCGATTGGGAGTTCGATTCCAGATGAAGTCTCGAAACGCTCACGCCGTTCGGCTTTTGTTTTCGTCGCCATCTTTCGCGAAGCCTAGCATAGCGTGAAAGCCACGAGCAATTTGACAGGATTGCACGATGGACAGGATATGTTGAGTGAGTGGGAGGAAGTGTTCTGGCATTGAAAAGAAATCTGCGAAATCTGCGTAATCTGTGGATTGTTCCTGCGAGCCTATGAGCACTGTCAAAGTTAACAAGCGTGGTGCAAATCGGGTGAGGCACGGACACCTGTGGATCTACCGCAGCGACGTTATTGTCGTCGATGGAGATGGCGGCTCAATTGTTTCTGTCCTGGATGAAAGCGGAAATTTTGTCGGCCAGGCTTTCTATAGCGACAAATCGGAAATAGCTCTCCGCTTCCTCACGCTCACTAAAGAAACGATCGACGACGGCTGGTGGCACGACAAAATTCGACAATCCTGCGAACGGCGAAACATTCCTTCAGATACAAATGCCTATCGAGTGGTCTATTCCGAAGGTGATTTGCTTCCCTCTCTAATAGTTGACCGCTACGCCGACGTCATCGTTCTTCAGACTCTTTCGCAGGGAACCGACAGAATAAAGTCTACTCTGTTGGACATTCTGATCGATCAGTTCCAACCACGTGCCGTGATCGAACGAAACGATGCGCGTGTGCGACAGTTGGAAGGACTGCCACTTACGTCGGGGACGATCTACGGCACCACACCCGATCAATTCGAAATACTTCAGCACGGCCTTCGTTTCCTGGTCTCGCCATCAGGTGGACAGAAGACTGGGTCGTTTCTGGATCAAAGAGAGAACCGACTGGCGGCACGCGATGCCGCAAGAGTTTCTGCCGGCCTTCGGGCTCTTGATTGTTTCACTTTTAATGGTGGATTCGCGCTACATGTCGCCGGCGTCTGCAAAGAAGTTATCGCAATTGACATATCAGACCAGGCGATTGAAGCGGCAAGGCAAAATGCCGAGTTGAACCACATCCAAAATGTCGAGTTTCAAGTGGCGAATGTGTTCGATGCACTCCGCGACCTCGAAGCGAGCGGCGAACGATATGACACCATTGTTCTCGACCCTCCGGCCTTCGCTAAGAATCGAGCAAGTTTGAAAGCAGCGATCAGAGGTTACAAAGAAATCAACCTGCGAGCTTTGAAACTACTGAATCAGGGTGGCGTGCTCATCACGTGTACCTGTTCGTATCACGTCTCCGAGGATCTGTTTGTAGAGATACTTGCGGATGCTGCGCTGGATGCAAGACGGCGACTACAGGTCATGGAAAAGCGAATGCAGGCGAGTGATCATCCGGTGCTCCTGGGTGTGCCGGAGACATATTATTTGAAATGTGTGATTGCCAGAGCGTTTTGAGGCTTCAGAAGGTTTGCACAAAAACCGCAAATCCCTCACACGGGAGTGTGAACCTCGGTCCTGGGAGCGCAGGCGTCCCCGCCTGCCCGCGTCGAACGAAACCAAGTGGGTTACCTCAACGACCTTGCTTAGCGAACAGTTGCGCACCTTATCACGGTAGCGCGCGACGCGGGCTGGCGGGGACGCCTGCGCCC
>DATDFV010000152.1:0-30428 GCA_036522415.1 Pyrinomonadaceae bacterium | reverse complement strand
CACGCGTCGATACAAGGGCCAAACCCGATCCAATTGCTACTCCAATCATTGCGACCTTCATTCCTTGCAAAATCACCATTCGAAGGACGTCGCCTCTTTGTGCACCCAATGCCATTCGAATTCCCATTTCACGGGTCCGCTCGCTGACACCAAAACTCATCACGCCATAAATGCCGACGCTCGCAATCAACAATGCAAGACCACCAAATACACCGAGGAGTACCGCTCCAAGCCGCGCGGGAAATAGAGAGATTTCAATGTTGTCAGCGAGTGTCGTTACATTGAACGCCGGCAAATTCGGATCGAGTGTTTGTACTTCGCGTCGAATTGCCGCGACTAGTTGTCTAGGATTGCCATTGGTGTGCACATGTACAGCCATCGAAGGCTGCGGACTTTGTGAGTAGGGAACAAAGATGTACGGCGTTGGATCTTCGCCAAGCGATCGATACTTGCTGTCTTTGACGACACCGACGATTTCGTAGGAGGCTGGTCTTCTGCCAAGCACCCGTAGCCTTTGTCCTAATGCATTGCCTTCAGGAAAGAAGTCGTGGACAAATGTCTCGTTAACAATCGCAACGCGCGCAGTTCCTTCCCGATCTTGATTGTTGAAGTCGCGTCCCAGCAGTAGTGGAACATTGATCGTATTGAAGAAGTTGGGGCCAATGATGTTCATTCCAGCGAACGGTGGATTCGTTCCCTGAGGAGGTTCATGTCCCTCTACAAACACTGGGGCGCCAAATGCCGGCGCGTAGAAAAAGCTTAGCGGCGCCGACTGCGCGATGCTGACATTGCTAACCCCGGGCAACGTCTGTATCCGTTCAGTCAGTTGCTGATAAAACTGCTGTGCTTTCCTTTCATCGTAGCCCTGAGCGTTCGTATGAAAAGATAGTGTGAGAACGTGATTGGCATCGAATCCGGGATCGATCGCGCGCGCATGATTCAGGCTTCGTAGAAACAACCCTGCTCCAATCAGGACTACGATCGAAAGTGAAACCTGACCGATCACAAGCGTGTTACGAAGGCTGAAGAAACTACGATGATCGCCTAATTGCCCCGCCTGATCTTTGAGTGCCGGCACAAGGTCCTGTTTCGAAGATTGGATTGCCGGAATTAAGCCGAAGACAATCCCTGCCAGCACTGAAATTAGCAGCGTAAAAATCAGAACACGCCAATCAGTATGAAATTCAATATTGAGCGGCAACGGTACCGGAGGTTTGAGTGCTGCCAAAGAATTGATCAACCAGAAGTTCAGAATCAGGCCAGCCATTCCGCCGGCACAACCCAACAAAATGCTCTCCATGAGGAGCTGTCTGATCAATCGCATACGCGTTGCGCCGAGAGTCAATCTGATCGCCAGCTCTTTACGTCGTCCGACAGCGCGAGAGAGCAAAAGATTTCCGACATTGGCACAAGCAATCAAAAGAACCAGACCAACTACTGCCAGCAGAATTTGGGTAACGGGTTTGAGCAGATTACGAAAGATCGGTCGTCCATTACCGGCTGCATAAAGCTCGATTCGAAAGTTGGCATTTGTTTCCGGATAGTTCCGGGCCAGACGAGCAGCAACCACGTTCATGCCCGTCTGCGCCTGCGTCAAAGTAACGCCATGTTTTAATCGCGCCATTACATCGAAGCTTCGGAATCTTCTGTCGTTTAGAGGATCATTGATTGTTGGCTGAGGATCTGGTCTAAGAACGCCCTTCATCACTGCAGGAATCCAGATCTCGCGCGGAAAGGCTTCTTCCGTGCCAACAAACTCGCGCGGCGCAACACCAATCACTGTAAATGGGTGTCCATTCAATACCAGCGATTTACCTACGACGTTTTGATCCGCGCCGAATTGGCGTTGCCACAAGCTATCGCTAATCACGGCGACGGGAGATAGTGTCTGGTCTTCTTCGGAAGAGAACGTACGACCGAGTTTCGGCGTCACACCCAACACATCGAAGTAGTTGGCTGACACCGCCGCACCCTCTACACGCAGAGCCTGACCGTTACTTCCAAGGTTCAACGCCATCCATTCCGAAGCCAGTACTCCATCAAACAGATCAGTTTGATTGCGATATTCGAGGTATTCAGGGTAGGAACTGGGATTGTCGTTGCCGGAAAACAGCCAAACAAGGTTGTGCGGAGAGGCAACAGGTAATTGCCGGAGGAAAACAGAATTCGCCAAACTAAATACAGCAGTATTAATACCAATTCCCAGCGCCAGCGTGAGCACTGCGACAATCGTAAACGATGGTCGCTTCAACAAACTTCGAACTCCATACCGCAGGTCGTTGACCAGGTTCTCCATTATTCCACTCCCTCTTGATCTACTGTGCTTTGTGCTTGGTCCTTTGTGCTTGGATCGGGTCAGTAGCACCTCGCGGTAGCGGGTGGGTACGGAGTCTTCTTACTTATGGCATCGCTTCGCACCCACCCGCTACCGCGAGGTGGTACTGACCCGATCCAAGCACAAAGGTCCAAGCACAAAGCCCTCTACTCGTTTCTAAGCGCCTCCAACGGATCGACTTTCGTTGCACGCCTCGCTGGTATGTAACAGGCAAACAAAGCAATGAACGTCAGCAGCACTGAAATTGCCGCAAACGTCAACGGATCAGTTGCACTGACCCCAAACAAGATCTTCGACATCAATCGTGTCAGACCTAGCGCTGCTAGTAAGCCAATTGCCACACCAGCCAGTGCCATTTTCAATCCATGACTAAGCACCAGACGCACGATGTCTGATCGCTGTGCACCAAGAGCGATCCGAACTCCGAGTTCGTGCGTTCTTTGACCAACCAGATAGGAAATCACTCCGTAAATCCCAAGACTCGCCAACAACAGCGCGCCTGTCGCGAATGCTCCGAGCAGGTACATCGAAAAACGTTGAGTGCTGATCGATCCGGCAATTACCTCATCGAGTGTCTGTGCTCTCGAGATCACATTTTGACTGTTCTGTTGCCGGATAACTTCTCGAACAGAGTTGAAGACATTGCCAACACCGCCTTGCGATCGCAGGATGACGCTGGCGCCTCCGATTCCGCCCTGGAGATCCGCGTCGCTCTGTGCTCTAAAGGGGAAATAGAGTTGGGCCTGTAAGCTTTCCTGAGCATCAGCGACGAGCCCGAATTGCTTAACATGCCCGACGACGCCGATGATTTGCGACGCAACATTGTTGACGATGATTCGTTTCCCAATCGGATCTGTATCGGCGAAATACTTCCTGGCAAGGGCTTCGTCGATGACCGTCACTGGTGTGGAGCGTTCATCGTCTTGTTGATTGAAAAACCTGCCGCGTTTCAACGGTATGCTCATCGCGTCGAGGTAACCCGGCTCGACGATGTAGAACAACGCCATATGCATATCGCTGCCAGCCGTTGGTTTTGGTTCGCCTTCAATCCAGAACAGCAGATCGTCTTCGCTTTGCAAAGGCGTCGCACCTGAGACAAACGACGAGGATTTGATTCCAGGTATCGCGCTTATTCGCTCACTGATATCGCGCAGAGTACTGCGCACTTGCGGGCCACTTTCGTTTCTTTCAGAAGGTGGAAAGTTAAGTCCGAACGTAGTCACGTTGTCCGCGCGAAAGCCGGGATCGATTCGCCACAGCGCACTGAGTGACCGAACCATCAATCCCGCACCGACGAGAAGCACGAGAGCAAGGGCCATTTCAACGGCAACAAAAATTCCCTGAGCTCTTACTCGCGCAGAGCTTGTCCCGCGACCTGATTCTTTAAGTGTGTCGTTGAACTGTAGCTGCGAAGTCTTTAACGCCGGAGCTAACCCCGTGAGAATGCCGGTCAACAAGGTTATGCCCACCGTAAAGATCACAACTCGAGAGTCCAGGGCAATCTCAGATGCGCGAGGCAATGCGGTAGGCAAAGCCGCGATTGCCGCTTTTGTTCCCCACGCGGCAACGGCAAGTCCAAACGCGCCACCGACGAGTGCAAGCAAACTACTCTCAACCAGCGTTTGACGAAGTAGCCGAGCTCGCGCCGCTCCCAGGGCAGTGCGAATGGCGAATTCGCGTGCTCTGCCGGTTGAACGAGCAAGCATCAAGTTGCTGACGTTCACACAGGCAATCAACAGGACAAAACCAACGGCCACAAGCAGGATCCAGAGGGTTGATTGGACCTGACCAATCATGAGCGGTTTCAGCGGGACGAGCTTTGCGCCATTGTCTTTATTGGTTCCCGGATAAGTAATCGCAAGATTTGCCATGATCCGGCTCAGATCAGCTTGAGCCTGCTCGATGGTTACTCCCGGCTTCAATCGTCCGATGCCATGCAGCCCCAACGCAGGACCTCGATTCTTCAGGACAGCAGCGCCCCATTGTTCGATCGGAACAAAGACATCACCGGGGACCAGATTAAAGCTCGTTGGAATCACGCCGACGATCGCGTAATTCTTGTCGTCAAGCGTGATGGTTTTTTGAAGCACATCAGGGGAGGATCCGAACTTTCTGGCCCAAAGTTCAGCCGTGATTATGACGACAGGCGCACCACCCTCTTTGTCGTCTTCTTTAGTAAACGTTCGTCCAAGTTGCGGTTTCAGACCGAGCACCGAAAAGAACTCGCCGGAGACGTATCGACCACGAAGTCTCTCCGGCTCACCTGATCCGAGAAGACTGAATCCGGTGGAACGTGAGATCGCCATCGAAGAAAAGGTTTGGTTTTGGCTCCGAATGTCCACAAAGTTTGGATATGGCATCGCGCCCATATCGAAATTAGGTTTGCTCTGGTGGATGGTGACGAGCTGATCCGGATCGGGATAAGGCAACGGCTTCAACAACACGCCGTTGACGACCGAAAAGAGCGCGGCGTTCGCGCCAATGCCCAGCCCGAGCGTCAGCACCACGACGGACGTGAAGCCCGGATGTTTTAGCAGCATGCGAAATGCGTAACGGATGTCTTGAAGCATAATGTTGTTTCTTGGTTCGAGATAGGTCCTATAGGTCACATAGGTCCTATACGCCTCCTTCATTCATACCTAAGCGCTTCCAACGGATCGATCCTCGTCGCTCTTCTTGCCGGCACGTAACACGCAACGACAGCCACTGCTATCAACAGCACTGCATCAATCACGAATATCCATGGATCGGTTGCGCTCACGCCAAACAACAAACTCGAAAGTAGTCGAGTTGTTGCGAATGCGATGGCGAGTCCTAACGCTACGCCAATTACGGCTAAACTGAATCCGTTGCGAAGAACCATGCGGAACACGTCAGAGGCGCGGGCGCCAAGCGCGACGCGTACGCCAATTTCGTGAGTTCGTTGTGTCACTGAAAACGCCATGATCCCGTAGATCCCAACAGACGCCAGAAGTACAGCCAGTCCGGCAAAAAGACTCAGCAGAAACATGTTGAAGCGACGCGGAGCAACTGACTCAGAAATTCGCTGCTGCATCGTTAGAACACTTGAAAGTGGTTGGTCCGGATCGATGGCAGCAACTTCATTTCTAACCAAAGCAGTCACTGAATCAGGTTCACCTTTTGTGCGAACCACGAGATACATCGGTGGAATGTTGGCACCCGCAAACAATGGCTGGAGAGCCGGAATGTAAATCTCCGGTCTTTCTTCAAGATCGAGTCCGCGGTGCTTGACGTTGCCAACGATGCCGACGATCTCGTACATCTTTGGTTCCCTGCGTGAGAAGAAAATGCGTTTTCCCAACGCATCACCGCCGGGCCAGAACTTATTTGCCGTCGCCTGATTAATGATGATTACGGGCGTCGAACTGGCGACATCGTGATTAGTTAAGTCGCGGCCTTTCAACAATGGGATCTGCATCGCTTTGAAATAGCCCGCACTGATAAATCTCACCTGTTCGTCAGGTCGTGGTTGTCCTTCCGGAACCTGTTGACCTTCTATAGAGAAACTTCGATCGCCGCCGCCGCCGCCGAATGGCAGAAGATTAATTGCGCCAATGGACTCCACTTCCGGATGTACTTCGACCCGCTGAAATAGTTGTTCGAAGAACGCCTGACTCTTTGCCAGTGTGTCGTATTTGGATTCCGGCAAAGCCACTCGCATCGTCATCAGCTTTGCCGGTTCAAATCCCGGATTGACAAACTGCAATCGCTGAAAGCTCTTCACCAGGAGACCTGCGCCGATTAGCAACACCAGAGCCAGCGCGAATTCAGAGATCACGAGCGCATTGCGTAGACGAAGCCGTCGTGGTCCTTCCGCACCACCGCGACCAGCCTCTTTCAAACTTTCATTTAAATCTGCTTTCGAAGCCTGAAGGGCGGGAAATAATCCAAATAGAACTCCGGTGAGCATGGATATTCCGATAGTGAAGATCACCACTCGATAGTCGAGCGCGATCTCCTCAACTCGAGGAGTATCCTTCGGTATCAACGCGACCAGCAGGCGGACTCCCCAAATAGCAATCAGGAGACCCACGACTCCGCCGATCGTCGATAACAGCACGCTTTCGGTGAGGAATTGTCGAACCATTCGACGGCGACTCGCACCCAGTGCAGAGCGCACCGCAATCTCGCGATGACGACCTGCGGCATTTGCAAGCAGAAGGTGAGCAACATTTGCACAGGCGACGGCAAGCACTAATCCAACAGCGCCCAATAGAATGAAGAGCGCTCTTCTTAAGTTAGCGCCGACCTTATCCTCCTGAAGTGACTTCACGGCCAGACTAAAGCCTCGCGGATAAGTCGTCTTGTGATCGACCGACATCCGAGCTGTCACTGTGTTGAGCTCGGCTTGTGCTTGTGCCGCCTCAATATTCGGGCGAAGTCGGGCGACTACGTTGAGAAAGTGCGAGCCGCGATTATTTTCAGTGAGAAGATCCGGCGAGAATGCAAGTGGACACCAAAGCTCAGTGTCCTTTTCGGGAAATTGAAAACCAGGCGGCATCACGCCGACGATTGTCACTGTCTGGCCGTCGAGTGTGATGGTGCGATTAAGGATCGAGGTGTCACCACCGAATCGACGTTGCCATAATGCATGACTCAATACAACGACTCGATCGTGCTCAAACTGATCCTCTTCCTGTAAGAATGTGCGCCCCAGAGACGGGTGGACTTTCAACGTAGCGAAGAGACTTGCTGACACCAACGCGCCGCGCAATCTCTCCGGTTGGTCAAGACCTGAAAGATTAAAACCCTGGATCGTGTAAGCGGCCACGCTCTCGAATGATTGGCATTGCTGCTGAACATCGACGAATTCGGGCGCGGAGAGTTCGGTTTCCGCCAGCGCATTAGTGCCAAGGCTGCCCCACAACACCATCAGCCGCGATGAGTCCTGATACGGAAGTGGGCGCAGCACAATTGAATTCACCACGCTGAAGATTGCACTGTTTGCTCCAATACCGAGTCCTAACGTGATCAAAGCGATCGCCGCAAAACCAGGACGCTTTATGAGACCACGTGCGGCGTAGCGAATGTCTTTGATTATAGTGTCCATGATTCTAAGTGAACGATAGGATCTATATGACCTATAGGACCTATGTTAAGTTTCTTCACTCATACCGCAGCGCTTCCAACGGATCTACTTTCGTCGCTCGACGCGCTGGTACGTAACAGGCAATCAACGCTACGAACATGAGCACTACCGTCGTAACGACAAACGTCAATGGATCCGTTTCAGTTACTCCGAACAGCAAACTCTTCATTAATCTCAACAACACAAACGCGGCTCCCAGACCGAGCACTAATCCGATCCCAATCACACCCATTCCCTGCTTCAGGATCATTCCCAGGACATCGCGCACCTGCGCACCAAGCGCCATTCGGATGCCAAGCTCGTGAGTCCTTTGACTGACGCTGTAGGACGTAACGCCGTAAATACCCGCCGCCGACAACAACAATGCGATTACACTGAACAGCGCGACCAGAAACAGATTGAATCTCGGTTGAGTCACAGATGTGCTGACGACGTGCTCCATAGTCTGAACATCAGAAATAGGCACCGTTCGATTTACATCAGTGACGACCTGGCGCAACATACCAGCGACACTGTCAGGATCACCGGTCGACCTTACAACCACCGACATTTCGGACCATGGATCCTGGTAGGATGAAAAATAGAGTTCCGCTGTAGGTTCTTCGCGAAGTTCCAGACTCCGAACATTCGCTGTCACGCCAACAATCTCCCACCACACCGGTTGATTGTTGCTGTCAGTGTTGCCGAAGTTAATTCGTTTTCCGACTGCGCTTTCACCAGGAAAGTTCTGCTCGGCAAGCGCCTGGTTGATAATCATTACGAGAGGAACGTTGTCTGCATCGCGGTCGGTATATGCCCTACCTTCGACGATTGGTATGCCCATCGCGCGAAAATAATTCGGTGTCACACTGCGATAATTGGCCGTGGGCCATTTGTCGGGAGTGGTGATTGGACGGCCTTCAATTCTAAATCCAGCCGTGGGACCCTTGCTTAATGGAAGTGTATTGATGGCGCCCACATCTCGTACGCCTGGGAGGGAGCTCATCTTATCCATTACTTCGCGATAGAAACGAACATATTCGCTGTCCTTCTTGAAACCTGAGGGTGTCAGCCGTGCTGTCAGGACCTGGTCGGCCATAAAGCCTGCATTAACTGACTGCAATCGCATGAAACTGCGAAAGAGCAATCCTGCTCCCGCAAGCAGGACCACCGAAAGAGCAACCTCGGCAATGATCAACGCCTGACGAAAGCGATTGCGACGCAAGCTACCGATCGTTCCACGCCCGGTTTCCCGAATTGCATCCTGAACATCGGCGCGTACAAACTGCAAAGCTGGTGCGAACCCGAAGAGAATGCCTGTAATAACCGAGGCTACAAGCGTGAAGCCAAGCACTCGCCAATCCATATGGATTTCGCTGATTCGCGGGAAATCGGTGGGCAGTAGTTTTTTGATCAACGAGAGCAGCCAAAAAGAAAGCAGAAAACCGGCTGCGCCGCCGATGAGGGCCAGCATAGTACTTTCGGTAAAAAGCTGACGCATGACGCGCCAGCGTGAGGCTCCAAGCGCCGCACGAATCGACATCTCCTTAACTCTTGAACTCGAATTCGCAAGCAGCAGGTTGGCGACATTCGCGCAGGCAATCAACAGGACAAAACTCACAGCGCCGAATAACAACCACAACATCCTGCTGGTGTCGCCGATTACATCTTCCTGCAAACTAACCACTCGATTGAATCTACGATTGTTTGTATCCGGATATTGTTGGCGTAGCCGAGCAGTGATGGTTTCCATCTCGCTCGCTGCTTGCCGCAATGTGACGCCGGGTTTCAGTTTCGCAATCGAGAACAAGTAACCCATGCCGCGATTTTGCGTAACATCCATCCGTTCATTGAGTTCAGGCACGAGGCGCAAAGGTGGTAGCCAGAGTTCGGCTTTAAATGGATCCTGAAACGTAGCTGGTGTGATACCGACAACGGTATATGGTTTTCCATCAAGTGTGATTGACTTACCGACCACATCTTTATCGCCCCCGAAACGGCTTTGCCATAACGTGTAACTCAAAACTGCAATAGGAGGATGACCAGCCTGTTCGTCTGCGGGAATGAACAGTCTTCCGTAGACAGGTTGGAGATCGAAAACTGAAAAGAAATTTGCAGTCGTTTGCGAGATGTCGACGCGTTCTGCCTGATCCCCCAGGCTCAGGTTTGATGACGTCGTTCTGATAGCAGCGAGATGTTCGAAGACCGTATTCTGTTGGCGCCAGTCGTAGAAGTTTGCCGCAGTGACCTGAGCACGTTTACCGTCTGCGTTCAGTTCAGGAATTGCGACAATTCTATCTGCGTCTTTGTATGGCAAGCGCCGCAGTACAACGCTGTTCACGACGCTGAAGATAGCTGTGCTGGCTCCAATACCGAGTGCCAAAGTGATGATGACAATCGCAGTAAAGCCCGGATGCTTTATCAAACTGCGAAATCCGTAACGAAGATCTTTTAATAAGGTTTCCATGATCTTATGTCCGACGAACTTTAGTTTGTCGATGCGTGCCTCCCACGCACCTAAAGATTCAAAGGGCCTTGATTGGAACACACGACAAACTAAAGTTCGTCGGACATTCGCTCATTCATAACGCAACGCCACCAACGGATCGACTTTCGTTGCTCGGCGTGCCGGCAGGTAACAAGCCAGCAGCGCGACTGCAAACAGTGAGCCGACCACTATCGAAAAAGTTCCTAAGTCGTAAGTTTTGACGTTGAAAAGCAACGTGCTCAACAATCGCATCAATGCAAGCGACGCGATCACACCCAGGCCAACGCCCACCAGTGCTAATACAATTCCTTGTTTTAGGACCATCTTCACGATGTTGCCCGGCGTGGCGCCTAATGCGATCCGCACTCCGATGTAGTGTGTTTGTTGACTAACGGAATACGAAACGACTCCGTAAATTCCAATCGAAGCAAGCAGGAGCGCGACGCTGGCAAAGATACTGATCAAAAGCGCGGGAAAGCGTCGCATGAACGAGGCCGGAGTTTCCGAAATCATTCGCTCCATCGAACGAACGTTAAATATCGCCACCTCAGATTCGAGATTACGTATTTCAGTTCGCACTGAACCGATTACTGCATTCGGATCCGCGTTAGTGCGAACCACCAGCGTTCCAAATGTCGATGGGCCCTGGCGGAACGGAAAATAGAGGACTGGCCGAATCGCTTCATCGAGTCCTGTGATCCTCACGTCGCCAACAACTCCGACAATCACACTGCCTGGCCCGGCAAACGATGGGTAGTTGATCTTTCGCCCGATGGGATCTCGCCCGGCAAAGAGTTTGTCAGCGATGGTTTTTCCAATAATGACGATACTCGGTTTGTCAGCAGTATCTTGTTGATCGAACATCCGTCCGGCGAGCAAAGGAACACCAAGTGTTTGAAAGTAGGTGTCATTGACGGTCCGGACATTGGCTTCTGTCTCCTGTCCCGGCGGTGGAACCGGATCACCATCAATCACAAATCGAGCCGTGTTGCCTCCATTCAGCGGCAGGAGGTCCACCGTACCTGCGCTTACCACGCCCGGAATTGCACGGACCCGCTCAGTGAATTGATCGTTAAAATTTACTTGTTTGTTGGTTTCAGTGTATTTCGCCACTGGCGCGACTACCGTCATCGTCAGGAGATTCTCAGTCTTAAATCCAACGTTGACCTGTAAAAGGTTGGAAAGACTCTTCAACATCAGGCCGGCTCCCACCAGCAACACCACCGCAAGCGCAATCTCCGACACCACCAGAGCACTTCGTAACCGTTGGCCCGAACCCGCGCTGGCATTACGTCCACCTTCCTTCAGGGCTTCATTGAGATCGAGACGAGAAGACTGCAGCGCCGGAGCAAGTCCAAATAACAATCCCGTTAGAAACGAAAGCACGAAAGAGAAACTGAGAATGCCGAAATCGATGCGCAACGATTTAAGGAACGGCATCGCATTCAACTGACTCTGCGGCAGAACCGATACCAACGCCGGCACTCCGAAATAAGCCACGACAAGTCCGGCTCCGCCACCTGCCAGGGACAGCAGAATTGATTCTGTCAGCAGCTGACGAATCACGCGCCACCGGCTCGCACCAAGCGCCGACCGGATTGCAACCTCCTTCTGACGAGCGAGCGCGCGCGTTAGCAAAAGACTTGCGACGTTGGCACATGCGATCAACAGTACGAAGCCAACAGCAGCCAACAAGATAAACAGTATCGGTCTTACTTGTCCGACGATCTCTTCCTGCAACGGAACAAGTTGGACTCTGGTGCCGGTGTGTGAGTCCTTATATTCCTGTTCGATGCGACCAGCGATCGTGTTCAGCTCAGCCAGAGCTTGTTGTTCGGTGACTCCAGTCTTCAATCTGCCGATCAGATTTGTACCGTGCATATATCGGCGGGTGAGTTGACTCTGAGTCGGTTGATACGGGAGGAAGAGATCGGGGGCACGAAGCGCAAATTGAAAACTCGCGGGCAACACGCCAATGACGGTGTAACTGTCGCCACTAATGGTCAAATTCTTCCCGACGATGTTGGGATCACCGCCAAATCGTCTTTGCCACAGACCATAGGTCAGAACCGTGACCTTTGGACCATTTTGGTTGTCTTCTCCTTCTTGAAATGTTCGACCGATGATGGGATCGACTCCCAGCACTGAAAAGAAATTTGCACTGACTACAGGAGAGAGCACACGCTCGGGCTCACCGAGACCGCTCAGAATGTTCGCAGCTCCACTGTATGCAGCTAAGCCTTCGAACACTGTGTTCTTCTGGTAGTCCTGGTAATCCGGATATGAAAACTCGCGCTGGGGGTACTCTTTCCGCGGAGTGCTTTCCCATAGGTGATACAACTTGTCTGGAGACTTGTATGGCAACCCGCGGAGCAACGCGGAATCAACGACCGTGAAAATCGCTGTGCTTGCGCCGATGCCAAGCGCGAGTGTCAACACAGCGATGGCTGTGAATCCGGGTTTTTTGCGTTGCGATCGGAATGCGTAACGAAGATCGTGAAATAACTTGTACATCTTGTCTCCCTTTTGTCTTTACTCTGCGTCTCTGCGTCCTCTGCGACTCTGCGGTTAACCGAACGCGGTCCCAACTAAAAACCGCAGAGACGCAGAGAACGCAGAGAATGCCAGAGAGTTTTATTCATCTCTGAGCGCAACCAACGGATCGACCTTCGTCGCTCGTCTTGCCGGCACGTAACCAGCCACCAGGGCCACTACCAATAACACTGCACCTGCAATCGATAGCGACACGGGATCAGATGGCGACAAGTCGAACAAGAGAGTTGACGCAAAGCGCGCAGCGTAAAGCGCCAGCGGAATTCCCACCGCCAGTCCAACAATCACCAGCAGCACCGCTTCTTTCAAAATCAAAGTCAAAACGTTCCACGTTTTTGCACCAAGCGCCATTCGTATTCCGATCTCGTTTGTGCGACTTGCCACACCATACGAAAGCAATCCGTAAAGTCCGATGCTGGCTAGCAATAGGGCCAACAAACCAAACAGTCCGGATAGCTTTGCCAGTAGCTGCTCTCTCAATAACGATTCGTGGACCATCGACCGGAATACCTGGAACCTCACATCCAAACCAGGATTTAAACCCATCAAACTGCGACTAATGTCGGCAGTCAGCGTTTCCGGAGGCAGCTGAGAGCGAACGAGGTATCGGCGGCCCATATTGGGATACGGGTCTTGTGTGCTAACGAGGTAGACAACAGGCAGCGGATCTTCGCGAAGATCTTCAAACTTCACGTCGCGTGCAACTCCGATAATTTCGAAGTGAGTTTCAGGATCACCCGGAGTAGCTTCGACAACAAACCGCTTACCAACTGGATTTTCCTCATGCAACATGCGCGCGAGCGTCTGGCTAATGATCGCCACTTGTGGCGCATTCAACGTGTCCGTGTCAGAAAACGATCTCCCCGCAACTAATGGGACCTGCAGAGTCTTGAAGTAATCAACACCGACGCGGTTGAACGAACATCCAACCTCGTCGGCAGACGTTCGGCCTTCCAACCAAACGTTATTTCCTCTGCCGCCACCTGTCAGCGGCAGCGTGTCCATCTCGCTAACATCCTCAACGCCCGGCACACTCTTGATTCGCGCCAGCAGGTCGCTTCTAAACTGGAGCCGCTGAGCGGGCTGAACATTCAGCCGATTAAACCCGACCTGCGATATCAGCAGATTCTCCTGATTGAAACCTGCATTTAGAGTTAACAATCGGTTCAGACTGCGGCTGAAGAGTAGTGCGGCTGCAACCAGCACTACAGACAGCGCGACCTGGGCCACGACTAAACCTCGTCGCAAACTAAAACGCTCTCGTCCAGCAGTCAGTCCCCTGCCCGCGGCTTTCATCGCCGCTCCCGGATTAACTCGCGTTGCCTTAAGTGCGGGAGTGAGACCAAAGAAGACACAGGTTAAAGCTGCAACTGCAGCAGCAAAACCGAGCACACGGAAATCAGGCGTCACATCAAGAAAAACTACATTGCTCGTGGTGCCGATAGACGCAACGAGGAAACGACTTAACACTTGTGCGATACCCGCACCTATCGCTGTTCCCAGAAACGCGAGCAATAAAGCTTCGACCAGCAACTGTCGAATGATTCGTAAACGCGACGCACCAACCGCCTGCCGTACCGCGATCTCCCGCTCGCGAGTGCTGGCACGAGCCAACAACAAATTCGCCAGGTTGGCGCAGGTAATCAAGAGCACCAACCCGGCGATGGCCAGCAACAACCAAAGGGGACGTTCATAGTTTTCTCGAACAAGGGAATAACCTGTGGAACCATCAGCGACCTCGAGCTTCGAATTCAAATAGTCGTTAACACTCACGGGTGGATAGTTAGACGGCAAGGTCTGCTGAAATAATGAAGAAGAGATTCCGGTGAGATGATCGCTGGCTTGTCGAATTGACCAGCCTGGTTTCAGACGGCCGGTGATCATCAACCACCAATTCGTTCCGGAATCGAGGCGTTGATTTTCTCCAGAAAACATTGCGTCGGCGCAGATGGGAAGCGCGACATCAAATGATTTCCCAACTTCGAGTCCGAAGAAACCGGGGGGTGTCACACCAATTACACTCAGTGGACGATCTGAAAGCGTAACCTTTTTGCCAATCACATCAGGCGCACCGCCAAACTCGCTTTGCCAAAAACCATGACTGATGACGACGCCTGGTGCATTGCAGCCGCGAACATCGTCAGTCTTGTCGAAGACGCGTCCGACTTCTGGATTAATTCCGAGAACGTTGAAGAAGTCGCCACTTACCCAAAGACCCCGAGCGGGTCGAACCTCACCCCCCTGTGAAAGGTTGAAGCCTGCGAATCCCCAGGCAGCAATTCCGGAGAACGCTTCCTGCCGATTGCGTATCTGTTCCCACAGCGGATTGGTAACAGGCGCGTAGCGCATCGCTCCCTTGTTGCCGCGCGTCAATTCAACATCGCTGGCACGCATACGCACTTGAGCGAGTTCTTGTGAATTTCGCACCGGCAGATTTTTCAATCGCACGGCATTCAGCAACTGAAATATTGCGGTGTTAGCTCCAATCCCGAGCGCGAGCGACAACACCGCCACCGCCGTGAAAGCGGGATTCTTCGTTAACATTCGAATGCCGAAACGGAAATCATTCAACATCTTGGTCCCCTTTGTTCTTTGTGCTTTGTACTTGAATCGGGTCAGTACCACCTCGCGATAGCGGGTGGGTACGAGTGTTCCTGGTAGTCATATGGCTGCGCACCCACCCGCTACCGCGAGGTGGTACTGACCCGATTCAAGTACAAAGCCCATTGCTATTCATATTTCAATGCCACTAACGGATCGATCTTTGTTGCGCGACGCGCTGGGATGAAACACGCAACGAATGCGATTGCGATCAACCCACCTGCGACGCTCACATAGGTCACCGCGTCTGTGGGTTTCACTTCGAACAGGAGTGTTGACATCAACTTCGTCAATCCGTACGAACCAATCAGCCCCAACACAATTCCGGTTGCGGCTAATAACATTCCATGTTTTAGAACGAGGCTGAGTACATGCCGTCGTTCAGCACCCAACGCCATACGAACCCCGATATCACGGACACTCTGACTGACCGAGTACGACATCACTCCGTAGATTCCGATTGCTGAGAGCAACGCGGACAGACCTGCAAAACTGGCAAGCAGAAGCGTTGTGAACCGTTGCGGAGCGACTAGATGGGATACGGTTGACTCGAGAGTCTTAAAAGAATGAATCGGTTGGTTCTTATCGATCGCAGCAAGGACGCCGCGCACTGGATTGATCAGTCTCATCGGATCATTGAATTCTGTGCGCATCACCAGCTGCATCGATCCCCAGTTGACCTGTTGATAGGAGAAGTACATGTGTGGAACCGGTTCACCATTTAATTCCCAATAGCGTGCACCGCCCACAACGCCAACGATCTCCCAGGACTGCTTCCAGAAACTTAAGTGCTTACCAATTGGGTCTTCATTCGGGAACTCTTTGTGCGCCAGGCTTTCGTCAATAACAATGACACGAGTTGCACCATCCACATCTCGATCATCAAACACACGTCCACGACGTAGCGGGATTCCCATCGCCTTGAAGTAATCAGAGCTGACCTGATTCATCTGCACCGATTCCTGGCGGTCGGCAGGAACTGGTGGATGTTCCGCGATCGAGTAATTTGTAGACGCATTCAAGGTGTTGATTATTCCGACTTGTGTAACCCCCGGAAGGTTCTGAACTCTCTCAAGGAGTTGTTTGTAGAAAACGTTAAGCGCGGCGTCCTCTTTGTAGCTCTCGCGTGATGGATCGATTTGGGCCGTTAGAACTCCATGTGGTTCATAGCCAGGGTTAACGTGCACAAGTCGCCACAAACTTTTAACCATCAATCCGGCACCGACCAGGGTGATCATTGCCAGCGTGATCTCCGTAACGACCAGGACGGATCGAAAGCGACTTCGACTCATCGAGGTGCGACCGCCTTCTTTTAATTCGCGGTTTAGATCAAACCTGGACAGTTGAATGGCAGGTGCGAGTGCAAAAAGAATTGTAGTTAAGACAGACAAACCTACGGTAAATGCCAGCGCTGTCCCATCGACCTTTAACGATCCGATGTGAGAGTTAGCCTCCGAGAGATATTCCGGTAAACCAGACGTCAGAAAACGAATCACCCAATTGGCTAACAGTAAGCCAACCAATCCGCCGCTGAGCGCGAGTAATGCACTTTCAATCAATAATTGCCGAACAACTCTGAAACGCGTTGCACCAAGTGCAGTGCGAACTGCTAATTCACGTCGTCGAACAATGCCACGGGCCAGAGTCAGGTTGGCCATGTTGACGCACGCGATTAGCAATACAAACCCGACAGCGGAGAGTAAAACAAAGAGCATTGGTTTCACTTCTCGTGTGATCAGGTCCTGCGGCGGTCTCAGGTGTGCTCGTAGTACGGATCGTGGGTCGTTGATGAAAGCTTGCGTGATTTGATCGGTTTCAACAGACGCCTGTTGGATTGTTACTCCCGGTTTCAATCGGCCGATGAGTTCAAGGTAGTTGGAGTGGCTTTCACTTGCCTCTTTCGGATCGAACGCCAATGTGGTCCAGACATCAGTCTTTGCATAAAAGCGAAAGTCGGATGGCATGATGCCGATGACCGTATAACTTTCGCCATTCAATGTAAGTGTTTTGCCAACTACACTGGAGTCGCTACCAAAGCGACGCTGCCAAAAGTCATTGCTCAGCACGACAACATGGTTGCTACCAGGCCGATCTTCATCAGGGGAGAAAGTTCTTCCCTGTTCAGGATTGATCCCAAGCAATGAAAACAAATTGCTGGATACCTGAAAGCCCTGAAGTCGTTCGGGTTCACCTGCATTTGTAAGGTTAACTGGCCAACCTTTATTGCTCAGTGCCGCAACATCGGTGAACGATTTACTGTTTGCTCTTAGATTTAGAAAGCCAGCCGGCGCAAAAGGAATTCGTGATTCGGGTTCGTCACCACGCGAACTCATAAACACGGTAACGAGCTGATCAGCATTCACGTACGGCAGCGACCGGAACAAAACCGCATTGACGACACTGAAAATCGCAGTGTTGGCTCCAATCCCGAGTGCGAGCGTGATGATCGCCAGAAGAGTGAATGCTGGATTCTTCAGCAGCATTCGAACGCCATAACGAATATCTTGTGTGAACGTGTGAATCATGCTTTTGTTTTACTAACTTTGTGTTTCGTGTTTGGAAGCAGTCAGTACCACCTCGCGATAGCGGGTGGGTGCGGAGCTTGTTTGATCGTTCGTATTTCTTAAGCTCCGCACCCACCCGCTACCGCGAGGTGGTACTGACTGCTTCCAAGTCTGGGGCCCCGTAACCAATCTCAAATCTCCTTTACTCGTAGCGTAGCGCTACCAGCGGATCTACTTTCGTTGCGCGTCGCGCCGGCAGGTAACAAGCCAGCAGACTAACGACGATCAGCAGGGCCGACAGCACGCCGAAGGTCAACAAATCTGTCGCGCGCACGCCAAAAAGTAAGCTCGATAAAAATCTCGTGACCGCAAACGAAAGCACCAACCCAACCCCGATTCCGACAAGCGCCAATCTAAAACCGGCTGAAAGAACGAGACGAAGCACATCAACACGGCTCGCCCCAAGTGCGAGACGAATACCCAATTCATTCGTGCGTTGTGCGACGGAGTAAGAGATCACCCCGTAAATACCGATTACTGCCAGTAGCAAAGCAAAGCCTGCAAAGACACCAAGGGCCAACATCGCAAAGCGCCGCCGCGCCAACGATTCGGATAGACGTTGCTCCATCGTCTTGACATCAAAGATGGGAATATTCGGATCCATTGAACGCGCCAATGAGCTGATAGTTGTCGCCAGGCTTAACGGTGCCACACTCGTGCGGGCGACGAGGTACATTGTTCCACCACCAGCTTGCGTCGCCGGCAAATACATCGTCACACGAGATTCGTTTTCGAGATCGTATTGTTTGACGTTGCCAACTACGCCCACGACTGTCATCCAGGGATTATCGCTTCCAAACCTGATTCGTCCGCCGAGCGGGTTGGCATTGGGCCAATAACTGCGCGCCATGTGCTCGTCGATGAGGATTACTGGAAGAGAGTCTTCAGTATCGTGCTGGTCGAACAAGCGGCCGCTGATGAGAGGAATCCCCATGGTCTCGAAATAGGCGACACCTGCGACGCGCGCATCAGACTGAATCTGGTCCTGTCCGGCGGAAGGTTGATAGCCTTCAATAGAAATGCCTCCCCATCCAATCCCTCCACTGAGCGGTAGGTTGTCGGCAACGGCTGCGGACTTAACGCCGGGCATTCGGCGCACACCATCCAACAAGTCACGGTAAAAGATCTGAGCCCTTGGACCCTTGTAACTAGTGCCGGCAACTGACAAGCGCATTCCCAAAACGTTCTGCGCGTCAAATCCGGGATTCACTCGCTCCACACTAATGAAGCTGCGGATCAAGAGACCTGCACCGATTAGCAAAACCAACGAGAGCGCGAGCTCGGAGACGACTAACAGCTCTCGTAATTTCTCGTGACGTGAGCCGGCAACGTTTCGAGCACCTTCCTTGAGAGCTTCACTCAGGTTCAGTTTGGAGCTTCGCAGTGCCGGGGCCATCCCAAACAAAATGCCGGTCACCACAGCGATCATAGAAGTAAACGCGAGCACACGGCCGTCCATACGAATGGCCGGGAGGCGTGGGATGTTGTTCGGACTAAACCAACGCAACAGATCCAACATCCAATATGCGAACAATAGTCCGACTAAGCCACCAAGAATGGAGAGCAATACACTCTCAGTCAGCAGCTGACGGACCAGTCGCGCACGCGCAGCACCAAGGGCAGTGCGAATAGCTATCTCGCGCTCCCGCGCTGTTGCTCGGGTGAGTAGGAGATTGGCAACGTTGGCGCAGGCAATCAGCAAAACGCAGCCGACTGCCGCCAGTAAGACAATCAATGGTCGACGTACGTCACCGACGACTTGTTCGAGGAGTGGCTTGATGCTGAAGCTGAACCGACGAGTAGCTGGATAGCGATCGGGGAACTGTTCCGCCAACCGTTTGGTAGCCAGATTTAATTCGCTTTGCGCCTGACCAAACGAAGCTCCGGGCTTCAGCCTTGCCACCAGGTTGTAGTTCTCATCACCCTGAGATTCCCCTTGTTTGCTGTCCATTGGCAACGGCAAGAACAAATCCGGCTCAGGGATGGAAGAGACTGTCGGTACGACTTCAAATCCCAACGAGAAATCAGCAGGCATGACACCAACGATTTGATATGTCTCGCCGTTTAGCAGAATGGTGTTCTGCAGTACCTTCTCGTTCCCTCCAAACTCGCGTCGCCAAAATGCATTGCTCAGAATTACTGTTTTGGTTCTGCCAGGTGTGTCTTCTTCGGGAAGGAAGAGCCGACCGATCAGAGGCTTCGCACCCAACAGCTGTAGAAGGTTTGATGAAGCTATGGCACCAACGCGGGTCGGATTGCTAAGTCCACCGGCATTGAGACTGCGGCCATGAACAAGCGCAATGTCTTCGAAAACCGTGGAATTAGTTTTTATAGCTTGAAACTGTCCGGGCGAGGGCCAGTCCTGATCTACATTTGCTCCTGGCGAGTGACTCCAAATGATGCCTAAACGATCGGAGTTGCTATAGGGCAACGGATTCAACAGCAATGAATTGACGATGCTGAAGATCGCGCTGTTCGCGCCAATACCAAGAGCCAGAGTCATCACTGCAACAAGCGTGAAACTCGGAGACTTCACCAACATCTGAATGCCGTATCGAATGTCTTTGAGTAAGCTGTCCATATCGTCGGAATAGGTCCTATAGATCCGATAGGTCCTATACGCCTCCTTTACTCGTATCTCAACGCCACCAACGGATCGACTTTCGTTGCTCGTCGGGCCGGGAGCCAACACGCCACGAGTGCCACGAGCGCCAACAGCAATGCAATCACAGCAAATGTCAAAGGGTCAGCGGCGCTCACGCCGAACAGCAACTGCTGCATCAACCGCGTCAATGCGAACGCGCCCAACAATCCGATGCCCACTCCAATCAGCGTCAGTTTCATGCCCTGCCCGATCACCAACCGGAGCACGTCAGATCCGTGCGCGCCGAGCGCCATTCGAATGGCAAATTCGGGGCGCCGCTGAGTCACGACATAACTCATGACGCCGTAGATGCCGAGCGCTGCCAGCAACATTGCAACGCCGGCAAATAGACCAAGCAGGAGAGTGTTGAATCGGGGTTCCGAGAGTGTGCGACTGAGCCGTTCTTCCATTGTCGCAATGCCAGTCAGGGGCTGATCGCGATCAAGCGCACGCACTTGTTCGCGAATGGCAGCGACCATTCTGTCTGTCGGTAACGAGCTTCGGACAGCCAGCATTAACGTGTTGTCCCACCCCTCACCACGATATTGTTCCAACGGCACGTAGACCTCGGCGCCCGCAGCTGTATCCAGACTGCCGCTTTTGACATCGGCTATCACACCGACAATCGTGCGCCGCACGAATGGATTGTCTGGCGATCGGAGTCCGGCAAGTAATGATTCGGGTGGTCCCAGCCAGATGGTTTTCCCAAGCGGGTCTTCATTCGGGAACGAGCGCCGCGCAACTGTCTCATTGATGACAGCCACTTGCTGCGCGCCCACACGGTCGGACGAAGTGAAGCCTCGACCTCGGCGCAGCGGGATACCCAGCGTGTTGAAATAATTCGGGCTAACGAGTGCCAATCCCACCACTGGCACCTGCTCGAGCGACGTCGCCAAGGGGTGTCCTTCGACGCTGAACATCTTGCCCACCCCGTTACCTACGCCGAGCGGCAAAATGTTTGTGACGCCAGCGGACTCAACTCCAGGCAACGCCTGAGTACGGTCAAGCAGTTGATTGAAGAAATTCAATGCGGCGGGCGGTGGAGAATTCGGCTCCTGTGGAACTGGATACTTCGCCTTCGGGAGCGGAATGCGCATCGTCAACACATTCGTCGCGGCAAAGCCAGTGTCTACGTGGCGCAAGTTGAAGAAGCTTTGCATCATCAGGCCCGCGCCAACTAAGAGGATGAGCGCAAGAGCCATTTCGGTCACCACTAAACCGGCGCGCAGCCGGCTGCGCCGCCGGCTTCCAATACCACTACGTCCGCCTTCGTTAAGCCCCTCGCGCATTTCATGGCGGGCGGTCTGGAATGCAGGAAGCAGTCCGAAGATGACCACCGTGAACATAGAAGCGATGAGCGTAAACCCCAGAACGCGCGCATCAATACTGATCGTGTTGTAGCGCGGTAAGGACGCGGGCAAGACCGACTTCATCAATTCCATTCCCCACACCGCCAGCAACAATCCTGCTCCGCCACCTAACAATCCGAGCGGCACACTTTCAAGCAGCAATTGTCGGATGATGCGCGCGCGCCTCGCTCCCAGGGCCGCACGCAATGCGAATTCCCGCTCTCTGGCGGCGGCCCGCGCCAACAGCAGATTAGCGACATTAACGCAAGCAACCAGCAACATGAACGCTACCGCGCCCAGCAATACCAGCAACGGGCGACGCACATTGCCGATGATTTGTTCACGTAACGGAAGAACCGTGGCGGTGATCCCTTTGAAGTCGTCTGACATCCGCGCGGCAATCGTATTCACATCGGCGTTTGCCTGCTCGATGGAAACGCCCGGTTTGAGCCGTCCAACGAGGCGGAGGAAATAGTTGTTCCTCGTCGCCATGTTGTCGTCCGGAGCAAAAGAAAGCGGCGTCCACAACTCCGGCTTCGGCGAGTTATCGAGAAAGGCCATCCCCTGCGGCATTACGCCAACCACGGTATATGGAACGCCACCCAGTAGCATGTTGCGTCCGATGAGTTGCGGATCGCCGCCGTACCGCCGTTGCCATAGTTCATAACTAAGCAATACCACGCGATGTTGCCCGAATTGTTCGTCGGCAGCTTGAAACCCACGGCCCAATACCGGAGTTACACCCAGCACCGAAAAGAAGTTGCTGGTCACGAAAGCGCCCTGCACCCGCTCCGCATTTTGATTGTCCCCTGTCAGATTGAAGTCGCCGTACCAGTACGCGCCCAGGCCTGCGAAGACCTGATTCTGATCTCGCCATTCGCGATAATCCGGCACGCAACTCGACATCTGACCCTTTCCTGTTGACCAGAGCATCACCAAGCGCTCTGACGCCGGATAGGGCAACTGACGGAGCAAAGTCGCATCCACCACGCTGAAAATCGCCGTGTTAGCACCGATTCCGATGGCGAGAGTCATGATGGCTATGACTGTAAAGCCGGGACGCTTTAACAAACTGCGAATGCCGTAGCGAAGGTCTTTTAGGATTGAGTCCATGGTGATAAGTGCATAGGACCTATTTGACCTATAGGACCTATTCACACCTCCCGTCTGAAATTTGAAATAACCTCATTCATGCCTTAACGCCACCAATGGATCGATCTTCGTTGCCCGAAGCGCCGGGATGTAACAAGCAGCCAACGCTACTACCGCCAACAGCAAAGCCAGCGTTGTATACGTGACTAGATCAGTTGTTGCGACGCCAAACAACAAACTGTGCAATAACCTCATCAATGCGAAGGCAGCGAGCAATCCCACGCCGACTCCAATCGCGATTAGGACCAAACCCTGTCTCAAGACCCAACGCATAATCATTGCTCTCGAAGCGCCGAGCGCGACTCGTATTCCTATTTCACGAGTTCGTTGGTTCACCGCGTAAGCCATCACTCCGTAAATGCCTATGCTCGCCAACAAAAGTGCCAGCACTCCAAAGAGAGCAACGACCTGCATCGCAAAACGTCTTTGGCCCAATGAATCGGAAACAACAGTCTCCAATGATCGTTCGCCAAACACCGGAAGGTTTGGATCAACTGCCTGAACTTGCTCTCGAAGCGACTTCGACAGCGTCATCGGGTCACTATCCGTTTGTAGATAGACGGCCATCGCATAAGCAGGTCGCTGGAAGATTGGAAAATAAATGTGAGGTTGATCTGGTTGGTCGAAGCCGTCCGATTTGATGTTGCCGACAACACCAACTATCGAAACCCAGGGTCCGTTTGAATTTCGGCCGCCGAATCTGACGCGATGACCAATGGGGTCCTGCGTCCCGAAATAGCGAGCAGACAGCGCTTCATCAACGACCACAACAAAGGCGGTGTTCTGTTCATCTCCATTTGCAAACACACGACCGCGAATTACGGGGATGCCAAGAGTGTTGAAGAAGTCAGGACTGACAGCATTGCCCTGTGCAGTGGGTACTGTATTGTCGGCAGTAGCCTGACCTTCAATCGTGAAACCGGTTGTGTTATGCGGTGGAAGAAGCGGAACGCCATTGCCAAAACTCATCGCAGCGTGGCGTACACCGGGCATTACGCTGACTCGCTGCAAAACTTCCTTGATAAATCCTGCGCGCTTCACAGGATCTCGGTAGGGATCTTTTTCGGGATTATTCGGAACGGGTAGCCAGATGCGCGCCAGCAATACATTCGTGGCGTCGAAGCCTGGCTTTACTTCCAACAGACGTCCAAACGACCGTAACAACAATCCGGCAGCAATCATCAGGACCAGTGACAAAGCAAATTCGACTACTATCAATCCATTGCGAAAATGTTGGTGGCTCACGCCCGTACCTGATCCAAGTGTTCCTTCTTTTAAGTTTCCGACAATTTCCGGGCGCGAGGTTTGAAGTGCAGGCACCAAACCGAAAAGCAATCCCGTTATAGTGGAGACCAAAAACACGAAGCCCAGGACCGTCGGATTAATAGTGACTTCGTTGAGTCGCGGAATCTCAGGTGGCAATAGTCCGAGCAAGAGTTTCATCGTTGAGGCAACGACGATCAGCGCAACTACTCCGCCAATGAACGACAGCAACAGACTTTCAGTCAGCAGTTGCGCCACCAACCGCCGCCGTCCTGCACCCAGCGCCAAACGTATTGCCATTTCACGCCTTCGACTGGAGGCTCGAGCCAGCAAAAGGTTAGCGATGTTTACGCAACCAATGAGCAGAACCAAACCGACCGCGCCAAGTAACACCATCAAGGTCTTCTGAACGTTTCCAACTAACGCTTCCCGTGCAGGTAAAAGGCGCACGGTCCAATTCAACTCGGCCGGATAGTCTTTGGGGAATTGTGTCTTCAGCTGAGAAACAAAACTGTCGAGCTTAGCTTGTGCCTGCTGAACTGTTAGACCACTTTTGAGCCGGCCGATTGCGCCGGGCAACATTCGCTGACCTCGAACCGGTGGATTAGGGAAGGGATTCGCCGCAAACCCAGCAGTGCCCCACATATCAACTTCGTTGCGCAACGTCTTCCCCGGATGTCGAAACCCTTTCGGCATCACACCGATCACGGTGTAGAGATCTGTGTCTGCATAAACTTTGCGACCGAGCACGTTAGGATCGGCACCGAACAATCGATGCCATAATCCATCGCTGATGACGACGCCTTCAGCAAAACCCTGTGCCTGATCCTGCGGTCCGAAGACTCGACCAAGTTGGGCGTTTGCTCCCAGCAATGAGAAGTAGTTTGGACTGACGGCGAGAAGCTCAATTCGTTCAGGTCGATCCGAACCGGTGAGGTTCGCGTCGACCGACCACACGGCCGAGATCTGATCGAACACTCCCGAGCGCTCCTGAAAATCTTTTAACTCATCAACCGACAAGCCGACATCTTCCAGTTGGCGACCTGTTAGATCATCGCGTACCAGCACGATCTCTTCAGGATGCGGAAACGGCAGTGGATTCAGCACAACGGCATTCACGACACTGAAGATCGCGGTATTCGCGCCGATTCCCAGACTGAGAGTTATGACCGCAACCACTGTAAAGCCGGGTCGATTGCGTAACATTCGAAGTGCGTAACGTAAGTCGTTCCAAATGGTGTTCATTTAAGTAGACCTTTGAACTTTGTTCTTTGTACTTTGTGCTTTGTGCTTGGACCGGGTCAGTACCACCTCGCGGTAGCGGGTGGGTACGAAGTGCTTCCTAGTTGGGTCAGGCTTCGTACCCACCCGCTACCGCAACGTGGTACTGACCCGCTCCAAGCACCAAGCACAAACCTCAAAGCACAAAGCACGTTTCTATTCATATCTGAGCGCAATTAACGGATCGACCATGGTGGCGCGACGCGCAGGGAGATAACACGCAACCAACGCAACCAGGGGAAGCCCGATCGCTACGGCGATAAATGTTGTTGGATCCTTCGGAGTGATCTCGAATAACAAACTCGCCAACACTCGCGTTAATGCAAACGCACCAAGCAAACCGATCGCCAGCCCAATAGCTACCAGCGTCATTCCCTGTCGCACTACCAGCTTCAATACATCACTTCGTGCGGCCCCCACCGCCATGCGGACTCCAATTTCGTGAGTGCGTTGTGTAACTGAATACGACATAACGCCGTAAATCCCTGTGGACGCCAGCACGAGGGCGACCAATGCGAACAAGGCAAGAAGCGAGGTGCGATACATCGGCGCTGAAACTGATGTCGTCAACCATGAGTCCATCGTCTTCATCGCGGCCACTGGCTGATCGGGATCGATTGCTTTGACTTCTCTTCGCACTCCGGCAGCGAGATTTGTTGGATCGCCCTGTGCCCTTATCACGACATTCTTCCAGGGTTCTGCGAGTGTCGGCATGTACATAGCCGGCGACGGTTGCGCTTCCAATCCGCGGTGACGAACATCACCCACAATGCCGATGATTTCCCAAGGCGTTCCGTCACCCATTCCCATCACCAATCGATGTCCGATCGGGTCCTCGTTGGGAAACGCCTGTTTGGCCAACAAGTCGCTGATCACGAGTACCTTTGCGCTTTTCAAAACTTCCTGTTCGGTGAAAATTCGTCCGCGTAGCAAAGGAATCTGTAGTGATTGAAAGTACTGGGTGTTTACGCGTCTGAAATCGTCGTCAAAACCTTGATCAGGCGTGGTCGGGGGTCTACCTTCAACGTAGTAAGGAATGTCGTTGGGTTGCCCTGTTAACGGCAGCTCGCTGATCATGCCAACACTCTCTACGCCGGCAAGTCCAGACAGCCGGGTCTCGAGTTCATGAAAGAAGTTCGTCTTCTTCTCGGGACTCGAATATTTGTCATCAGGCAGATCGATTCGCATCGTGAGTACGTTATGCGGATCGAATCCCGGACTGGTGTTCTGCAGCCGGATCAAGCTGCGAACCAGCAGTCCCGCACCGACGAGCAGAACAACCGCCACCGCGCTCTCTATGACGACCAAACTGCTGCGCAAAATGTTTCGCTGCGCTCCCTCGCCTACTGAACGACCACCTTCTTTCAATGTATTGGAGATTTCGAGCTTCATCGTCCGCAGTGCCGGCGCCAAACCAAACAGCAGTCCGGTAACAAGCGACACGAGCAAAGTAAAACCGAGCACGGTCGCGTCGATCTTGACGTTAGCTGTCGAAGGAAGATTGTCCGCACTAAGAGCCACCAGAAGGTCTACGCCCCAGATCGCCAGTACAGCTCCAAGTGCTCCACCCATGAGAGCAAGGAGAACACTCTCAGTGATCATCTGGCGCGCAATCCGAAAACGACTCGCGCCCAGGGCAGTGCGCAGCGCAATCTCCTTTTGTCGTGCTGCTGCTCTAACCAGCAAGAGGTTTGCTACGTTTGCGCAGGCAATCAGCAGGACGAAGCCAACGGCACCGAGCAGGATAAATAGTGTTGGTTTTGTATTCCCTACCAGTTGATCGCGCAGACTCACAAGACGAAGATTCCAGCCGGTGTTGGTATCGGGGAATTGTTCTTCAAGATGCTGCGCAATGGAGTCTGTGTCGGCTTGTGCCTGGGCAAGTGTCACGCCAGCTTTCATTCGACCCACTGGTCTGAGGAAGTGAGCCCGGCGTTGTTTCATGCCCGGCCGATCAAAGTTCATCGGGACCCAGAGCTCTGCTGCTCTTGGGAAGGTGAACTCTTTAGGCATCACACCCAGCACCAAATGCGTTCGGCCATCCAGCGTGATCGTTTTGTTGACGATGTTTGGATCACCACCAAAGCGGCGCTGCCACAGGCTATAACTCAATACCGCGACTTGATCGTTGCCGGTCTTTTCATTGTCGAGAACGAATGTACGACCAAGGAGTGGATTAACTTCGAATGCCTGAAAGTAGTTTCCCGTAACAATGGCGGACTGGAGACGTTCCGGTTCGCCACCCCCGGTTAAGTTGATCGCGAAAGGGATTGTGCCCATCGCGGCGAACTGGTCGAAAGTTTTTTGCTGCTGCCGATAATCGAGGAAGTCAAGTGGAGCGACACTCGCGCGATTTCCGCCCTGACGGATATTCCCCCACATCCAGACAAGTCGATCTGGATCTTTGAACGGCAGAGGCTGAAAGAGCACCGCGTTTACCAAACTGAAAATCGCAGTGTTGGCGCCAATTCCTAAGGCCAGAGCAACTAATGCGACGAACGTGAATCCCGGCCGCTTCCAAAGGCCTCGAATTCCGTAGCGAATGTCTCTGAGTAATGTGTCCATATCGTCGAAATAGGTCCCAGGTCCAATAGGTCCTATACGCCTCCTCATTCATATCTCAGCGCCACCAATGGATCGACCTTAGTTGCGTGGCGTGCGGGCAGATAAGTTCCCACCAGTGCCGTCACAACTAACAACGCAGCACTGAACACAAAAGTCGCCAGATCAGTTGGGGCGATACCGAATAACAGCGAAGACATCAATCTGGTCAAAAAGTACGAAGCCGCAATTCCAAGCGCCACGCCGACGCTTGCCAATATCAGGCCTTGTTTGATGACCAGGTAAAGCACGTTTTGCTTGCGTGCTCCCAAAGCCATCCGGATGCCTATTTCGTGTGTTCGTTGAGCGACTGAATATGAAATGACTCCGTAAATCCCAATGCAGGCCAACAACAGCGCCGTGAGAGCAAAAAGCGCAACTAACGATGTTCGGAAGCGCGGCTGCGACATCGCGGCCACCATCTTTTGGTCCATCGTGGCGATGTCAGCTATCGGCAATTGTGAATCAAGCTGTTGCAGTTCTTTGCGAATGGCTGTAGTCAAAGCCAAAGGATTCGATAAATCGGTCTTAACGATTAACGCGGCTCTCCACGTAGGCACTTGCGCACTAGACAAATAGAGTGCGGGTTGCACATCCTGCGAAAGTCCGTTGTACTTAACGTCGCCGACCACACCCACAATTTCATTCCACTGGGGTTCCTTCTCGCTTCCCAGGTTCAAACGTTTGCCAATCGGATTTGTTGGACCAAAGAACGTTCGCCGCAAGGTATCGTTAATAAGAATCACATTTGGTCGACCCGCTATATCGTTCTTGTCAATAAAGCGACCGCCGTGCAATTGAATATTGAAAGCCTTGAAGTAATCCGGACTGACGCCGATGAAGTAAGCGATCATCGGTTCGTCTTTCACTGACGGAGGGTTTCCTTCAATCGTGAAGTTGCTCGAATAGTCCGTTTGGTCGGGCGGGAGACTGGTGCTGAACGCTGCAACGCGAACACCAGGTAGCGCTTGAACGCGTTCGAGTAACCGAGAGTAAAACTCCTGTGCGTTGCGCTCTTCCAGGTAACGTTGACCCCGGAGTTGAATTTGCATTGTCAGCAACTTGTCGGTATCTATCCCGACATTGACGTGCTGCAGTCTCCACAAACTGCGAACCAGTAAGCCGCCTCCCACAACGAGGATCACCGCCAAGGCCATCTCGGTAACTATGAAAGTGTTACTCCATAGCTTCCTGCCCCTCGTCTCGGTTGTGCGGGTACCTGAAGCGCTCAGGACCTGATTGATTTTGAGTCGGGAGAATTGAACCGCGGGCATCAGACCAAACACGACGCCAGCAAAGCCTGACATCGCTGCGGTCCACGAGATAACGAGTGGATCTAGTTTTATCGAGTCCAATCGAGGGAGGTTTTCCGGCGCAAATTTTTCAATCAGTGACACCCCCCAAAACGCCAGGACTAGCCCAACAACTCCTCCGAGTAATGCCAGTACAAGACCTTCATTTAGAAGTTGTCTCAGAATGTCGAGTTGACTCGCGCCGAGAGCTCTGCGAATGGACATCTCGTTAATGCGTGACGCTCCGCGCACCAGCGTGAGATTCGCTACGTTCACCGCCGCAATCAGCAGTACCAGAGTTACCGCTACTAACAATGCCAACAATGCAGCACGAACGTCGCCGACTATGAAGTCGTTGACAGAAAGAATGTTGAAGTGGAAATTCCCCCCATCGAAAGTCGAACGCATCGATTGCGTTTCAACTGTTGCTTGTTGAACGTCAACTCCTGGACGAAGTCGCGCAACACCGGTCAGGAAGTATGGACCTCTTCTTGTGGGGGGTTCGAGTTGAATAGCTCTCCACAACACCGTGTCTTTGTCAGGAAAATTGAGGCGCGCAGGGAGAACACCGACGATTGTCGATGCATTTCCATTCAGATTGATCGTTTTCCCAATGACGTTTCGATCGCTGTTGAAGTGACTTCTCCAAAAAGAGTCGGCGAGCAGAACGACTCTTGGAGCACCGACCACCTCATCTGCGGGCATCAGATCGCGACCAAGTTGGACAACTACCCCAAGTGTCGACAAAAGATTTGATGTGACACTGACACCGCGTACTTGTTCAGGATCACTTCCGCTGGTGTAGTTGAATGAACCGTATTGATAAGCCGATATGGAGTCGAAAGATCTCGATTGGGTACGCCAATCGTTAAGATCCGACACCGCTAAAGGAGTTCGATCACCGCCTGCGGCTGCGGCGCCTTTAAGCCAAACCATCACAAGCCGCTGCGAGTCTTTGAACGGCAACGGTCTCAGAAGCACACCATTCACCACGGCAAAGATGGCAGTGCTGGCGCCCACGCCAAGCCCCAGCGTAAGAATTGCAATTAACGAATAGCTTGGCTGCTTTAACAGTATTCTGATGGCGTAGCGCAGATTGTTAAGCATTTTGTCCTTTGTTTTCTGTACTTCATTCATTCATATCTCAGCGCCACCAACGGATCGACTTTCGTCGCGCGACGTGCCGGCAGGTAACACGCGAACGTCGCAACGACGA
>DATDFV010000151.1:0-17526 GCA_036522415.1 Pyrinomonadaceae bacterium | reverse complement strand
AATTGCGGCCAATGAGCGGGGCCCAGATTGCGCCGGGGCCGGCAATGTTGAAAGAATGACTATCGCAAAGATAAGAATCGAGCGTCCCATATTTGGATTACGCAGTGCTCGGAAGCAGTTGGGCACGCAAACAATTCTAGCAGAATGCTTGCCATGCTCTTGAGACGAACTTGGATGCGGTCAGTACCACCTCGCGGTAGCGCGTGGGTGCGCAGTCTTTGTTGGCGGGTTGACTTGAGCTTCGCACCCACCCGCTTCCGCGAGGTGGTACTGACCGCATCCAAGTTTTATCTTCAACTGTGTACTCATTGACATCCGTGCCAGATACGATCACTAGATTCAAAACCGAATTACAACTAAGGGCGCCACAGTTCGGACTCGAATTGTCCGCGGCGGCCATCACCGCGTTCGGCGGGTACTACGCTCTTCTGTCGCATTGGAATGACCATTTGCATCTTGTCGCACCGTGTGAGCCCGAAGAGTTTGCGACGCGACACATACTCGAGTCGCTTTTGCTATTGCGGTTCTTGCCTGCGGGCGCTTCCTTCGCGGATGTAGGTTCTGGAGCTGGGCTGCCGGCTATTCCGTGCTTAATCGCCAGATCTGACTTAACAGCAACTATGTTTGAATCATCGCAGAAGAAGTCGGTGTTTCTGCGCGAGGCTATCAATCAACTGGGGATTGGCAATCGAGCAACTGTCGTCGCAAAGAGGTTTGAAGACACTAAATCACCGGATATTCCTTTTCTGACGTGCCGGGCATTGGATCAATTCATGACGCAGCTGCCCGCGCTTATGGATTGGGCACCGGCATCATGCACGCTTCTGTTTTTCGGGGGTGATGAGTTGAGGCGGCAACTCGAATCCCGGCAGGCTCATTACACTGAATTCCTGATCCCATCGTCTGAGAAGAGGTTCATTTTCGTAGTTGGTCAGCGGCCAGCGATATAGGACCTATATGACCAATAGGACCTATAAGGAATCGCACACTATTGCCTCTACACCGGCTCCTCGCGAACTACATCCCGGGCCTTCTTGTCTTCTCGTAAACCCTGAAACGATGGATGTCTAACCGATCCATCGTCAGTCCACTCGGTGAACGCCACTTCGCCAACCAACTTCGGCGTGACCCATACAGCACGCTTTAGTCTGGGATCCTTTGGCTTTTCAGCGAAGGGAGATGTTGGCCGGATCATTTGATCGAGCTTTTTACGTAACTCCAGTCGTTGTTTGATCGTGAATCCGGTTCCCGCGCGCCCCGCATAAATCAATTTCCCTTTGTCGTAAACGCCGAGTATTAAGGCACCGAAGCCCGGGAAGTCCTTATCGGAAAGGGTAAAGCCCGCAATAACGAACTCCTGGCGCTTAATGCATTTCACTTTCACCCACGTGCGAGTCCGTGTCGATTCGTATGCCGAATCTGCAAGCTTCGAGACAATTCCCTCAATTCCGTAACTGCATGCCTGTTTGAAAAATTTCGCGCCGTCGCCCTCGACGTGATCGCTGTAACGTAACGGACTCTTCGCTGGTACAGATTCGAAAAGCGAGTCCAGCAGACTCTTTCGCAAGCGTAAAGGCGTTCGCGTGAGGTTGAAACCATCCAGATAGATCAGATCGAACACGTGAAAGATAAAACCAGCGTCTCCAGTTTTCATCGCCTGTTGCAATTTTTGAAAACTGGCACGACCTTTGGAATCTACCGCCACGACTTCACCATCGAGTATGGCTAGACTTGCCGGAAACTCCTTAATTGCTTTTCCGAGATGCGGAAACTTGTGAGTCCAGTCTTTTTTATTACGACTCCAGAAGCGAACCCCGCCGGGATTCAAATGGCAAAGCATTCTATAACCATCAAACTTCAGCTCATGCAGCCATTCATCACCTGTCGGTGGTTTGTCTTCGAGTGTGGCAAGTTGAGGCGAAACGAACTCGGGCATAGGAGCTTTGCGCGCGCCCGGAATTTTTTGAATTTGTTTTTGATTCACCGAAGCAGTGTAGCAGGGGAGGGCACCAGGTGTTCAGGGTTGAATAGGTCCTATACTCTCTCCGCAACAGCTTCATTTCAAAATCGTAAACGGCGGCCGCTTAATCTTTTCCACACAGGAAGCATCTAGCCCGTCTGCGCTGCCTTTGTCGATGAATTCAGCGACTAGATTCTCCACGCATTCATAGCTGTTGTGCGTGGCGTTCGGAATCACAACCAGGCGACTGTGGCTGAGTGTCTTCGCCACCGTTTCGGCCAACCACGGCGGCGTCACCGGATCAAGAGCACCCGACACCAGCAGCACCGGCACATCGCTCTTGACTGGATCAAGAAAGCTGGCAGCAACTTTTGCTTTAGGCCATTCGGAGCACGCCTTTATTGTTGGTCGCACGCGCGCATCTCCGTAAAAGCTGTTCGCGCTAGTCGACTTGATCTCTTCGTCAGTGATGAATGGCGTGTCCTCTGAACAGATGACCGAGAACTGCATCCCCCGAGCAATGCGTGAATCGATCTGTGCGATCACTTGAAAGGCCGTACCCACAAGAGGCCCCAGATTGCCGTTAGCAGCAAGATGGATTAACGCCGGCAACGCGGCCGCTGTATTTGGGACATAAAGCAGCTGCCGAATTGCATCAACAAAAGCATCACGCACCACAGTAACTTTCTGCTGCGCGCCAGTGTAGATATTGACTGCCGTAACCTCGACCGGTCCATTATCAAACTGCGCCAAAATCTTCTGGAATTCCGACACTGCGTCCGGATAAGCAGCCTTGCAAGGCGCATCAGCCAGGCAATCCGCGAACAACCGATTCATCGAGTCCTGAACTCCTCTGGCAAACGAGAGTGGTATCTTTGCTGCCGGTGGCGCGACTCCAAAAATCGCGACTGAGCGGACATGATTACCATGTTGCCGGAGATAAACGAGAGACGTGGTCGATCCATATGAACCGCCATAGACGTTTATACGATCGTAACCAAGTGCGCTTCTAACTTCGTCGAGGTCATCCATTGCAATCGCGGTGGTGTACTGTGTTAGATCTGCCACCTTCTCGAGCTCGGCCCGGCACGCGCGCACGCGCTCGACTGCAAAGGGCTCACCAAAATAACCTCGCATGTCGTCACGACCAGCTACGGACGGACAATTCAGTGGATTGGATTCGCCGGTACCTCTTTGATCAACGAGTACGACATCGCGATTACGGCGAAGCCCGTTCATGAAACTCTCGGAAGCATAGACCGTCGCTGCACCGCCCGGACCTCCAGCCAGATAGAAAACAGGATCAAACGCAGGTTTTAATGTCGCAGCGGGAAGCAGAACTATATTTAGCGAAATGCGCCGGCCTGTCTGGGTGGAGCGGTTTTCAAAAACCTCATATTTGCCGCACAAGGCATCGCCCGTGAATGAAGGATTGTTACACGGCTTCAATTGAACACGGCCGCGCTGTACCGCACCTGTAGCAACAGCTGCTCCTTGTTTTCGAAAGATTAGCGGTAAGGATGTTCCGGCCTGTTTGAACGTTCCCACAACCTCTGACCCTGTTCGATTGAAGGCACCGTCATAAACGATCTGATAGGTCTGCAGCTCAAAGTGAAGCTGACCATCCTTCATGGTTATAGAGTCGACTTTTAAATTATTGCCGTTGGGTTGATCCAAACTGTTCATCACTGCGCTCAGGCTTTTGTCTGACTCCTCGGAGACTTTCAGTTCAAGACGGAGCTTCTGTGGTCCAATCGTGAGTGTGCCTTCCCAAGTGCCTGAAACAACCAGCTTTTGCGCGTCCTGGTGAGCACTGAGCTCTCTGGCAGTAAGGTGCTTCTCGTGAGCGATAGTAAAAAGCAATAGCAGACACAGAGCGATGGATTTCGATCGAGTCATTGTTGCAGACCTCTTGCGCTAACGTGAAATTGTTCTTTTACGACCTCATCTGCCGAGAGGTTTCATAACGGGCGCGGCAACGTCCGGCACGAACTTTGCAAATTCTACTTCGCAGCCACGGTTGTGTAATGGAAGAATTCACTGCCTGAAGATCGTCTTCGTTAGTATTTCATCCACCGGATGACGCATCAGGAGGGAAGAGACAAAGTGACATTTGCATACGCATCAGGCACAAGCAGCGATATCTATCATTTAGTCGTGAAACACGAGATGGAGACGCTGTGTGGATTGAGGGTTAGCCGGCTCAAATCCCAAAATGCCTTGCATGTCGTGACCGAAGTCTCACCCAGAGCGATCTGCAAACACTGCGAACGTATTCAGCAGAATATCGAATCGGAGCAAAGTTCTTAACCGCTTACCTGGAACGTGCTGGAGTACGACAGGCTGTTAGCCTGTCTGCGCTTTAGCCCTAATTCGCAAGGAGAAACACGACAGGCTAACAGCCTGTCGTACTCGAATTCTAACGAAAGGGCTCACGATCATCGATCGTGAGCCCATCGTGGAGACGCTGAACGAGTGTTTTACTCTTCCGGTTCGGGTGGCGAAGCTCCATCGCCATCGCTAGCCGCAATGACGAGGGGTTCGCGCGTTGGCAACGGGATATCGTGTCCGCCAACGATATCCGGGAACTCGTCAAGTTCACGTTCCCGGGCCTGATCGATTGTCTCGTCACGCTCGACTTCCACGTTGCGATAGAACTCCATTCCGGTGCCGGCTGGAATCAACCGACCCATAATGACGTTCTCCTTCAGTCCCCGCAGATAATCGACGCGGCCTGAAATTGCCGCCTCAGTCAGCACGCGGGTCGTTTCCTGGAATGAAGCTGCGGAGATGAACGAGTCTGTCGAAAGCGAAGCCTTCGTGATTCCAAGAAGCAGCGGTTCTGCTTGCGCAACTTCGCCATCTTCCTGACGCACTCGTTCGTTCTCATCCTGGAAGCGGAAACGATCGACCTGTTCCTCGAGCAGAAATTCGGTGTCGCCAACTTCCTTGATCTTCACCCAGCGCAACATCTGTCGAACGATAACCTCGATATGCTTGTCGTTGATGTTCACACCCTGCAGACGATAGACCTCCTGAATTTCGTTCACGAGATACTCCTGCAACCGGCTCATGCCGAGTACACGGAGAATGTCATGTGGATTCAGAGGTCCATCCATTAAGGCCTCACCCGCTCTGACACGATCGCCATCCTGCACGTTAATGTGTGTACCACGTGGGATGTCGTACTCGCGCTCTTCACCGTCATCGCCAGTGATAATCAGTTTGCGCTTACCTTTGGAGATTGCTCCGAGCGTCACTGTACCGTCGATTTCGGACATCACTGCTGTTTCCGCAGGGCGTCGCGCTTCAAAGAGTTCAACAACACGCGGAAGACCGCCCGTGATGTCTTTGGTCTTGGTAGTTTCACGCGGGATCTTCGCGATAATGTCGCCCGGCTCAACTTCTTCACCATCGGTCACCATCAGATTTGCGCGAACAGGCATCTGGTACGTCTTCAGCACCTTGTTACTGGCGCTGCGAATTTCCAGACGTGGCTGTTTCTTTTCGTCAGGCGAGTCTTTAACAACCATGCGCGACTGACCGGTCACCTCGTCCACTTCTTCGTCAAACGTAACTCCCTCCTTCAGATCCTGGAACTTAACGTGTCCAGCAACTTCAGTAAGGATTGCGAACGTGAACGGGTCCCACGTAGCGAGAAGCTGATCCTGCGTTACCCGGCTGCCGTCTTCGACGAGAATATGGGCGCCGTAAACGATCTGATAACGCGCCGCTTCACGACCGCGATCGTCTATGATGATTACCGAACCGTTGCGGTTCATCGCGATACGTTCGCCTTTGCGGCTCTTGACCGTTTGCAAGTCGAGATATTTGACCGTGCCGTCCTGACGAGCTTCGTGTTTCGAAGATTCTTCGAGACGTGCTGTACCGCCGATGTGGAACGTACGCATTGTCAACTGGGTGCCCGGTTCACCAATCGACTGTGCGGCAATGACACCGACAGCCTCGCCGATCTCAACAGGGCGACCGGTTGCGAGATTTCGTCCGTAACACTTGATGCAGCAACCGCGGCGCGATTCGCAGGTCAACACCGAACGAATACGAACGCGTTGCACGCCCGAACGCTGAATCTCGGCGGCCAGGTCTTCGTCGATCTCCTGGTTAGCAGCGACTATGACCGAACCTTCAATTGGGTCAGTGACATCTTCAAGCGCCGTTCGACCAACAATACGATCTCGCAACGACTCGATTTCCTCGCCACCTTCAACGATTGCACTTGCCGAAATTCCACGGAGAGTTCCGCAATCTTCCTCACTGATAATCACGTCCTGAGCAACGTCTACGAGTCGACGAGTCAAGTAACCCGAGTCAGCAGTCTTCAGTGCGGTATCAGCGAGACCCTTACGAGCACCGTGTGTTGAGATGAAGTACTGCAACACGTTCAAACCTTCTCGGAAGTTCGCCTGAATCGGGGTCTCGATAATTTCGCCTGAAGGTCGAGCCATCAGACCTCGCATACCGGCGAGCTGACGAATCTGCTGTGCGCTACCACGAGCTCCTGAGTCGCTCATGACGAGGATTGGATTGAGTTCGCCACTCGAGCGTTCTCGATCGTCCATGGCCTTGAACATCTCTTTCGCGACCTTGTCAGTAACTTCCGACCAGATTGCGATGACCTTGTTGTAGCGTTCACCGTTTGTAATCACACCGTCGAGGTATTGCTGCTCGACAGCGATTACATCTTTGTCAGCCTTGTCAACCAGCGGTTTCTTCGCAACCGGCGTTACCAGGTCGTCGATACCAATCGAGATACCCGCCTTTGTGGCGTACAGGAACCCGAGCGTCTTGAGATCGTCAAGCATCTTGACAGTCATCTCGTGACCCAGCCGGATGTGTGAATAGTTAACAAGAGACTGCAAGCCTTTCTTCTTCAACGTGCCGTTGATGAATGGGAGACCCGCAGGAATCGAATCGTTAAAAATCACCCGACCAACGGTTGTGTTAATGACGCGACGAACATCGTCCTGAACGGTCGCGCGGAGAATATCCTGCGGATCGTGTTCCTGAACGAGGTCGATCAGATCACCTTGAATACGCAGTTTGATTGGCGTTTGAGTTGTTACTTCATTCGCGTCGAGTGCAAGCAACACTTCTTCAAGCGAAGCAAAGACTCGGCCCTCGCCCTTCGCACCCGGACGATCTCGGGTCAGGTAGTAAATACCGAGCACGATGTCCTGTGACGGAACTGCGATTGGCTGACCACTCGCCGGCGAAAGAATGTTATTGCTCGAGAGCATCAATACCGCTGCTTCGATCTGCGCTTCGGGACTCAGCGGAATGTGAACAGCCATCTGGTCGCCATCGAAGTCTGCGTTAAATGCCGTGCAGACCAGCGGATGGATCTTGATTGCCTTGCCTTCAACCAGCACTGGCTCGAACGCCTGAATACCCAGACGGTGTAGCGTCGGCGCGCGGTTCAGCAGAACGGGATGTTCGCGAATGACCTCTTCGAGAATGTCCCAAACCACTGGCTCCTGACGTTCAACCATCTCACGTGCTTGTTTGATCGTTGCAGCATGGCCCTGCTTCTCGAGTTGGTTGTAAATGAATGGCTTGAACAACTCGAGCGCCATCTTCTTTGGCAGACCGCACTGGTGAAGTTTCAATTCAGGGCCGACAACAATAACTGATCGCCCAGAGTAATCGACGCGCTTGCCGAGCAAGTTCTGTCGGAAGCGTCCCTGTTTGCCCTTGAGTGTTCCACTCAACGATTTCAGTGGTCGATTGTTAACACCACGCAGCACACGACCACGACGACCGTTATCAAACAGAGCATCGACCGCTTCCTGAAGCATGCGCTTCTCGTTGCGGACAATAACCTCGGGAGCACGAAGCTCCATCAATTTCTTCAGCCGGTTGTTGCGGTTGATTACGCGTCGATAGAGATCGTTTAAATCCGAGGTAGCAAAACGACCACCATCGAGTGGAACGAGGGGACGAAGCTCAGGTGGGATCACTGGAATCACATCGAGAATCATCCAGTCAGGTCGATTACCTGATTTTAAAAAGCTTGTGGCGACTTTGAGACGCTTCGAGTATTTCAGCTTCTTCTGCTGCGAAGTCTCTTCCTTCATGCGCTTGCGAAGGTCTGTGGCCAACTCTTCGACATCCACCATCGCAAGAAGTTCTTTGATCGCTTCGGCGCCCATCTTGGCGACAAACTGCGCCGGATAGTCGCGGACAAGTTCACGGTAGCGTTCGTCACTGAGGAGCTCTCGCTCCTTCAAACCTGAAACATCACCCGGATCAATTACGATATAGGATTCAAAGTAAAGAACCTTTTCCAGTTCTCTCAATGGGATGTCGAGCAAGTGACCGATGCGGCTGGGGAGGCCCTTGAAGAACCAAACGTGCGAACACGGACTGGCTAGATCGATATGACCGAGTCGTTCGCGTCGTACTTTGGCCTGGGTAACTTCGACGCCGCACTTGTCGCAAATTACGCCACGGTGTTTCATCCGCTTGTACTTGCCGCAGAGACATTCCCAGTCAGCTACTGGTCCAAAAATTCGCGCGCAGAAAAGCCCGTCGCGTTCTGGTTTGAACGTTCGATAGTTGATTGTTTCGGGTTTGGTCACCTCACCATGCGACCATTGCCGGATCTTTTCCGGTGACGCAAGTGAGATACGGATAGCCTCAAAGTCGGGAGCTAATTGCGTCTTTTCTTGTTGAAATCTAAACACCTTTTTTCTCCATTGCCGATTGCCGATTTCCAATTGCCAATTGGTTTACGGCGATAAAAGTTCTTATATGAAACTCAACCGACAAGCACCGCCGATCCGACTGCCAATTGGCAATTGGCAATCGGAACTCGGCAATGACTTACGCTTCAACTGCGCTGGTCACGATCGCTTCGCCTGCGCCTTCTTCAGCGCCGCCATCATTCGTGGCCTTCTTATTAATCAATTCCACATCCAAACAGAGTGACTGAAGTTCGCGGACCAAAACGTTAAACGACTCCGGTAACCCTGGATCAAAGTCCGCCTCGCCCTTAACGATCGCTTCGTAAATCTTTGAGCGACCAGCCACGTCGTCTGACTTCGCAGTCAACAACTCCTGGAGGATGTGCGCTGCACCATATGCTTCGAGGGCCCACACCTCCATCTCTCCAAATCGTTGACCACCAAACTGCGCCTTTCCACCCAGCGGCTGCTGAGTGATCAGGCTGTATGGTCCGATTGAACGAGCGTGGATCTTGTCGTCAACAAGGTGCGACAGTTTGAGCATGTAGATATAACCAACGGTGACCTTCTGTTCGAAAGGTTCTCCGCTCAATCCGTCATAAAGGACTGCCTTGCCAGACTCGCTAACGATCTCGGGTAATCCAAGATCGCGAGCGCGATTTCCAGAGTCCTGCAACTTCTTCTTGATCTCGTTTTCGGTCGCGCCGTCGAATACCGGCGTGGCGAAGTGCAAACCAAGTACTCGCGCCGCCCAGCCGAGGTGGGTCTCCAGAATCTGACCAACGTTCATTCGCGAGGGCACGCCCAATGGATTCAGCACGATTTCTACTGGAGTTCCATCGGGTAGATAAGGCATGTCTTCCTCGGGAAGAATGCGCGCAATCACACCTTTGTTACCGTGACGTCCGGCCATCTTGTCGCCAACTGACAGCTTGCGCTTCATGGCAATGAAGACCTTGACCATCTTGATAACGCCGGGGCTCAACTCGTCACCCTGTCGCAGCTTGGCGATCTTCTCTTCGTAGATATCAGACAGGATCTTGATCTGCCGCTCGGTGCGATCTTCGTACTCCTTGATCTCCGATCCGATGTCCAATCGTGAAGAAGCGAGCTGCACTTTGCGCAGTGCCTTCGGCTCGATCTCCTTGAGCATCTCGCGCGTAATCGTCTCGTTCTTTGGAATCAAAACTTCGCGATTGGAAGTCAGATCTGCCGAGAGCTTCCGGCCTTCGAGCAGTTCGTAAATACGCTCATCGCGCTGTTCACGAAGAATTCGGATTTCGTCTTCAAGGTCGCGTCGCAGACGATCTTCTTCTTCCTGTTCGATCGCCAGCGAACGTGAATCCTTTTCCTGACCCTTGCGTGTGAAGACCTGAACGTCAACGACAGTTCCATCGATGCCCGGAGGACTTACAAGTGAAGCATCTTTGACGTCGCCCGCCTTCTCACCGAAGATTGCGCGAAGTAACTTTTCTTCTGCCGTCAGCTGTGTTTCACCCTTTGGCGTAACTTTACCGACCAGGATCGAACCCGGCTTGACCTGAGCTCCAATTCGGATGATGCCGCTCTCGTCAAGGTCGCGCAGCATGTTCTCACCGACGTTAGGAATGTCTCGCGTGATCTCTTCCGGACCGAGTTTGGTATCGCGCGCCTCAATTTCGAGTTCTTCGATGTGAATCGAGGTGTAGTAGTCCTCTTTCACAAGGCGCTCTGAAACGAGGATCGCGTCTTCAAAGTTGTAACCACGCCATGGCATGAATGCGACCAGGACGTTTCTGCCAAGTGCCAGCTCGCCGCGATCGGTGCAAGGGCCATCTGCGATGACCTGTCCTTTTGTGACTCGTTCGCCAACGTGAACGATTGGACGTTGATTGATACAAGTGTTCTGGTTTGAACGCTTGAACTTAATCAAAGTGTAGATGTCGGCAGTCACCTCGCGGGATATCGTTCCGTCGACGTTGTGGTCGGCTTTAACGATGATGCGTTCCGAATCGACGTAGTCAACAACGCCATCGCGTTTGGCAACAACCACGGCGCCGGAATCGCGCGCAGTTACCTTCTCCATGCCGGTGCCGATGTACGGAGCCTCGGCGCGAAGTAGAGGCACTGACTGGCGTTGCATGTTCGAACCCATCAACGCACGGTTCGCGTCGTCGTTCTCCAAAAACGGAATCAACGAGGCTGCGACTGAAACCAACTGCTTGGGAGAAACGTCAACGTATTCGATGTCCTTTCGCAATGCGAGAATGAACTCGCCAGCCTTTCGAGCTGCGTTGCGCTCATTGACGATGTTTCCGGCTTCATCGAGTTCGATGTTGGCCTGACCGACAACGTGCTTGTCTTCCTCCCACGCAGTCAGGTAGAACGGCCAGGGTTCATACTCTGCCTTGCGACCATCACCGGCGATCTTCTTATTAGCTTTTTCAACTTCCTCTTCCGGAATGTGGTCGCCCGGTCTCAACTTGGTATCGCCGCCATTGATTACGCGCACATACTCAACAACGCGACCATCAATCACCTTTCGATAAGGCGCTTCGATAAACCCAAACTCGTTTATACGAGCGAAGCACGAGAGGCTGGATATGAGTCCGATGTTCGGACCTTCAGGCGTCTCAATAGGACAGATGCGTCCATAATGCGTTGGATGCACGTCGCGCACTTCGAACCCTGCGCGTTCACGGGAGAGCCCTCCTGGTCCGAGCGCTGAGAGTCTGCGTTTATGCGTAATCTCAGACAGCGGGTTCGTCTGATCCATAAACTGTGAAAGCTGACTTGATCCGAAGAACTCGCGAACCGCCGCCGTAACCGGTTTGGCGTTGATCAGATCGCGAGGCATCGTTGTCTGCATTTCCTGATGGATCGACATCTTCTCCTTGATCGCACGCTCCATGCGTTCAAGGCCAATGCGGAACTGGTTCTCGAGTAACTCGCCAACCGCGCGGACGCGGCGATTGCCGAGATGATCGATATCATCGGCCTGGTATTCCGAAGGGTTCTTACGCATCTTCAGAACGTAGCCGACAACCTCGTAGAAATCTCGAGCTGAAAGAAGTGGATCGTCGATTCGTTCGCGCTCGGGTTTACCCATCTTGATGTTGAACTTCAAACGACCAACACGAGAGAAGTCAAACTTGCGAGGATCGAAGAACATCGCCTCAAGCAGACGATAAGCCGTCTGCACGGTCGGCGGATCTCCAGGACGCATCTTCCGGTAGATTTCGAGAAGTGCATCAACCGGCTTTGTAATTACATCCTTCTTGAGCGTCAGAGACAGAACCGGACCGACATCATCGCGCTCTGGGAAGAATACCGCGAATCGTGTAATACCTGCCTCGATGATTTCCTGAAGTTTGGCAGGTGTGATTTCGTTGTTAGCTTCGATAACAACTTCACCGCTCTCGGTGTTCACGATGTCTGATAAAGCAAAGGCGCCTTCCAACTGAGAAGACTCGATCTCAACTTCACCGATGTTGGCTTTTCGGATGGCTTCAAGCGCTGAGCCCGTCACCTTTTTGCCACTGCGAACAATCGGATCCGGTCCTCGACCTTTGATATCAAAGTCAACCTTCATGCCGATCAGATTTGTGGAAGCTTGCTCGGGTACCTGAATGAGCAGGCGTCCATCCTCCAAACGTATTTCATCGGTGATGTAGATCGCGCGCAGCATGTCCTCATCGGTGAACGACGCATTTTTCACGACGTCTTCCAGCTGGGAATCAGTACGAAGTGATTTCAGATCGACCTTCGGGCTAAACCACAAACCAAGCGCGCGCAGGAAAATCGAAGCCAGAAACTTGCGTTTGCCAACTCTGACATAAAGCAGATTCTTCTGGTCGTACTCAAACTCTACCCATGAACCGCGATAAGGAATGATCTTCGCAACGTAGAGCGCACCGCGTTTGAAGAAAACGCCCGGCGAACGATGCAATTGCGACACGATGACGCGTTCGGTACCGTTGATGATGAAGGTACCGTTGTCAGTCATCAGCGGAATTTCGCCGAAGAAGACCTCCTCCTCCTTGATGTCGCGGATGGAAAGAACCTCAGTGTCGGGATCTTTATCGTAAACAGTCAGCCGTATTTTGACTTTTAGGGGAACGCTGTAACTCATGCCGCGTTCCTGACACTCCTGCTGATCGTGTTTGTGTTTAAGACCGACGGGCTCGCCGCAGTTTTCACATAAGGTTGGTCGAACAAAGTTGAACGTTCCGCACCGGTGGCACAAGGTTTCGCCTGCTGCCAGTGGATTGACCTTGATTGTCGAACCGCAGTTCTTACAGTTCGCCCTCAAGTAGTTCAGACCTTCGAGGCGACCGCATTTGCATTGCCAGTTGCCAATTTGATACTCGACAAAGTCCAACGTGGCAGTGCCTCTAAAATCCGAGATTGGAAATACCGACTGAAAGACAGCCTGCAGTCCTGTTGCCTCGCGTTCTTCGGGTAACAGATCCATTTGCAGAAAGCGGTTGTACGACTCGCGTTGAATCTCAATTAGATTTGGGATTCGAACGGCGGTAGCGATCTTTGAGAAATCAACTCTCTCAGGCGCTTGACTAGTGCGCCTTCCCAACCCGGTCTTTGTCGTTTGAAGCAGATTTGCAGACATGTGTGAGATCCTTATTAATTGCCGATTGCCAATTTCCGATTTGCCGATTTGATTGCGTCAGCCGAGAAATAAATCGGCAATTGACAATCGGAAACCGGCAAAATAACTACCAGAGACACCAAATCGCGGTCAGAGCGCAAAATGCCCTGACCGCTTTTTTGCGAAAGCGGCTAACTCATTAATCAAATTTTTCGGGAGTAACGCCAGCGCCCTCAATACTCCCCTAAAGTAACGGCTGAATTCTCAGGAGTCAAGTTCGACTCAGATTTCAAAAAAGTGTCAGACGTCAGGCACCGGGAAAACCGATGCCTGATGTGGTAAAAAAACCCGGCTATTTGACCTCGACGGTTGCGCCCGCGTCAGACAGCTTTTGTCTGATTGTTTCAGCTTCTTCTTTGGAAACACCCTCTTTTACTGCCTTGGGGGCTGCTTCAACCAAATCTTTGGCTTCCTTCAATCCCAGCGCGGTAACTTCGCGGACAACCTTGATCACATTGATCTTGTTTCCGCCAGCCGCCTGAAGAATCACATCAAACTCTGTCTTCTCCTCGGCTGGAGCTGCTGCTTCGCCACCACCTGATGCTGCGACCGGAGCCGCAACCGCTGCTGCGGCGGCCGAAACGCCAAATATTTCTTCCAGGTCCTTCACGAGTTGTGAAGCCTCAAGAAGGGTCATGCCCTTCAAGAATTCAATTACGTCTTCGCGTGTTGCTGCCATGATTACTTTCTGACCTCCTAAAAGGGTTCTGATGTGCTGTGTTTGTTGTTGTTCGCAGCAGGAGAACCCACGGGACGCTCTCTCGATCGCTGCATCGCAATCATACAAAGCGTCTGAGCCGTAATTGACGACCTGACTATCGCCAAGCTCGTTGTCCGCGTCCGGCCCTGTGCTATCAACCGAAATTCAAAAATTGAATTCCGGACCTCTTACGCGCTCTTCTGATCACCAATCTGCTTGATGACCACCACCAGATTACGAGGTACGGCCGAAAGGACCGTGACCAACCGTTGAGCCTGGCAGTTAATTAAAAACATCACCTTGGAAATCAGCTCTTCCCGTGACGGCAAACTCGCAATCGCCTCTACATCCTTGAGCGCGATCACTTTGCCTTCGACCACACCCGCCTTGAAGGTGAATATGTCGGGATTCGCTTTGGTGAACTTCGAAATAGCTTTCGAAAGACCGACCGGATCGCCAGTGCTGAGGGCGATTGCCGTGACACCTTTAAAGTGTTCCTGTGCCGCCTCGATGGCAGTGCCCTGTGAAGCTCTGCGGGCCAAAGTGTTTTTGACTACTTCGTAACTAACGCCCGCCTCACGCAACTGATTCCTCAGCTCCTGATCCTTGGCCACAGTCATCTTCTGAAAACCAACGAGCATTGCTGCTTTGGCATTCTGAAACTGTTCGGTGAGAGCATCGAGATCTTTCTGTTTTTGTGCCTTTGTCTTCATCGTGTCTTAGCTCCTCACCTATTTCGCAAATGCTGCTTCTTCCAGTAGAACACCCGGGCTCATCGTCGAAGCCAGGTTCACTTTCTTTACATACTTGCCCTTGGCTGTGGCTGGTTTTGCCTTAACGATCGCATCGAGCAAAGCCTTTGCGTTGTCGCGTAGTTTGTCAGCTTCAAACGACACTTTGCCAACGCCGACGTGAATCACCCCAGTCTTATCAACTCGGTACTCGACTTTACCGGCCTTGGTTTCTTTAACGGCATTTGCTACATCGAATGTGACGGTGCCAGTCTTGGGATTTGGCATTAACCCGCGGGGTCCGAGCACCTTACCGAGAGCACCGACCAGTCGCATCATGTCAGGCGTGGCGATCACCGCATCAAAGTCTGTCCAACCTCCTTTGATACGAGTAACTACATCTTCACCACCGACAATGTCGGCGCCGGCTTCCTCAGCTTCTTTCACCTTGTCGCCCTGCGCAATAACGAGAACGGTCTTCGATTTTCCTAGACCGTGCGGCAGCACAATCGTTCCGCGGACGAGCTGATCTGCCTTGCGAGGGTCAACACCCAGCCAAACAGTCAGCTCAACAGTCTCGTCAAATTTGGCGAAAGCGATCTCTTTCACTTTCGCGACGCCGCCTTCGAGATCGTACTTTTTAGCAGCATCGATCTTCTCGAACGCGGCGCGATACTTCTTACCGTGTTTTTTCATTCTTCTTCTCCGAGGTGCGAACGGAATTGCCGATTCCCGATTGCCAATCCCGACGAGTCGGGATTTCAATCGAAGCTCAATTCCTCCCTCTCAAATCCAAAATCGCCTGCGTCTTGCTGACAATCGGCAATTGGCAATTACTCCACCGTCAGGCCCATTTGTCGGGCCGTTCCCTCAATCGTGCGAATAGCAGATTCCAAACTGGTGGTGTTTAGATCTTGTAGTTTTGTTTTCGCAATTTCTTCGACCTTGGCTCGCGAGATCGTTCCCACTTTCTCTCGATTGGGCTTACCAGATCCCTTCGGAATTCCAGCTGCCTTCTTCAGCAGGTCAGCAGCCGGCGGCGTCTTCGTTTCAAAAGTAAATGAGCGGTCGGCATAAACGGTAATGACAACCGGAATCTTCAAATCGGGATCCATCTGCGCAGTCTTCGCGTTGAAAGCCTTGCAGAATTCCATGATGTTCACGCCGTGTTGTCCCAGAGCGGGTCCAATTGGTGGCGCGGGGTTGGCCTTACCTGCCGGCACCTGCAACTTTATGTAACCTGTAATCTTCTTCGCCATGACTCATTTCCAATTTCCAATTTTTAATTGCCGATTGCAAAAGCCTCATTCACGACTGCCAATCGGCAATTGGCAATTGGAAATCGGCAATATCTTCACTCTTCTTCCGCGAATGTCACCTTCTCAACATCCAGGAAGTTAAGCTCAACCGGTGTCGAGCGACCAAAGATGGTCACCGTCACCTTCAGCGTAGCTTTGTCGTCGTTAACTTCCTCGACCTTACCTGTAAAACTCTGGAACGGACCTGACTTGATGCGCACAGTCTCTCCCGCAGCATACGAGAATTTCGGCTTTGGCTTTTCAGCCGCCTCAGTAACGTTATGAACGATCTGATCGACTTCTTGTGGCGTTAACGGAGTAGGATTGTGTCCCCCTACAAAACCCGTAACCTTCGGTGTTGATTTGATCAGATGGAACACGTTATCGGGAATATGACCACGGTCGTCACATTCGATTTGCACGAGCACATACCCGGGATAAAACATGCGCGACGACTCGATCCGCTTATTTCCACGCATTTCGACGACGGTCTCTGTTGGCACTAAGACTTCGGTGATTTCACTTTGCAGATCTGTATCGCGAATGCGCGCCTTTAGACTGTCGCGCACTTTTTTCTCGTGCCCCGAGTACGTATGAAGTATGAACCACTGCTGCATCTAATCTTCCTCAGCCAAGTCCCAAAAACCTGGCGATCTTTTCAAGGAGCCAGTCGAGTCCAAGAATCAATCGCGACAACCCTTGATCGATAGCAAACAAGTAAACTGCAAAGAAGATCACCGCGACCAGAGTGATGATCGTCGTGTTCTTTACTTCAGTGATACCAGGCCACGAAACACGCTTCATTTCGGCCCGAACATCACGTAGAAATTGCGCGATGCGAGCAGGTCCCGATTGGCCAGGGCGTTCGCGACGCGCGACCTTTTCGGGGCCTTCGCTGATGCGAGTACTGCGAGGTGTGCCAATTGGCGCGTCAGGATTGTCTGTTTCAGCCATATATAAACTTCTTTAGCCGCGTCCTAGTTCAGTTGGCAGGGGTACCAGGATTCGAACCCGGACTTTCGGTTTTGGAGACCGACGTGCTAACCGTTGACACTATACCCCTTCATTTATTGCCGATCCCGACTTGTCGGGATTGCCGATTGCCAATTTCGGTCTCCTTAAATTGGCAATCGGCAAATGGCAATCACTTGGTTTCCTTATGATCAGTGTGCTTGCGACAACGGCGACAGAACTTACTAAACTCCAGCCGGTCAGGCGTGGTCTTTTTATTCTTAGTCGTGACGTAATTGCGGTTCTTACAAACGCTACACTGAAGAACTATGTTATCTCGCGGCATAATTCAAATCCTGCTTAATAGGACGAATGAGTCCTATCTACTCCATCACCTCCGACACCGTGCCCGCACCCACCGTGCGACCACCTTCACGAATTGCGAAGCGCAGTCCCTTCTCCATGGCAATCGGGGCGATCAACTCGATCTCCATCGCTACGTTGTCCCCAGGCATCACCATCTCCACTCCCGCCGGC
>DATDFV010000150.1:0-39472 GCA_036522415.1 Pyrinomonadaceae bacterium | reverse complement strand
ATGCAACTTTTTGCTAAGCAAGGTCGTTGAAGAATCCACTTGGTTATGTTCGACGCGGGCAGGCGGGGACGCCTGCGCTCCCAGGACCGAGGTCTCTGATTATTTTCACAGCTTCTGCCATGTAGGGAATTTGCTCTTTTGTGCAAAGCCACGCTCACAAAGAACAAAGCACAAAGACCAAAGTTCAGCTCGTCATCGAATGACAGTGATCTCTGTAACCGGATGAAGCTCCCATGCGGTCGCGCGCCAGTTGTTTGGATTGTGAGGACTCGTATTCTCAGATTCTTCAGCGTGACCAGCGTCGAAGAACAGCCAACCAGCAAATTCGCACCAGTGTCCTATTAACTGCGTTCGGAGAGTGCCTTCTGTCCAATCGATTCCTTGTTTCGCAGCCCAGTCTCGCAGATTGGGAGTGACTTCCACCACAACTTGCTCGTTCTTCAGTGCTGGCTTTTGTGTAGCGATCAAAATGTGAATATCGCGACGACATGGACTGAAACAGTTGGTTGCTTCGGGTCGGGCGTATGCAACGTCAATCACCTCGCCTTGAATTCTGGCAGCATGGTTTGTCTGCCAGCGATCCTTATCATCACCTGATTGAAGCAATGAGTTGAGCGTAACTAAAGAATCGAAATCAGAAGACTTCGGAAATGCAGTCCTATTTTTTAAGATGTGAAGCTGTCGAGCGCGCTCGGTGAAGGCAATGCCTGCGTTCGGACAATTCCGAGCGAGCAGTAACCACATTGTTATTAGAACAACGATGACAATTCCGAGCGAGAGAAATGGTCTTCTTGTGAACATGGACAAGTAGCAGCAAATCTGTTTTCTCTTCGCTGCCTTTGCGATCACTGCGACTCTGCGCTGCTATCAACTTTCTGTAAACCGCAGAGACGCAGAGGTCGCAGAGGAGGCGCAGAGGAATCTCGGTAACAGGACTTCTGGTTGTCGCCTTCACCGTACTCACGTATGATCAGGCTCATCCACACCTGAATTGGAGTTCGAAACATGAGTGACCGCAAATATCGCCAACGCGGCTACATGGAAAACGATCGCGAGCCGCAAAAACCCAAGCCACAGATGGGTCCACGCCCAACCCCAAACAGATACGAACCTCGGGATGGCCCGCGTTCACCTCGGATGATGGCATTTGGCGAAATAGTCAAATGCACTTCATGCGGAGCAAAGGCCCCAACCCACATCTTATTGGATACCACCTGTCCAAAATGTAATGCTGATCTCCACTCCTGTCGTCAGTGCAACTATTTTGATCCTGGCGCACACTTCGAATGTGGTAAATCTATTCCCAAACGCATCGTGAATAAGAATGCACGAAACACGTGCGAATTGTTCGCGCCCCGAACGGTCGTAGAGCGGGAAACCTCCTCAGGCGCTCCGAAAGATGCGAAACAAGCGTTTGCGAATCTGTTTAAGAAGTAAACAGGGTGGTCAGTGGTTAATATAGGTCCTATCGGTTGAAATAGGTCCTATTCTTACTGATCACTGACTTCATCCAAGCTCCGCCTTCAACAAATAACGGCGCTCGTCGTATAACTTCAATATCAACTCCCCAAAGATCGTATTAGCCCAGGCAAACCACGACCGGGTAAATTTCTTTGGATCGTCCTTGTCAAATGCTTCGTGCATGAAACCGGTGCCTCCGTGCGTGTCCTTCAGCATTCGCAAACAATAGATTATTTCCCTGTCATTGGTAGTTGTTAGAGCGCGCATGATTATTGCCAGCGGCCAGATCATGTTCATACCGACATGTGGCCCACCAATCCCCTCTCCCGCTCGACCGCGGAAGAAATAGGGGTTCTCGCAGCTTAGAATTAGCGCCCGCGTTCGACGGTAAACTGGATCGTTTGGAGAACAACAACCAAGGTACGGCAACGACAAGAGACTCGGCACATTTGCATCATCCATCAAGAGCTGATTCCCAAAACCATCCACCTCATACGCATAAACCAATCCGTGTCCCTTTGATATCGCTTTGCCGTAAGTACGAACAGCCTGACCAACCTGTTGAGCCAGGAGTCGACACTCATCAGCAAAGGTTCTATTCGCGAACACCGCGGAATGAATCTCAGCAAGTTGTCTGAGCGCTACCACTGCAAACAGATTCGCTGGAATCAGGAACGGATAAATGCACGCGTCATCTGATGGACGAAACGCGGAGTGAATCAAACCAACTTTGCGCGTGGGGTTACCCAAACCATTGAACGGTGGAGTGTCGATTGGATTGTCGGTAGTTCGTTGAAATGCATAAGGCCCAGGTCCATTAAGTCGTTGCTGCTCACGAAAAGTTGTGACAATGAGTTTTGTTGCTTGCTGCCAGTCCTTATGGAAACACGATGTATCGGCCGTCAACTTCCAGTATGAGTATGAAAGACGAACTGGATAACAAAGCGAATCGATCTCCCATTTGCGCTCGCAGAGTTCGGGACTCAGGCGCGGTTTGTCATTGACTCCCCAGGGGCATGCCTTCGCTCCGAAACTAAATGCGTTGGCATAACGGTCGAGCAAGATGCAGAATGTCTGGCGATTGATGACGCCGGCAATCAGCCCTTTAAGTTCATTGTCTTCGCGCGCGAGGGAAAGGTAGGGCGTGACCTGGGCGCTTGAATCTCGCAGCCACATCGCGTTGATGTCTCCAGTAACCACGAGGACGTCTGGTCGATCCTCTCGCGTACCAAACGCGACAGTGGTATCAAGCGTGTTGGGAAAGCAGTTCTCAAACAGCCAGGCTAACTCGGGATCGGCTATCGCTCGTTTCACGTCCCTAATCTTTGCCTCGACGGCTTCGCTGATGAACTTCCTCTCTGAACGTACTGGACGCACCGTTTGAAAGTCGTGTCTTGCGAACACCGAGGATTTGTGCGCCAACGTAGCTGCGGTCGTGCAGAATAGGGCTTTCAGAAATGTGCGGCGATGATTCACGATACTCCTCAGGGGCTTCTAAAGTTTCGGCTTAGACGAACTCTAAATATAATGCGCACTTGTTCTTCCTTTTCCGGAAAAGACGTTCATGCTAACAACGAATTGCACGGATCGCTCTTATTGATGGTTACAGCATGCTGCGATTTTCAGCAAGACTTCATGTCGTACTCGCTCGTGACGCGCCTGTGGGAGTGGTCTTCCGGCGCGGTCCATCTAAACAAGTCTGCACGATCTTGTGGGAGAGGAAGACTGACAAGTTTTCAGTGGGCCAGTGGCTGAAAGGTCGTATTTACGAGCGTCGTAGTGACATCTCTCAGGATGGAAAATACCTCATTTACTTTGCGCAAAATGGCAAGTGGAGTTCCGAAGTAAAAGGCTCGTGGACGGCAATCTCCAAAGCGCCCTATTTGAAAGCGCTCGCGATTTTCCCGAAGGGCGATTGCTGGAACGGTGGCGGGCTATTTACCAAGGCGAGCCGTTATTGGCTCAACGACGGCTGCGGTCATACTGTTCTTCGCAATACCACGCTGGTGCGCCGTGATCTCAAATTTAAACCAGCAACAAATTATGGTGGTGAGTGTTTAAGTGTGTACTATCCGCGGTTACTTCGTGATGGATGGAAGCACGTTGAAGACATAAAGGAGTCCCGCTGGCAAGGTTTCAGTATCTTCGAGAAGGAGCTATCGCATGGATGGGTACTGAGAAAGATCGCGCACGCGGAGGTTGGAGCACCTCCTGGAAAAGGATGTTACTGGGACGAACACGAACTTATTCATCCTGAATCATCGCAGTATGTATCGTATGCTGATTGGGAATGGGCTGACGTCGATCGCAACCGTCTGGTGTGGGCGCAAACGGGAAAACTATTTGCGGGGAAGATTGGGTCGCGAGGTTTAGTGAATGAAGTCCAGCTCTTCGATTTTAACGACATGCGGTTTGAACCGCTCGAAGCGCCATACTGAATAGGCCGCGAGCTTTGCCTCAAAAGTGTTTCATCTCATTCTCCTCAACCTTTAGGTTGGGGAGAATGAGATGCAAAAGAGAACAATGGAGAATGATCATGAACCACGCTATCTCGCGTCGCACGTTCTCAAAACTGATTGGCGTAACCGCTGCATCTGCTGCTGTTGGATCGTTGCCAATCGTGGACTTCTCGCCAAGAGCAACAGCAGCCACTGGAGTCGTCCGTCTGAGTTCTAACGAGAATCCCTACGGACCATCGGCCGATGCGTTGAAAGCCATGACCGAGGCCTTTAGCCTGGCATGGCGCTACCCGGACGAATACGCCGATTTACTGACAGATGATTTGGCCAAACTGAATTCTGTGCCAGCGGAACAGATTCTGCTCGGCGATGGCTCGGGCGAGATCTTGAAACTCTGCGCTGTGGCGTTTACGGGCAATGATAAAAAGGTTGTCGTCGCGAATCCGACATTTGAATCGATAGCTCGACATGCAAGCGTGGCAAACGCCCAGGTTGTGAAGATCGATTTGACGTCCGACTTTCGACACGACCTGGATAAAATGGTCACTGCAACTGGCAACGCCGGACTTGTTTATATTTGCAATCCAAATAATCCCACTGCCAGCATCACTCCCAAGAACGAGATATCCCAGTTTCTTTCGAAGGTACCACGCACAACGACGGTGCTCGTCGATGAGGCATATCACCATTATGTTGACTCTAAAGACTACGAGAGTGTGATTCCGCTGGTGAAGGACTATCCAAATCTGATCGTGGCGCGCACGTTTTCAAAGATCTACGGGATGGCTGGTCTCCGCTGCGGTTATTGCATTACTCAGCCCGCAAACATTCGTGCGATGAAAACACATCAGGTATTCGATAGTGTAAACATCATGGCGCTCGCGGCGGCGACAGCTAGTTTGAAGGACACGGAACATGTGGCACGCGGTCGCAAACTAAACAGTGACGTCCGAAAGATAGTTTGTGATGAACTCGAATCGCTTGGTTATCGGTACATCCCGTCGCATGCTAACTTCATGATGATTGATCTCAAACGCGAAGTGAGACCGATCATCAGCACGTTGTTTAGTCGCGGAGTTGAAGTCGGACGTGTCTTCCCAGCTCTACCGAATTACATGCGCGTCACGATTGGAACCAGCGATCAGATGAAATCCTTCATGGCGGCATTTAGAGAAGTAATGGCTTAATCCTGGGACCGCGGGCGTCCTCGCCCGCCCCCGTCGAAAACAGGCGCATGATCGGTCCCACGGGCAGGCGGGGACGCCTGCGGTCCCATGACGAACAGATGCGAACCGTTAACGCAACAAGATACGTCACACCGCTCCGTGAAGGCGGATCACTTCCGGCAATCGTCGAAGCAGATGACGATGGAATGTACGTGCTCAAGTTTCGCGGAGCCGGACAAGGCACCAAGGCACTGATTGCGGAAGTAATCGCTGGCGAGATAGCAAGGACTGCAGGCTTGCTCGTTCCTGAACTGGTCTTCGTGATGCTGGACCCTGACATCTCGAAAACAGAACCTGATCCCGAAATACAAGACCTGATCCGAGCAAGCGGAGGACTCAATCTCGGCCTGGACTATCTTCCGGGTTCCGTAACCTTCGACCCGGTTGCGGAACGACCAGATGGCGAACTCGCTTCGCGTATCGTGTGGTTCGATGCCTACGTAACCAACATCGATCGGACAGCGCGCAATGCGAATCTCCTGATGTGGCACAAGCGACTCTGGTTAATCGATCACGGAGCTGCGCTCTACTTCCATCACAGTTGGACCGATATGGCGCAACGTACGAAGGACGCGTTTCCGTTGGTCAAGCAACACATTCTGCTTCAATTTGCCAACGATATTGAGCAAGCGGATGAGGAAATGACGTCGAAGTTAACTGACGCTGCAATTAGAGAAATCGTTGAACTCGTTCCAGACGAATGGATGAATGGAGGTTCGCCATTCCCGAACGTCGCGGAATTGAAAGAAGCATACGTTGAATACTTATTGCGGCGTCTAAACGATCGCCGATACTTTGTTGAGGAGGCGTTGCGTGCCCGATCAGTTCAGGTATGACTACGCGGTCATTCGCGTCGTACCAAAAGTAGATCGTGAAGAGTTTATCAACGTGGGCGTAATTCTCTCATGCCCGGACAAATCTTTTTTGGAAGCACGAATCAAGCTCAACGAGTCACGACTCCTGGCTCTGGATCCTTCACTTGATCTGGAGATGGTAAGAACTCACCTGGCAACAATCCCAACTATCTGTCACGGTGGCGATGGTGCGGGACCGATTGGTCAGCTGCCGCAGCGTCAACGCTTTCACTGGCTGGTAGCTCCGCGCAGTACGATTATCCAAACCTCGCCAGTTCATACTGGAAGATGTTCTGACCCCGCCGCAGCCTTAGAACACCTGGTGATTAAGATGGTCACGCCATAAAAAGAACAAGTACGGAAAGAACAAGTCAGAAGAAAGAACAAGTAAGGAAGGGCGGTTTACCCCCGCTGATTCCAAAGTGCTTCATGGTTTGAATTGGGCACCAGCGGGGGTAAACCGCCCTTCCTTTACTTGTTCTTTCCTTAACTTGTTCTTTCCTTACTTGACCTTTCGACTTGTTGCAGCTGCTCCTCTGGTTAAAAGCTTTGTCCGTCTCGGAGGGGCGGTTGGCAATCTTCGTTATCCAGCCAATTAATGCAGTCGTGCCAGCGAGACGGGAATAAATCTGCCCTAAGATCGATATTGATCAGATGGAGAAATTGGAGGCGAACGAGATCGCACCGATCTAGAAGGGGCTCGGTGCGCTGAGGTGCGCGAACGTTCACGGTGATGGGCTCGGGAACCTAGCGCGCCTCCCCCCAAAAGGGAGAATACACATGCAGAACAATGAATTGGATTTGTTGTCGGTCGAGCGCCAATTTTTTAGCGCGCTTATTCGGAACCAAGTTGCACTTGACCATTTAATGTCAGATGACTCGCTCCTAATAGATGTCCTTAGCGGATCGGAGGTTACAAAATCAGAACTGCTCGACGTTTTGAAGTCAGGGCAACTGAGGTTCGAAGACATCGAGCCGCTCAACTCCCGAGTACGCTTTTATAATGGCACCGCAATTGTTACCGGCTCTACAAAAATGACGGGACACTTTGGAAAGTATCAGTTCCTGGTTCACAGCAAGTACACACACGTTTATGTGAGGGCGGTTGATGGATGGCAATTGGTTTCAGCACAAGGCACCCAAATGAGTGGGCGTGAGGTTAACTCAAATTCCTGGATGGTCGCTCATTGTTCCCCCGTTGTGTGAGTGGCGAATCAAAGCCAGGGCTAACCGGAGAAACAGAAACGCGGTAACGTCTCGGTCGAGAAGCGCATATCTCAATAGCGCTTATCTCTTGCAACACGCCACCGCGTTGTGGTACTGACTCCGCCCTTAAAAACTCTGTACGCCTCGGAACCCACCCTTGGCAGTCTTCATTATCCAGCCAATCACTCGAGCCGTGTCGTAGCAGTAGCCGAGTATGTAATTGCACGTCGAGAGGCAATGCTTGGTGCACTCAACTTTCATTTCGTCGAGCTGCTTCGCGTCAAACTTATGATCACCCACCACACCCCAATCGTGAGTGGCTGAGTACATCGGGAAACATGGTGCTAACGTGCCGTCAGTCCTGATGATCAGTGAGTTTTGACCGGCACGACACTGCCAGGGTGGAACCTCACCGCGCATGAGCTTCTTCATATCTTCCATGTGCTGGATGGGGTTCACCATCTTGTAGCCTTCGTTGACGCGCTTGTCATTCAGATAATCGAGTAACGCATCAACCTTGGGCCAATCTTCACGAGTGAGATAGGTCTCGTTCTCCGCGAGGTGCTTGAAGTGATCCTGCTCGGTCATCGGAGTCTCGTTGATGTGATAGTCCGTCGCGATTCCGTTATCGTGAGCAATCTCAGTAAGTTCCTTCACATCGTCCATGTTGTTGTGGCAGATGTTTATATTAAACATCACCGTATAGCCGTAGATCTTTTGCTTCTTTATCAGGTAGTCGAAGTAGGGACGAATAGGCTCCAGAGCCTTCGGCAGCGACTTCCGATCCTTCACCGAATCAACCGCGAGATTTACGGTCGCCAGACCCGCATCGCCAAGGCGATCGATCACATCCGGTTTCATCAGGCGTCCGTTAGTCGGCAGGTAGACGAAGATGCCCTTCTGCGCACTGTAATAAACGATTTTGTGAATGAAGCTCGGCCGCAACAGCGGCTCTCCACCCATCAACGCCAACACGCGCGATCCAATCGAGTGCAGCCAGTCAATGGAGCGTTTGGCAACATCTTCGCTCATTCCCTTCACCTTGTTGTCGTATGACCAACAATAGTGACAGTCCAGATTGCACTTCCAATCAGTGAACAGATAGGGAATTATCGGCCGCAACTCATTTCGGTGCGTGGGGTACCTGGATCTGAAATAGGGTGCCCCCCAGGTCTTCCACATACGAACGCCGTTCAACTTGAGGTACTCCTTATGAGTCATCTCTGTCGCGTTCGCACGTTGAGGATATGGTGGTTCAGGCAGCACCTCTTCCGGATGCGCTTCGAGTGTGACCCTGTTCGGGCGCTTATAAAGGATCTGGTGCAACTGCGGATCGATCCGAAACGGGGGCGGAGTCGCTGCATTAACTTCTGGCGGAGTAGTACTCATCTGTTGGTCCTCTAGGGTTTGGATTGCAAAAAAGTCTGTATACCTTACGCAGAAGTGCTTAGTTTATTCAACTGCGCAGAACTGTCAAAACCTATTTTTGGGTTCTGGCGGACTTAAACAGGAGAAAATAGACCTTTGGCAGGGCGGCAGGCACCCTGGTTCGCTGCTTCGCACCGGATTTGTACGACAGGCTGTTCGGTTTCTGGGCTCGACAGGGCTAACAGCCTGTCGTACAACCCGCGGCTCGGCAGATCATTGTTCATCGCTTGGCTGTTCAGCCTGCGGAGTGAATTCACCAAGTGTCGCCTTAACTTGTGTTTCGCTGCCCTGGCGCCGAACAGTTAGGGTGACTTCCGTTCCAGGCGATGTGCCGGCAATCAGATTACGGAACGAGTTCGGATCGCTGACAGTGCTGCCGTTGAGCGCCGTGATGACATCGCCCTGTCTTAGGCCGGCACGATCTGCGCCACTACCAGGCTGGACCTGATAAACCAGGACTCCCGGTCCTTGCGTCACACCAAGCTTCGAAGCACCTTCCGAAGGTATCTTAAGGACAGTGATCCCGAGTTGCCCTCGCCTTACTCGACCGGTTCTAACCAACTGCTCCATTACTGTTCGCGCCATGTTCGACGGCACGGCAAAACCTAACCCGATGCTGCCGCCGGATGGCGAAAGAATTTGTGAGTTGATCCCAATCAATTCGCTGTTTGTACTGACCAAAGCACCACCGGAATTTCCCTGATTAATCGGCGCATCAGTTTGCAGGAAGTCTTCGAAGCTTCCATTACTGAGTCCGGTTTGACGACCTTTAGCACTGATGATTCCCATCGTGACAGTTTGACCGATGCCCAGCGGGTTGCCGATTGCCAGCACCACGTCGCCGATCCGAGTACGATCAGAATCACCTAATGCCAGAACCGGTAAGCCGCTGGCGTTAATCTTCAACACTGCAAGGTCGCTCGGCGCATCAGAGCCGATTACTTTTGCGTCAAGCGTACGATTGTCGTTTAGGTCAATCTTGATCTGATCGGCGCCGTCAATGACATGGTGATTCGTAAGTATGTATCCATCCTGAGTAACAATCACTCCCGAGCCAAGTGCCTCTCGCCTTCGTTCAATGGGTGGTTGCTGCATGCCGCGATTGCCGAAGAACTGTTGAAAGAAAGGATCATTCATGAAGGGATATTGCTGTGGCTGACGCACTCGCATCGTCGAGTGAATAGTTACGACCGCGGGAGCAACTCTGCTTACAACATCGGCATAGGACGCAACCGGCAGAGCCGCTGAACTGCCGGGAGCTGATGAATTCGGCGGATTACCAGTCCCCGGATCTGAGGTTGAAGCTAGATGAAACGTACTGGTGTTCTGCCGATTACAACTAGCAATAAGAAAACAGAGAATTGCCAAACTGAGTACCAGTGCAAAAACCGGGAATCTTAACCTTGAACCGCTTGCCCAACTCCGCATCACTCACCTCCCTAAACTTGATCATCCTAAGCTTCGCTCTTTTCGTGTGTAGTTCGGTCCCTGTTTTCTTGCGTATGTGTTTCCTTTTCGTGTTCTTCGTGTAATTCGCGGATCGCTCTTCGTAGGTGCGTGTCCGTCCTCGGTCACCCCCCATTGAATAGAAGCTCGTCGCGGGGACACACGTAAGCTCTTCTGTCGGAGCGCGGCCGTCCTCGGCCGCCCCCCATTGAACAGAAGCTCGTCGCGGGGACACACGTAAGCTCTTCTGTCGGAGCGCGGCCGTCCTCGGCCGCCCCCGTCAAACAGAACCCACGTATGGGTCCAACTTGCGCGCTTGCGTATTGAACGCCCCTAATTAGGGACTGCAGTCTCCAGCTCGGTAAGAAGGAGTGGGTTCTGTTCGACGGGGGCGGCCGAGGACGGCCGCGCTCCGACAAAAGAGCCTACGTGTGTCCCCGCGAGGGGCTTCTGTTCGACCGGGACTTCGAACTGAGCAAAATTCAGAAACCTAATAAACGATCTTTCTGGTTACCTACATGTTGAACATTTCGTCTAGTCTGCCGTCGGCTTTCTTCCCATCGCGCAGATCCAACCTTTGTTCTTCTCTTCTATAACCATAACGTCGTCATAACCAGCCATAAACAGCTCTCTCTGATCCTGCAGACTGAGACGCGATGAACTTAAGACTTTCATCACAGGCGCCATCAGTTTATCGAATCTTCCTCCTTTATAAGTCTCCGCAATCACTGCAAAACGCCCGCCTGGCTTCAATACGCGCCGAACTTCCTTCATATCGTTAACCAAATCAGGCCAGTAGTATTGAGTTTCAACTGCTGTTGCCACATCAAAATGATTATCGGGAAATGGCAATTGCGAGACAGAACCCTGTCGGATTTCAACGCAGCCGTCCTTTATTAATTGCGCGTTGTTCGAACGTGCGACAGCCACACTGCCGCTTGAGTAGTCAACACCGCAAACACGTCCTTCCGCCGCGACAGATGCAAGCTTCTGAATGGTTCTGCCTCCGCCGCAGCCTATATCAAGGATTTTGAAGTCAGGCTCAATGGAGACTTGCTGTAATCCCCAGTCGGTCAATGAGGAATGGGAGAGATTCATCGCCCAAAGGAACGGACGGCCGAGCCACTTATTAGGTTTTCTGGCCTGCCGAGCGAGGTATATGGCAACAACTATTGCGATCGCCCAAATTATTACTGGTCGGACCATGAGAATTAACTAACAAGCGTCGTTCGCTTCTCCTCCCAAAGTCCTCTTGTAAAATCCGGAAACTTCACCGGGGCGCTTCCCTTTGCCACCGAAATCTGACTTAACGGTCCAGGCACGCTCCACGCGGCAGCATCGTACACATCGATATCAGGCTCGAGCCCTTCACGCATGCATTGAATCAATCGATAACACATCAGATAATCCATGCCGCCATGGCCACCGAGTTTTCGAGCCATCTCGCCTTGAGTCTTCCACAATGATGACTCGTATTTCTCCTTGTACTTGTCCAGCGTAGTAAAGTTGTGTCCGCCTTCCTGGCCATCGATAAAGATCCGAGGTGGATAATCGCGGAAAATTCCTTTCGTGCCCTGGATCAGATTGATCCGATCATACGGCCGGGGTGTGCTGACATTGTGCTGCAGCATGATCGTTCGTCCCTTCGCCGTTTTGATTATGCTGGTATTGTAGTCACCAGTTCGATAGATCTCCTTCCACTTGGGATCGCCGGCAGTTACGTGCTCTTTTCGATAAGCCTCCAGTCCAAGATGCGATGAACTCATGGACACAATGTGATCGAATCTGTCTCCTCGATTGATATCCATGTACATCGCCATTGGACCGAGACCGTGCGTTGGATAGAGATTGCTATCACGCAGCATGTGATGTCGCCGGCGCCATAAACCTTCATCTTTGTTTTCAAACAAGATCTCGCGCAGGTCGTGATTGTAAGCACATTCACCGTGCACGAGATCGCCAAACATCCCGGCACGCACCATGTTCAGGACCATGGTTTCCGAATCGTTGTAACAACAATTCTCCATAATCAGGCAGTGACGACGTGCTGCTTCGGAGGCGTTGACGATACTCCAGCAGTCTTCAAGCGTATATGCTGCCGGAACCTCGGTTCCAACATGCTTTCCATTCTTCAAAGCGGAAAGCACTTGAGGTACATGCCATTCCCACGGCGTAGCGATGTAGATGAAATCAAGATCATCACGGGCTGCGAGACGCTCGAAGTCGCGTTCGCCGTCTGCGTAGATTCCTGGAGTTTTCTGACCGGCCTTCTCAATCAATTGCGCAGCTCGAACACATTTGTCTTTGACTACATCGCAAACAGCATTCACAACCACCTTATCGATCGCCAGGAACTCCTGCAGCGTACTTGTTCCCCGCAAACCAACACCTACGATGCCCAGTCGAACAACATCGCGAGGTTCAAACTTGACGCCGATCATCGTGGCATGTGTTGGGGCGGTTCGTTGCGTTGATTCTTCACTTTCGGAAATATGGCCATCTGCAATCCCTGACATCGTGATTCCGACGCCTGCGATTCCAGCCGCCTTTAATAATTCTCGTCTTGATAATTTTGAATCATTGTCACTCATGGATATTGTTCCTCAATTTTTGCGGGTAATTCTCTGCGTATCCTCTGCGTTCTCTGCGTCTCTGCGGTGAACTAGTCGATCACATTACCATCACCGCAGAGACGCAGAGAACGCAGAGGATACGCAGAGAAGATCGATTATCCCGGACTCACTGCCGCTTCGATCTGCCTTGTACCAATTTCTTTGATTCGTTCATCTCGCCACTTCTCAAGATAGCTGTATTCAGGATGATTTGGTCGGCCTTTACAAGGATTTCGCGCCGCGTTGTAGCAACAGATTAACGACCAACGTGGATTTGGGCTGCGATTCGCGTCAGAACGATGCAGCAAATTCGAATGAAAGAAAAGCGCAGTGCCGGGTTCCATTTCGCAGTAAACAAGTTCCAGATGTTTCAGAGCCAGATTCACTCGATCGATGTCAGCGCCTGTTTGATCGCCAGTCTTGTTGTGATCGATTCGACCCATCAAGTGCGAACCTCTAAGCACTTGTAAACAACCATTGTCTTTGCTCGCGCGATCGACAGCTATCAGACAGCTTGCCATGTAGGGATACAAGCAGTTGTTCGAGTACCAATAACCGTAGTCCTGATGCCATTCCCATGAGCCACCTACAAAAGGCTCCTTCAACATCATTTTGTGGTGATAGTGATAGACCTCACCGCCTAACAACTGTTCCATCGGTTCAACAACTCGCAAGCACCGCACGAAGGCACTGTAGATGTCATCCTCGAGGGAATCGGTCAACCAGAGTTTGCTCGTGGCGGCATTAGCGTCGCGACGTTCCAACGCTTCTCTTTCCAAACGTTGATCGTTTTTGGCGATGCGAATGAGAAGATCCATTTCTTCAGAATCGAAAAGGTTCTCGCACCTGAGAAAGCCATCGTGATTGAATTGATCAATTTGTTCTTTGGTTAACTGGGACATGACTTTCTTCGAAACTCTCTGCGCTTCCTTTGCGTTCTCTGTTTCTCTGCGGTAGCGGCTGTATCAAAACCGCAGAGACGCAGAGAACGCAGAGGAGGCGCAGAGAAAACCTGTTTAGGGCTTCGGAACTTTTCGGTCCGTGAAAACAATCTCCCCAAGTCGCGACAACACATGAAAGTCGTCTTGGAGTGTCGGTGACCAGGCCAGCTCAGCAATTTCAGGCTTCCGCTCAACGCGATATAGATTCATTCGCCAGCGATCGCCGGGCTCCGGCGGCATGTGAACAGCGGTCACAATGTCTTCCAATGGAAGCGCGATTTCGCAAGTCCACTCACGATCGCCATCCTTCCCATCTACAGTTCCATCCACATGAACGGCCCACCGCAGCTTCTCACTGTTCCAACTTTCATAGTGCAGTGGTTTCCGCGTATCGAGTAAATAAATATCCAACATGGTTCCTAGTGGATTTACTTCAAGTTCAATGTAGTTAGGAATGGTTTGATTTGCCTGGAGAAAGACTTCGACCACCTCTTCAAGCCAGAGATGCTCGTCGCGACGCTTCATGGTGGCCCAGATGTTCCGATCAATTGAACGAAAAGCGAAGTAGAGATATTTGTCGTCATATAACACTCGCGCTTCAGTCTTCAGATTACTGGCCGAGCCATCGCGATTGTTCACAAAATCACCAACACTCTGCACCTCTTGCCATGCCCGTTCGTTCAGTTGCCCATCTATCTTGATCGGTGAAGCAACACGAGCAACTTCATACGTGGGCATGGGATGCTGGTTATGCGGAATCAGTAAACCGAAAGCAGTGATCGTTATGGCAAGAAAATGAGTCAACATTTCACGATTCCATGAAGTCAGTACCACCTCGCGGTAGCGGGTGGGTGCGAAGCCTCAGTCAGCTACGCATACCAGGAAAGCCTCGATCTGAAGCTTCGCACCCACCCGCTACCGCGAGGTGGTACTGACTTCATGTTCCTCGGTGCTCCCTTATGTCGCATCCGGCAATCCCTCACCAGATGCGAACGGCCACTGCCTTGTATGACGCGACCACAGAAAGAAACACAAAATACCGATCACGAGTGTTCCGAGGCCAAATGCAATGATCGTCCAATCGGTCGTCGCAAACACAAAGATCCACCCCAGCAATGCGATCAAGTTCGGCAACGGGTATAGCCAGATTCGGTACGGTCGATCCAACTCAGGCTGATTCTTCCGCAACAATGAGACAGCGGCAATCTGTCCGATGAACTGAATAAGTATGCGCGTGGTGATCAGTGCATCAATCACCATGCCCAGTGAAAAGAAACTGCACACAATTGCGATTACACCAAGCACGACAAGTGACACGTAAGGAAAGTTCTTTTTGGGATGAAGACGACCGAACACCTTGAAAAAGTAACCATCAATCGCAGCTGCATAAGTAACGCGCGAATAACCAAGCAAGAGCGCAAACACAGACCCAAATGCAGTCCACAACACCATGGCGGTGAACAAAGTAGCCAGGCCTCTGCCGTAGATTCGTTCCATAAATATCGAAACAACGAAGTTTGATTGGGGGTGATCGGCAGCAGGCACAAATTCTCGCCACGGCACCACTCCAATAATCGAAAAGTTGATGGCGATATAGATTAATGCTACGGCAATGACGCTGATGATTATGGAGCGCGGTATCGTTCGTCCAGGATTCCTAACCTCGTCTCCGATATAGCAAATATCGTAATAGCCTAAGTAATCGTAGATCCCGATTCGAGCAGCAGCTCCGAGTCCTAGAAAGAACCCTAACGAGAAATTGAAAGCGCCAGGAGGAAAATCGAAGGCCAAACTCGGCTTGAAGTTAAGTGCTCCGGTAATGATCACCGCCAGCGTGGTGAGGATAGTTCCAATCCACAAGCTTACCGTGAGCTTACCAATGAAAGTTATTCGCCTGTACAGGAGGGCGATGTTGAGGACGCCTAGAGCGATAATGACAGCAAGATACTGAGGTCTAGCGATATCTTTCCAGATATAACCCAGGTACTGAGTGAAGCCAATGTAACCTGATGCGATTTCCAACGGACCGCTCAGGATGAATTGCCAAATAAACAGGAATCCCATCAACCGGCCGAATGTTTCCCTGCCAAAACCCTCTCGCAAATACACGTATGAACCGCCGGAGCCGGGCATTGCAGCGCCAAGTTCACTCCAGATCATGCCGTCAGAGATTGTAATGACGAGCGCCGCAAGCCAGCCAAGCATTGCCTGTGGACCACCCAACGTAGATAACAGCAGCGGGATCGTGATGAACGGGCCAATGCCGATCATATTGGTCATGTTCAGCGCCGTTGCTTCCAACAATCCGAAGCGACGAACGAGGTGCGGCTTTGTCTCAGGTTGTTCAGTGTTCATTTCTAAAGAATATAGGACCTATATGACCTATTGGACCTATTGAGCTATTGGGTGCTGAACTCCTCTTCTCTTAGCTTGCGATTTTCCCGTTTCCATCCATGTTGTATAGTCAGTACCAACTCCGCCAACCAGCTTCGGATCTTCTTTACTGAAACCGGGCTCCTTATTCACATCGGCAAGCCCGCCCACCGGAATGTCACGGCCGCGATTGAAAAAGGTGTTGTCGCGATGGTCGAAAGCGTTTGCCTTCACTCCTTCACCGCTAACCTGGTAGAGCATCGTTTCATCAACAACGCCTGAGAGCACGAAAATATTCTTCGCAACGCGCAGATTGTCGGTTTCTGTCAAACGCAATGAACGGGAACAATTCTTGGGCGGACTATCAACTTCGTTGCCCGGCCGGATCAGCAAAACCCCGCGCTCTCCTATTCCGACAAATGTGTTGTTTTCAATTGTTGCACTCTTAGCCGCCCAAATGGCGATCGGTTCGACAGGACGTTCACCAGGACGTGTCGATACCACCAGATTGTTGCGGGCCGTCATGTCATACGATTCATACTTAGTGAACGAACACGGATCGCCGTAATGTCCGTCGATGAAGAGATCTGGATCAGTTGATCCACCGGAGAAGGCAGCACCGGAGTTATCGACAAACACATTCGCTTCGATCAGCACACGACTGGCTCCCCCTTTCGATACCACACCCCGGTGACAGTTACGAATCAGGTTTCGGCGCACGACGACATCATCAGCGCAAGGAAGATCGATGGCCGGTTTGCGTTGATAATTCTTCCCATCGAAGAGTTCGTTGTCTTCAATGGTAATGTGATGAGCCTGATTGAACTTGATTAGATACAGGCGATCGTCATCCTGCATCGGATCGTAGCCTGAGACACAACCATTCGGCGGACATTCATAGTGAATCTTGCAGTTGCGAATGGTGATGTAGCTGGTCCACAGCGAGCGATCGTACCACGCGGCTGTAAAACCTCCGGGTGGATCATTGGTCTTGACCTTGTTGTAACTATCGTCAGGTTCGTAAACACTATCGCCATGTATTCCATCGCGTCTTGAGTTCAACTTCTTTCCGGACGAGTCGCGGTAGTAGGGATTCGGGAAAACGTCGAATCCATCAATTGTGATTCCTCGAGCCAGATGAAAACGAATGTGGTCAAGAATGACTCCGTGTTGGCTCTCCGCACGGATTATCAAAGGGTTCTTTGGATCGTATCGATAGATTCCGACGACATCGGGTCGTGCGGTGCTGGTTGGATGCGGATCGCCGGGTTGCAATTCATCTGCGAGCGTCAAAGTAAAATCAAGACCACCCCACTTTGCTTCGCCTCCGGCTCTGCGATAGTCACCATTCTTCGCGATGATTGTGTCGCCGCTGGTTACATGTTGTAGTGCGACCCGCCAGGATTTGAATGGGCGGTTATAGGTTCCATCCGCCGTGCTGTCGTTGCCGTCGACAAGATGCACGTAGACTGTTTTCGCCGCGAGCCGCGAACCCGATAGGAGAGTAGTGAGTATTAGAATTGTTAGGTGAACCTTCATTACACGTTGGATTTTCTCTGCGTTCTCTGCGTCTCCGCGGTTCAATTGTGGTACGGCTACGACAAACCGCAGAGACGCAGAGATCGCAGAGGAAGCGCAAGAGAAGATTTTTTACATCACTCTGGCTCCGCCTTCTGCCAAACCCCATTCAGCATCACGCGTTTGATCCTTCGCATTTTGCTAATGTCCTTCAACGGATCGCCTTCAACCAAAATCAAATCTGCCTGCTTACCTTGTTCGATACTTCCCAACCGATCATCAATTCGAAAATAGCGCGCGTTCTCCAGTGTGCCCGCGACGAGTGCCTCCATCGGAGTCAAGCCCGATTCGACAAGCAGTTCTAGTTCGCGTTGATAAGCCCAACCTCTCTTCGCATGAGGCACATCAGAATGCGACCCAACCACCACCTTCGCACCGGCCTTGTTCGCCATTCCGACAAATGCCTCCATCTGTTTGAACCCGTGAACATGCATACTGCCAGTGTCCTTATCGCCCGGTTGTCGTTCGAATACTGCGAGAGTCGGAGAGACAAAGACGCCCCGGTCCACGATCAACTTAAACAGCGCCTGTGCCTGCTGAGTAGTTAGATCGATTGAATTCCACATCTTGTAGCGTCCTTCAACGCGCGCCTTGTTGTCTGCCAACATTGCCTGCCGGTACTTCTCGGCATCTCGCAGCGGTATTAGTGCCGTTCCGAACGAAGTTGCGTGCTCGATCCCATCGATACCTGCATTGATTGCATCGCGGGCGTCAACGATTTCCAAATGTCCCATAACCGGAACACCGCGCGAATGAGCTGTTTCGATGGCAACTTTGATCAGCGCCAGCGGTAAACGAAAGTAGACCTTTATTGCAGACGCCCCATCGTCCACAAATCGATTCACTGCGTTTCGCGTCTCATCAGCATCTCGAACAATGTATGAATCGTTTGGATAAGCAGGTGGTGGTGAATCCAAATGTGGTCCGCAAAGGAAGAGCCGAGGCACAGGAGCACTGGCTTTTCTTGCCGCATCGTAGGCTTCGATCCACTGACCGGGGTCGCGTAATGAGGTGACGCCGTGAGAGAGGTACAACGCCGGCAGCGGATCGTCACCATCAATGTGAAAGTGCGAATCGATTAATCCGGGCAGAAGTGTGAGACCCTTTGCATCAATCACCTCCGCGCCTGACGGAATACTTACTGAGGTTCGATTACCGACGGTTGCGATACGATCACCATGTACGATGACCACCGAGTCGGGGACAGCAGGTCCGCCACGGCCGTCGATCAATGTGGCGCCCACAATTGCTATCGTTGAAGCCGAGGGCGGTTGTGCAACTTGATTGACTTCACGAAGTGATTTGCGCTGGCTCGGTTGGGTAAACACCAGAAAGCAACAAGTAAATAGAATTGCGATTAGAGTAAAAAGTTTCATGACGATGTTCATAGAAGCTGTCCAAAAACTGAAAGGCCGCAGATTACATCCGCAGATTACACAGATTACGCAGATTTTTTTTTGGGCTGAGCAAGATTATCAGACATCGTTTAAGTCAAATCTGCGGAATCTGTGTAATCTGCGGATGAGTTTTTGCCGTGACTCATCCACTCAACAACTCTTCAACTGGTCGCGGCGCCCACGGAGCCGGCAGGCCCAAGTCGGCGAGCAATACTTGCGCGCAGTTGTAACCCGGCAAGCCGGTTATGTTGCCGCCTGGATGCGAACTTGACCCACACAAATACAAACCTTTCACATGCGCGCGATAATGTCCCGCGCCAGCAAACGGCCTGTTGTACCCGACCTGTCCATTAGTAAACGCGCCAACCAACAGATCGCCAAACTTCATGTTGTGAAGCGTTTTCTCCGTGTCCAACGGACTTCTTGTAAACCAATCAATCACATTCGACTCCAGGTTCGGCGCATACTCCTGCCACACCGACAGCATCTTGCGGCCGTGGGTTTCTTTGTAGGTCTCCCAATTACCAGCAATACCATTCAGTCGATAAGGCAGCTTCTCCCACATAAAAGCCGTGTGCTTGCCGGCGGGCGCCTGAGATGGATCGAATGCGGTTGGGCAACTCCCCCACATAACTGTTGGCGGAATAGTGCCCATCGCATGATGTTCCAGAATCCGTGTAAATTGATTCGAGTGCTCAAGCCCGAGAATTACCATGAAGGCGTCTTTGAGGTGGGGGTACTTTTCAATCGCGGCGTATTGCGGAGGTTCACGTAGCGTCAGGTATACGGCAAATAACGGCGCCAGAATGTTGTACCTGAAATGAGCTGCCTTCTCTCGCCATTCAGTGGGAACAGCACGTTCATCAAGTAACTCGAGAAACGTTTGCTGCGGATTTAAAGACGACGCCACAAACGATCGCGCGCGTATGAAACCGTCGTCTTCAGTTTCAATCCCGAGGGCTTGTTCTCCTTCAACGACGATTCGTCTTACGCGCGAGTTTAGTCGAATCTCACCGCCGCTTTTGTACACAACGGACGTCAGCGCGTGCGCCAATAAAGCAGATCCGCCGAGACACATTTGAGCTTTGCCCGAAGCCGCAAGCAACGCAGGGATGTGGTGACCAAATCCTTTGCAGGATGGATCTACCTCACGCAACCCATTGAAGAAAAGTAGCCCGGCTTGAATCTGTGGATCTTCGAACTCGCGAAGGACGAATTCGAATGGCGATAACGCCGAAGTTTCCAACAGCAATCGACCTTCAGCGGTCTTCTCCAAGAGTGCCCTACGACGTTCTGGAGCGATGGGTGGCGATCTCGTCTCGGGAACAAGTATCTTTTCCACTATTGGAATAAATCGATCTCGCCATTTTCTCAGCACCTGAGCATCGTGACGATTTAAGCGACTGAACGAATCAACCGTTCTTTCGAAGTCCGCCCACCATTCCAGAACTTCACCATCTCTGCGGACGAGGGCCACATTAAAGTCTGGCTGTAAGTAGTTGGCTCCGTGATTCACCAAGTCGAGGTCCCGGTACCATGGCATCTGTGTTATGCCTCGATGATAGAAGGAGTGCGTGTTGTGAAGAACGCCAGCATGGCGCGGATCCTCTTCAGTATTTAGACCACCGCCTGCCACGTGTCGGCGTTCAAGACAGATCGTTTTCAGACCGGCCAGGCCAAGGTAGGCTTGCAGGATTAGTGCATTGTGACCCGCTCCCAGAATGATTCCGTCGTATTCAGTCACTTCGTTGATAGGGTTCTTTGCTCCGGAGGAGCCCTGCTTTTGCACAAGCAGATACCTTAATGAAACGCAATGATTCTGTGCGCGACCTCTGCGTTCTCTGCGTCTCTGCGGTTGTAGAATGTGCGCGCCCTATTTTTACCGCAGAGAACGCAGAGGTAGCGCAGAGAGTTTCTAAGAAAGAGCAGTATGTTTATAGCTCGCGATCGTGTAATTTGATCCGCTCCGTTAGGAGCGGAATGCAATTCAAAGGACAGCCACATCGCGCTCCGCTGGAGCGCGCAACGAAAATGCACTCCGGCTATAAACATGTTGCTCCTCCGGAGCGCCGCCAAACCACAGACAATTTGAGCAAAGCCGTACTAGTTTCCAAGTAACCGTACTCGCAGCCTGCCGTCCTTCTCACCTTTGAACGGGACATAGAGAACACCGGATTCATTCGCTCTGGCGATGAACGTCCCTCCCGGAACGCCGTTGAAGAGACCGCCTCGCCAGTTCGCGCGTCCCCCGGTCATTTGCAGTTCATATGTCGCATGAGGTCTGAGTCCGCTAATAAGCAGGTTTGCGGTCTCGACGTTAGGAATCGTCGCTTCACCATCGGTAACTACGTCATCGATGGTTGCAAAGAGAGTGACAGTTCCCCCTTCAACAATCGCGCCGATAAGGTTTGAGCCATCGACCAGCTCAACCTTTGGTTTGCGCGGGTCTCCTTTGTCACCAATCTCAAGCACATTTAGAAAGTAGTCTTCCTTCGCAGGCTTAGTCGGTGAAACTTCGACGCGCCAGAAAGCGGGAACTACTGCTCGTGTATTCGATGGCAACAGCTTTTCGAAGTCATCGCCCCAGAAGGTCTTCCACATTTTGTGTAGGTATGGATCGGTGGGTAACGGTCCGCCGGCCGCAGGATCCAGTGGCCAATTTTTTCCTGAACCCCATGCACCTCCAAATTCATCACCTGGCGTCCAGAACTCCCACCCGGGTCCACCGCGTGCGATGAGATCCTTCTCACGAGGCAGCAATGAGTGCACTCGTAACCGACCATTGCCGTCTTCATAGGTGAAAGTAGAAGTCTGATAAGCCGTGCCTCCATGTCCAACATCGGTTCCCTTCAGCGTTGAGTCGATCAGCGGCTTCGAGACGCCGTGCAATAGCCAGACCTTTTTGAAGTTTGGATCTTTGGTTCTCACTCTGTCGAATACCACCAAAACGTTGTTGCCGGGTGTATAAGCAACTTCGCGCGTGAAGCGTTCCATCTTTGAAGGCTGATACGCATGAGTGGCATCGCCGCGCGCGTAAACATACGAGCCTGGAACCGTGTCGGTGATATCCATATGGCCGGTGGCCCACAAGTCGCGAGTGCGATCGAAATCTGCTCGACTCCGCACCGTGTTCCAATAGCGCGAGGAATCCATTCGCTGACCGCCATCGTTTGCTGCGGGCCAAAGGTTCTCTGCCCAGAAAAACTTTTCGCCGGTTTGATAGACGAGCATCGAGTTGTGCGCGATGGTGCGGCGGTAGTAATTGAGATAGTGAGGACTCTCGGTATCGGTGTAGTCCGCACCGCTTTCAGTTGCGAGATAACCTTTGTGATAGATCACGAAATGGTTCTGATCGAGATGCTGGTGCTTACCGAGGTACGGGCCGGAGTTGAATTCAATCCATGTTGAGTCGGGTCCGAAACCATCGCGCATGATTAGATGACTGATTCCTCTGAAGAAATAAGTGCGGGGAATCTCAGCCTCTGTGCTGTCTGCCGGATTGCGAGGAGTAACGTCTGGATCATCCCAAAGAAACTGTGTGATGGGTACACGCCATTTCATGCGCGCCGGCCAACCACTCTTTCGAAGCATCCAAGCCGCATACGGATCTTTGAAACGATTGATCGCATAGCTGAAGCAGATAGTGTCCTCCCAGTCCATATACGGAAACTCATTATCGCCGTCGCGCGCAGTCGTCCCGTCGGGAAGAACTTTGTAGAAATAAGTGTCGGTGTAGTGCTGAAAAACAGTGTATCTGAGCGCGGGGTCGCTGTTAGCGGTTGTCCGCAACAACTCTGCCATCATCGCCAGTGGCGCATAAGTGATTCGCTGGTAGTCCATCGACTCGTGGTAACCACCGTCCGGAGTTATGAAGTTAGTCAGATCAAGAATGTGATCGAAAACCTCACGAGCGTGTTTGCGTAAAGGAGCGGCGCGCGTTTCAACTGAGGGGTGCCCTTCTACGGCGGTTAAAGCAAACAACGCGAGTGTCAAATATCGAACGGTGTAATTGTGGTACATCGCAAGTTCGACAGCTGTGAGCGACTGGTCTTCCAACATCTTTGCGGCCGCGTTGAGGAGTTCAGATGCGACTCGATCTTTCAGGGAATTATCGAAACCGGCATAGTTGTAGAGCCAATCGAAGGCGAGTGACCATTTGACGTATTCAGGGTACGTGCGAGAACCGACTTGTTCGGGAGTATGAGTGTCACGAATTTTTTGTACTGCGCGCTTAGCAAAACTCTCATCGCCAGTTAGAAGATAAGTCAGCGCCCAACCATCAATGTCGTCAGGTGGACGAGCGCCAGCGTCGTATCGAGCTTTGAGGATTTTGTAGCCTGTCAACGGGTCGCGCTCGCCGATAAGCATGCGTGGGTGCGTGATTGGGTTTGCGCGTGCCGAGGTTTCACAGATCGAAACCAGAAGACAGCACATAACGATCAGATATGTTTTGCGCTTTATCATTTTTTTTTGGTTTCTCTGCGCCTTCTCTGCGTTCTCTGTCTCTGCGGTACACTTAATCGGTAACCAAAGCAAACCGCAGAGACGCAGAGAACGCAGAGGAAGCGCAGAGTTCTAAGGCCTCAACTTATCGCCTCTTGCACCCGCCAGATACTTCAACCATTCCTTAGCCATCAGCCGGTGATAAGGCTCGGTCATATGAATTCCATCGAGACAAATGAACTTTGATCGTTCAGGAGCCTTTGCCAGGATCTCTCCGACTTCAATCACCTCAATTCCCGATGCCTCAGCCGATTTGCGCGCACGTTCGACGGTTCCGGGAGTCACCGCCTCAGGATCGTGCACTTCGTCAAACATGTAAGTCTTGATTCCCGCGGCATGAAAACCATCGCCCATTTGTTTCAGCGCCTCATAATCTTCATCTGCACGAGTCATGACAACGAGCATCACTTTGTCGGGCTTCCATGCCAGCACATCCTGATAAAAACGCTTCTGCGCTCGGGACGCGGTTAATCCTCCAGCAGCAAACTGTTTGAATTGCACTTTGGGATTCTCGCGACGAAAAACATCCATCACAATAGGAACGAAACTGGATGGCGAAGACCAGTGCAAACCCATCGTAAAGGAGTGACCAACTACCGCGATTTTCTGTGATGGCAACGAACGCAGTTGAGGCTCAAGATGTTTCACTTCCGGTTCGCGCAACAACTCAGCGGCGACCACACGTTCATCTCGGATGTGCAGGTTCTTCTCGCCCCAGTTCCAAATCTTCCTGCCGGCGATCTGCCATTCAGCAGCGCTTGTGCCAACCGGAGCTTCGCATGATTGGCCTTCCAACTTCTTTCCCGTGGCAATTAGATCCGCGTCTGTGCCAGGCAGGTTGAATTGACCGATGTAAACCGGCAGGCCTAGTCCAATATAGAAAGCATATTCTTCCTGAAGCCGATCACCATCTCGCTCAACCTCCAACACAGTTTGATAGAGGCTGGATACTGACCGAATCTTAACTTCATCGGCTTTGGTATTCGCCCTAAGATATCTGCTAAACACATTCACCGGTGCCTTCTCAGGAAGAGTCAGGCCGGATCGAAGAATGGGCTCCAGATCGATTGCGGGATTGAAAGTACTCTTTCTTCCATTCACCCAGGCCTTGACGTCATTCAGATCCGACTTGAGTAAATTCGCCTGGTGCTCCGACAACGCTTTCAATTCCGTATCCGATAGATTCCCTCCTGAAAAGCAAGTCTTGTCACCCTTGCCAGAATCCTTAGCAAGCAAAACCTGGTAAGCATGCACGGCGATAATGTTGGCCTCGACGAGTTGCGACAGGCGTGAATCAGCGGTGCGTTCGTCTGAGAAGCGCACGCCATGGGACCACACGAGTGATGAAGCCGTCAGACAAACTAAGATCGGAAGGATAATTCTGATTCTCATAGGGACGTATTTCCTCATCGTGTTGAAACGTCTTCAGGCTTTGCCTCAAAAGTCTTTTTAGCCTGCGGAGCAGGCGCAAGCTTAAAGCCTGGGGCGTGAGCCCCAGCATTCGCAGGCTCTCAAATCAAACGATCGATTTCCCTGGGGCTGACGCCCCAGGCTTTATGCTCACACCTGCTTCGCAGGTTAAGAAACGATCCGCTAGTGAGATTCACATTCCGATTAGACTCTTAAGAAAGCCACGTTTTCTACTCTTCCGGCGCAGGTGACAATGCGCCAATAAAAGCTCGTCTGTTCTTTCTGCCGAGCAAATCATGTGGAGGCAATGCAGCCTGATCTCCTCGTCGTGACAACATCGACGAGTTGGCTTTCGGACGAAAGTCGGGACGGTTTGGATTGAGCCGCCACCAGTTCCCCTCGATGATTACCCAGGGTTCCTCGCCGTAGCGCACAAATTCGTTCGAGATGTGCGCTCGATCAACTCCATTCGCTGCGTCATTGCCCTCAGGGAGCCGAACAGCCAGGCGCTTCAATGTGTCAGGCATTCCTGTATAGCTCAGCACATTAATGACATTGAATCGTGCATCCAGCCGCCAAATACTTGTATTGAAGATTTCAATTGAAGATGCCTGATCGTTAATGAAGATATTGTTCCGCATTACCGTTCCCCAACTTCCGTTACGACACTGCATGGCAGCGCGCCCGCGATTGTTCATCAGCACGGTGTTGTTGCGTATCAAGTTCGAATGACAGCCCCACAGAGGCAAGTCGTCGGCACTCTTAACCTGCTCGACTGTTTGCGGACCGGGCTCGACGTAACTTTCGTCGTAAGGATTTCCGTCGTCCCATTGAGCGATGCCATGATTGAAGTTGCCATAAAGGAGGTTGTTTTGAATTAGCGATTCTTGCAATCCAGCAAGATTCAACGAGCCGCCGCCGGCTTTTCCGTTTTGATTGATGACGTTGTCTTCAATAATAAAGTTGATGCCGCGGCCGTCCGGAAAATTGTTTGCGCCAAATTTTTCAGTCGCCAGTTTGATGAATCCGATTGCCCAATCTCGCGTTGCTTCTTCAGTCCGGTAACTTTGCAATTGTGGATTCTTGAGTAACTCGTGAAAGGAACTAACTGAATCAATGTTGCACTGCAGACCACTTGCATTACTGCCGAAGAACACATTCCGGCGAATAACATAATTATCAGAACCATCGGAAACATAAGCTGAATGTTCCTGCGCAGACAGTGCGAACAGATTGTTTTGAATCAACACTGTGTGCGTATCTGTCGAGTGCAGTCCCCATTTTCGATGGTTGTGAGAGAAGTTGCCGAGTACCACGATGTGATGAGTTTGTTTTCCACTGCGCCCAAAATCACCATCAAGCATGATTCCGGCGCGCGGACCAACGAGTTGTTGCCCGGGACCGGTATGACCGGCGATGTTGAATCCTTCGACGATGACATGGTGCGCAGCCTGGAGCAGGATCATCCAATCGGGATCGCGTTCCGAGGGCCGGTCAATGGTGACCTCACCGGGTTGGCCCATTGCCTTGAAGTGAATGAAGTGATTATCAGCAGCATCGGCCCGATCGCCGAGAACGAAGCCTGCGTACGTCCCCGGCATTACGGCAACAAGATCACCACCACGCGCAGCATCCGCAGCTTCCTGTAAGGTGGAAAACACCTTGGTGACTGAATAGGAGCGTTTAGTTTGATTGAGAGCGTTGTTCGAGTTCAAATCGAGGTCGGCGATTCGAACGGTTTGAGGAGTTTGCCCTCCTGCCTGCACAAGCAAGACTCGTTGATATCGTTTTTGAATATGAAATGTTCTCGTTACCCACTCATCTGAGTCATGGGTTTTGACAAAAACCGGCGGCGCGGGTGATGCAGCGGAAATAGAAGCAGCCATCACTAAAGCTAGTGAAAGACATAGATATGTTTTTCTTCTGAGTTTCATTCGACGTTGGATCAGTCTCTCCGTGACTGGCTTTGCACAAAGAGCAACCCCCCAAACGGCATGTGAAGTTAATCAGAAACGATCGTCCTGGGACCGCAGGCGTCCGCGCGTGCCCGCGTCGCAAAGAACCAAGTCCGCTTTACCAAGAAATTGGTCGAGCTGGACACGGGCAGGCGGGGACGCCTGCGGTCCCAGGACGATCGTTCTTGACTAATCAACACTTATCTTTCAAACACTAATTTCACACCACTGGAGCGCCATCGCTAGTAACACCTCGGCCGTCTGTAATACTGAAGCAACTTCTACGTATTCATTTGCGTTATGCGCGCCCGCGCCGCGCGGACCGAAGATCAACGTAGGCATTCCGAAATAGTTCTGATTCAAGAACCCATCACATGGATACTCCGCGCCTGTCAACGCAGGGGTTTTCCCTGTGACGTTTTGAAAGGAACTTGCCAAACATCTTGCGAATTCGTGATCGACTGGCAACTCGTGACCCATCAAAGGCGGATCGAAAAACGCTTTCCATTCCGGCACATAGGTCTTGAAGAACGGATCTCGTTCACAGAACGAACCAAATGATTTTCTGATTTCAGCGATTACCGAGGCTACATCTTCGTGTGGCAGGAATTGAAAATAGACGCGCACTCGTGACATCAGCGGCACGCTCAAGGGAACCTCCAGATCGAAACTGTTTGCTTCAAGGGCCAGTACTTGCACTGGAGCCGGATCAGCAAACCCTCGATAGGTTTCGCCCTTGTCTATTTGTCGACGTCGCGCGGCCCAGCTCTCAATCCAACCAAGAAGGCGACCCATTGGAATCGCTGGACTGATGACTTCTTCTCTTGAGAAATAGTTTTCAGGGTCTCCGGCGTTGACTTCAATATCAACCACGTAGCCTCCGCGGCTCGCGTGAAAAATGGTTTGATCCGTAGGTTCTGGAATTACGCAGCCATCAGCCAGATCGCCACGCAAACGGCCAGCTAGCGTGCCGCCTCCTCCGCCCCACTCTTCGTCAACAACTGATTCACAGAGTAGATCGCCTTTCAATCGCAATCCAGCTCTCTTCAATGCGACCGGCACCGCGAACGCTGCGACCAATCCTCCCTTCATGTCATAACTGCCGCGGCCGTAGAGCCGACCGTTATCAATGAGACCCGACCATGGACTGTGCCTCCACTCATTTCGACCTGGCGGCACAGTGTCCATATGCCCACTCAACATCAGACTTCTTCCAGTCCCAGTTCCTTTCAGTCGAGCAATAAGGTTGTGACGACCGGAGTAGTTGCGATCATGACGAACGTAGGGATGACTTGAATTCTGAAGAAAGCCAAGTTCATACAACTCAGCATCTATGCCGTGGCCATTAAGAAAACTCAGGAGCACCTCCTGGGCGTCGGTTTCGCAACCATCTGGCGGGATTGCGGTACTGTTTGTTCGCACCAGCGTTTGTAAAAGATCAATTAATTCCTTCTCGAAAGGCGCCAGCAACTCCTTCGCGTGGCGAGCGAAGGCACTTATCGCGACCGGATCAGATGATGCTTTACTGATTGCGTCCATCATTCCAGAACCATGGTTGTTTCTGCGATGTCAGAACCGAAACGCGGTAGCATCGGGTTCTTCCCAAGCAGAGCCTTGGACTTGCGACGACCCGACGCTACCGCGTTTCGGTTCTGACATGATCGGAACAGAGATGTTCTTCCCCGCATCTTTCGCGAAGCACACCAGGGAGTTCACGTCTGCAGCCGGGTGAATCGTATGTGGTGAGGTTGTACTGTAACTTCCGAGCAGTACACCAAAATCTAAAGAAGATTGAATGCAATTCGTCTCACTGTGTGGCTGGACCAGCTCGGATCCCGAAATCAGACCAGCCAATGTACCCGCAATCAACGCGTCGCCAGCTCCGGCCGTACTCGCAAAGTTCACCTTGTATGCGGAAGAGTGAATCCACTCTTCCTTGAGAATCCCATATGCGCCCTGAGCGCCGGCTGTAACCACAATTTGAATGTCCGGCTGAATCGCTCGTAACGTCTCCGCACATCTGTTGAGAAATAAGTCCGGATCCAACGGATCAAAAACATCGTCGATCATCGTCGCGGCTTCGTCCTGATTAAGAAACAACAAATCAACCTGTTCGAGAATTCCAGTTCGTCTCGCTTCCAGGATTTCCGCAGAAGTAAATGCCGCTACTCTCAATGCGTTGTATCGCGTAGCCAGTTTTAACTGGTGATGACGCAAATTAAGCGCTACCTCAGGCAAGGCCAACGCGATGCACTGGCCGGAGTATTCTTCAAGAAGACTTTCGGTTTGATCGATGTTCTGTGTCGTAAGCAACGTCGCAGCAGAGTTACTTGCTGTGATATTGCCGCCGGAACTATCCGGATACTGGTAGCAAACGCTCAACAGCGTTGGACATTCGTTTGAGATCAAGACGTGACTGGTATCAATCGAAACAGCGTTCATCTCGTCAATCAGGCGGAACCCCGTAGAGTCATTTCCCACGTGTGCTACAGGTACGATGTGGAGTTCACGTTCGAGTAACACAGCCAGATAATGAATAACGATGTGCAGCTTGCAGTAATCGCGCGAATCGATCAGCGATGCAGCACGGCTTTCATTTCTACCTAGATCTTGATTTCCCTCGAGTGCGAAGAACAACCCGGAGCCGATTCCTCCAACACCTATTAGTCTTCGATAACGATAGGGCGTTCTCATTGACTCTAAAAAAGTTCCCATTCAGGGTTTTCGGCTATCGGGTGTCGTGCTGTTTCGATCGTTGCCGTGATCAGCGCGTCAGGGTGTTGCTGCAAGAGAGTGATCGGATATTCAGTTGTTGGCTCTGAAAAGAGAGCAACGCGAAGTGCCGTCTGTTTCCACGCACCGGTGTCGCTATATAGTCGGACTTTCGATGCGCCAAGGCATTCTCGCATCCCCAGAGTCACTGACATTGGCGGAACGAACTGGTAGGCAGCACCAAAGGTACGCTGAGCAAGAGCAATGATAGTGTCGATATTGTTGTCTTGAATTCGAACCGTCGAATTGGCCAGGTCTTCGAGACTCAGCTGATGGAATGGTTGACGACGCGCCTGGTTGTAAGCGACATGCCCATCCTGCCCCCAACCTCCAATCGTTACATCGACGGGCGCCTCCATAAGAGCGCGCTTCACATCCTCGATGTTGGAGGGTGACAACCAAAATCTGTTTGATTGTGGTACTGATAAGTCAGTTCGGACACCGCCATAGAAATGTTCTTCCATGAAGGAGCGGAAGTTGAACGGGTGTCTCGCGGGCAATGGTTGTCCTTGCCAATCAAGGCACTCATCCATGTGAAAGACAAAGAGTCTTTCAAGCGATAAGTTTTGAGAGTTCACCAGATTTGTGAACGGTTCATACCAGCACTTTGGACCGCACGGCACGATGGCACGCGTTACGCGATGCTCTGCATTGTTTTGCTGAATCAAATCTACGAACTCGCGGGCCATCAGTTCGCCGAGTGCTTCCGCATCGCGCACTAGACGGAACGGCACACGCAGGTCCTTATGCCCTACGAGTTCTTCGACAGGTATGCTGCACCAGCGGTAGAGATCCTTAGCGTTCATGAGTACTTTGTGCTTTGTACTTTGTGCTTAGTGCTTTGTGCTTGGATGCGGTCAGTACCACCTCGCGGTAGGGGGTGGGTGCGCAGCTTGATTTGTCCAACGATTTGAGCTGCGCACCCACCCGCTACCGCAAGGTGGTACTGACTGCATCCAAGTACAAAGCACAACAACTATCTGCATCTCACTGTCCATATGTGGTGTGATATCGATTCCACCACCTTTCGATTTCTTCATCGGGCATACGTCCGATCGTGCCTAACTGCCGCGCCAGCCACATAGTCTTTGCAACATCCTCCAACATGATCGCGGCTTTCAATGCTTTTCTCGGCGTTTGATCAAATGTGAACGCACCGTGGCCCTTCAGTAGAATCGCGGGTCCGCGAGTGCGATGTTTGACTATCCCGTTTGCAATGCTTTCCCCTTCGTTGTCGAGGTAAGGGCAACACGGAATGTCGCCACCGAATTGATCAGCGATCGCTGTCAGTGCGCACGGTATCGGCTCTCCAGTTGTCGACCAGGCCGTCGCGAAGTTCGAATGCGTGTGCACGATTCCACCAAGCAGAGGATCCTTCTGATATAGCAGCAAATGATGAATCGTATCGACGCTCGGCTTCAGCACGCTTGAACAGCCATCCGGCACTCTTCCTGCGGCTACGGTTACTCCTTTCAGATCTACAACTGCGAGATCTTCCGGTTGTAGATTTTCATACTCGATACCACTCGGTTTGATTAAAACGAGTCCCGACTCGCGATCGATGCCGCTTGCGTTGCCGCTGTGCATCGTTACCAGGCCAGACTTCGGCAACTGCGTGTTAACCCACCAGACTTCTTGTCGAAGTGAAGCGAAATCCATTTTCCGTTCTGAATGTTCTCTGCGTCTTTGCGTTCTCTGCGTCTCTGCGTCGCAAGAAGGCTTGGCCCTAGCCTAACCGCAGAGACGCAGAGAACGCTGAGACGCAGAGTTAAAACTTCAAAACTCGTACGCGCCGATATCAAGTGCGCCGTTCACAGCGCGCGCCACGCTCGACTGATGCTTCACGTACTCGCGTGTGACGTTGTTATCGGGAAGGACTGCCGGATTAAGCGCTGTTCCAGCGTTTATGCACGCCGAACCCGCGGCCAAGTGATAATCTTGCCCTGCCTCATTAACAAAGCCCGGCGAAGTTCCAGTCACAGTTCCGTTATTGGTTACAGTCCCTTTCGGATGAGAGACGTTGAAGGGCGACCACCCCGTCTTGAACCAGTTTTGTGTCAACGTCACAACTCCGAAGCTATCGAGAACCTTGAGCAAGCTACCATCTGACGCTGTCACGTAGACGATGTTGTTGCGAGCGTCACAACTCTGGTTGTTAGTATCCAGACGAAACAGACGAGTCTTATCAGTTCTCGTGGAGACGACAGTGTTGTTGTAGAAATAGAGTGGCCCGAATTTATAGCCCTTGCCTCCAGCCGTATCGCCGCCGAAATGCACAATGTCGTTGTTACCGCCAGTTAACGGATTTTCAATGACGACATTTCCGTAGACAAAAGCTTTGTGATAGTTCGCATCATTCCGGAGGATTGTGCTGTCCTGGGCATCAACCAGATCGAAGGGACGGTTAACCGGACCTTCGAACCAGTTGTAACGGATAACCAGACCGGATGATCGATCCTTCAGACCATTTCCACCACAACCTGCACGGATCTGTCCAAAACGATTGTATTGGAAAGTAATTCCCCGAGATTCTGTGTAGTTGTTATGTTCGGTTTGACTACCAGAGTTGCCGTTGTCGTAGATGTAATTGGCTTCAACGAGCACATTGCTCGACGTGGTCGTGTCATTTGAAAAGGAGAAGAAGCCATTCCCGCAATCGTGCATCACACAGTTGCGCACAGTTATGTGATCACCAAATTCAAGATAAATCGCTGAAGCGGGTTGAGTGTAGGATTTCGTCGTGCCGTCAGCCGCCGTGAAAGTAAAAGGCTGCCGTGCACTACGTATTTCGAGGTTTTCAATTACGAGGTACTGCGGGTTGACCGATGTTCCATCGGCGAATGGCACCGTCGAGCCTCCGATTTTTATGACTCCCCGTTCCTGACTGTAATAGACCAACTGTGAACGCGTAGTAGCGCCGTTTCCGTCCAGAATAGGTCGTTCACCATTTGGGCCAAGAACTCCGTGAACCGTAATAGGCGCAGCTGCAGTGCCTACGCGTGACAGCACAAATTTTTCTTTGTATGGCGTTGCCTGATAGAAAATGTTTACGGTGTCACCTGCTGCAAGCGATTCCCAGGGCACCGAGCCTATGGTCGGGAATGGGTGGCCCGTACCAACATCGTAAACAGTCGCTCGAGTGTTAACTGCAGTTACCATCAACAAACTGAGCACTCCAATGATTAGAAGAATTAACGGTTGCCTAACGCGCATGGGTTTCCTCCTTCGTGAACCGTCTACATCGCAAACGGCAAACGACGCTTGCGATCACATGCGAGGTTTGGGGGCCTCCGTGGTAATTGTTGTGCACACTAGGGACGACCGCGGCGGGCCGCCCCTACTACTGCCGGTTTCAATTCCGCGAGTTGAGAAATCGCCAACTCATTTTGAGGATCCATTTTCAGAGCCCGCTCGAGTGCCGCACGCGCTTCATCGCGACGACCGAGCGCTTTCAAAGCTGAGCCCGCGAGCACAAATCTAATGGCGCCCGATGGCGGCCATGGTTCAGCGTCGAGCATCTTCTGATCGTCATTCAGCAACGCGAGGCGGTGATACAGGGCTTTCGCTTCTGCGGTTCGTCCCGTATGTTCGAGTGCAACCGCTTTGTAGAAGTAATGTTCAGACCAGGGTTCTTCGGGTTGTGACGGAGGGTTGAGTGCCTCTGTTGCAGCACGTTGCCACCATCTTTCAGCATCGTCTTTGCGACCTGCTGCTTCATACTCGCGTGCCGCGGCAACGTACTCTCGCGCTTGTGATTGCATTGCCGGTCTGCCGACGCCGAGATTGCGCGGAAACTCAGTTGCAAGCGCAAACTCCTCCGCCGCCTTCAAATGATCGCCGGATTCCCGATATCGCTTCGCTAATCCGAGGTGCGCCTTTCTATAAAGTCCGAGCGCTGCATCCTCGCCTTCCCCTGAAGTAAAGGCTGTCTTCGCCAACAGCTCTGCTGCTTCACCAAACTTACCGGCATCGACGTATGCTCCAGCAAGCGCCTGCACCGCCGCTGCCTGGGCCATCACTGTTTTCGGAGCTCCTTCGAGCAACTTGATGCGTCGCTCAGTTGCGCCGATATCAGCCAGCAACTTGTCGAATTCCACGTAAAGACGAAAGTCACTTGGCGCAACTGAAATTGCGTGTTGAAAATGTTTCGCCGCCTCGTCTTTCTTTTTCGCGCTAACCCAAAGCGCTCTGGCATAATTACGTTCTGCGATGACATTGGCAGGATCCAACTCCACAGCTTTCGCCCATGCCTCGAGCGCCTCGTCATCCCTGTTCTTGGAAGCCAGTACATTTCCGAGGTAGTAAGCAGCATGTCCGTCACTGGGATTACTGGCCAATGCCACCTGTAATACGTAAATCTCTTCGACGCGATGAGGGAATACAAAAGCAGGGTCACCCTTCATACCTAACGCATATTGGGTTGGCGCGAGTTTAAAATCGTGATCTTTGTCATACAGAAACCCAAGTGTGTAATGGAGCATCGGATTAATTCGCGCTTTGTCTGAAGCGAGAGTTCCAGACGGTCCTCTGCGAATCGCCTCCTCCAACAGTTCCCTGGCTTCGGCTCTTCTTCCAGAGCCTGCATAATCGAAGGCGACTTCGAGTACGGAGTCGGGCTCGCGTGACAACAGATGCCATAATTGATCCCATGCTTGCTTTGCTTTTGCTTCGTGATGTGCCGCGAGACTCGATTTGTACTGTTCATAAAGCGCGAAATAGTCAATCGGCATCTCCCTCACAACTTCATCTATTCGTGCTTCTGCTGATTCAACGTCCCCATTTAAACGCTCTGCCATAGCCAGCACTGTGCGCGCTCTGATGTCCCGAGGATCCAGCAATACCGACTGGCGGAGTTCTTCGACGGCTACCGGGTATTCTTTTTTCGTTAGCGCCAACTGGCCCAGCAGATACCGAGCAATCGATTCGCGCTGACCAGACCTAACCAGCCAGATCAAATGATCTTCGGCTTCTGAATACTGGTACTGGGCTCTGCGCACCAACGCCAGGAGATAATGAGCATCAACTGAGTCCTTGTTCCGTACCAACGCAGCCTCGAGATGTGAAGCTGCTGTTTCAAGTTCACCGCTTCGGTAATACGAAAGCGCTAAAGCAATGTGTGCCGGCGCAAACCCTGGGTCGCGCCGGAGTGCTTCGTTGTAGGCGTCCCGAAGCTCTCGTTCCTTGCTTTTCTTATCAAGCGCCAAACCCTCGACGTAACTCTGTTCCGCACTGCTGGAAATTTTCGGGTCAGGAATTGGACGAGTCGCGGGCTTGAAATCGGGATTTGCGTCAACAGGCAAGTCAGCCTGATAGCGAATCAAACTTCGCCCATCTTTACTTTTTAGACTGACGGCGATCGGTTGCCCTGTGACCGCAGTGGGCAAATTGAGAGTCGTGGTAAATACCTTTGACGGATCGAGATCGACCTGCTGAGTTTCAATCACTTTGCCGTTGCTTTCGATCGTAAGTTGGGCGGCGTTGAATCGTTCGTTGGCAGCTACGGACACGATGGCGCGACCCTTTTGTACGTTCATCCGAACCGCAGCATCTTTGCTGGCTTCGTTCCACGCGCCTCCCATCTGATTCACCCCGAACCAGTACTCAAAAAAGTGTTCGACGCGATGCGGAGCAATGAACTGATGCTCCATCTGCGTCTCAAAGCGTCCGCCCTGAAACTCAACATATTGGCGACCACTGTCAGTTAGCTTTTCCACCCAAATATCGCCGTTGTCGTCAGTACCCCACGTCCACGTCTTCTTGCCTGGTAATTCGCGATGATCGGCAACATGGACCACACCCCAATCAGACTTTTCGTAGTAGATTCCGAAGTAATCCCGTTTCGAATCGCGTGCAAAAAGCGAAAGGAAATTTGGAACTTCGCTGAAGCGACCGATATCGACTCCTTTTTCGATGGGGAACTTGAAGACCGGCCAGAACGCGTGTGGATACGCTTCCCGCATTGGATAGTTGAAACGCAGGTCCTGCGCTGCTGGTGCACCGGCGGTTGACCAGTACCAGTAACGACCTGGAATCAGTCGACGATTGTTGAGAGTAACTTCGGTTTCCAGAACTCGTCGCCCGGGTCGCAATCGCAAAATTACTTGCCACTGCATTCCCTGGACGCGTTCGGTGTCGCCGACGGCAACGGCTGCGCTCCCGTCAGGTTCAGTACGCATTACGTAATCGATGGGCGCAACAGTGGTAAGAGTGTGACCATCGGGAAAGTTCCATTCGATGCCGCCGGACACCCATGCGCCACGCAGCGCGACCATGGCGTATTTCATCGTGGGATTCGAGTAGATGATGTTCCGATTCAGGGTCTTATCGAAGATTTCATAGACGTGTCCACCAAGTTCGGGAAGGACAGTGACTTTCAGATATTCGTTTTCCAGATAAACAGCTTTCCACGCTTTGTCGGTTTTCTGTGTGCCCAACGAATCGAGAAATGGATATGGATAAACGGGACGCCATTTTCGTCGCTGCCAATCGAGTAACGCCGGATAGGGATTTGGGGGATTCAGTTCGTAGGTTGGGATATTGAGCGGGGCTTCCCAAACGCGAGGCACGTCTTTGGATTGTGCCGCAACAGCGACTAGACTCGTTGTGATTACGACGATCTGAATGATCGCTTTTGTAAAAAGTGACTTCATAAAACTAATCCTTCTCGATATTTCTTCTCTGCGCTTCCTCTGCGTTCTCTGCGTCTCTGCGGTTTTATTAATGACGCGCCCGACATTTACCGCAGAGACGCAAAGAACGCAGAGGGAGCGCAGAGATTTTTCTATACAAACTTTTCAGTCGCAGTTGTGTACTGCTCGACCTTCCCACGTGACACTCTGAATCCACTGCCAACACCATCTGGAACATGAATGAACCCCCGATTATCAACCTCAATCAGCGGCTCGATGACATCATCGACGTACCAACGTTCCGACGCTTCAATGTCGGTCGGCAATGAAAACCCGCTATGCATTGCGAGGTGCAGTCCCTGAGCTGACGCGATCCCTAATTCAGGCATTGTTCCAACCCAACACTGAAGCCCCGCTGCACGCGCCATCTCCAACATCAACATTGCTTCGGTGAGTCCTCCTACTCGCTGAACTTTTATGTTTACGATTCGTGCTGCTTTCATCTCAACAAGATGTTGGAGAGACATTAATGACTCCGCCGACTCATCAGCACACAATGGCGTCTTTAAATCAGCCTGTAATTCACCGGCGTCATCGATTGCCTCTGCTGCCAATGGCTGTTCAATCATCATCAATCCAAATCGATCCAGCTCTTTCAAGAGCGCCTTGTCCTTTATTGAGTACGCAGCATTGGCGTCCACCATCAGAGGCACTTCAGGAAATCGTTCGCGAACCGCAGATACCGGATCAACGTCCCAATCCGGTTGTATCTTTATCTTCACTCGCTGGTAGCCCTGCTCAACAAACAAACGAACATGCTCGAGCAGCTCTTCAATACTGTCAAAGATGCCAATCGCCACGCCCGCAGAGACCAGTCGCCGCTTTATGTCTAGTGCTTCACAAAGCGAAATTCCTTTTGCCTTGACGTACAGGTCCCACAGCGCGCCTTCAATTCCTGCTTTCGAAAAGCCGTCAGAAGCGACTTGCCGCAGCGCCCCATAAATGTCATGCGGTCTAACCGCGCCCAACTCAAATACTCGCGGAATCAACTTTTGCGTTAAAGATTGCCAGCAACTATCCGGCGTGTCGGTGGAATAAAACGATCCTGACATCGGCGAGCACTCACCCCAGCCAACGACGCCATCCTCTGATACGACTTCAATAAGGATTGATTCCTTCTCAACAACAACTCCATTGCTTATCCGAAACGGCTCGACAAACGGAACGCAGACTCGATGAAGAACAATGTTTTTTATCTTGACCAATTGCGCCTCTCTCTGCGCTTCCTCTGCGTTCTCTGCGTCTCTGCGGTAAATGATTTGCAGACCCCGACGAACCGCAGAGACGCAGAGAACGCAGAGGAAGCGCAGGGAAAACTTTCTAGGTCATCGTTGCTAGCATCTCCCGCGAGACTCGATTGATCGGAGCTCGTCCTTCAGCAAAACGAACTACTTCCTCAACCGCAATCGCGCCAATTTCACGACGCATCTCAATCCCGCCTGCAGCGATGTGCGGCGTCAGTATTACGTTCGTGAGCTTTCTCAATTCGTGATCGATCGGAAGCGGTTCGACCGGATCCGTTACATCCAGCGCCGCCCTTAATCGGCCCGTGCGCAACTCAACCAGTAATGCCTCGGTATCGACCAATCCACCTCGTGCCACGTTTATCAAGTAGCTTTCGTCAGCCATTTCAGACAGTCTTCGTTTATCGAATAGATTTCTCGTCTCTGGTGTTAACGCCGCGGCCAGCACAATCACCGAACACGAGCGAACCAGATCATCGAGTTCGGCCAACCTTCCACTGTACTCGGCAATCATGTCAGGGTCTGCATAGGGATCGGTCACAATGAGGTGGACCTGGAAAGGCGCGATCAGTCTGGCAAAGGCTCGTCCGATCCGCCCGAAACCAACCAGCCCAACTTTTCGACCGAACAATGTTTCTCCCCTACTGACTTCAGCATTTGTTCTCACGACGCCTTCACGCATTTCCGAAGCGTATTCGGGTATGCGTCGCACCAAAGTCAGTGCTAACGCTAATGCCATTTCGGCCACACCACGCGCCATCGGTTCCGCCGCATTCGTTATCGTTATGTAATCAAAGATCTGCTCCGCAATTCTTGACTTCACTTCCCCACCACAATGCGCGATCAGTTTCACTCGCGGCCGCATTCCCAACATTTCTGCTGTTAGAAACGGTGTATGCCAGGTGGTCATCAACACATCAGCGTCAGCAATCTGTTCTCGAAGTGCCGGCGAATCTTCTGTTGCTGAAGATCGCTTCCAGTCAGTTACTTCCGTAAGCTTGTTCTGAGACTCCGCAGAAAAAAAATGCGGAAACAGAACGTCACTGGCCAACACCAGAACATTTGGTCGAATCACTTTGCAGTTTCCTGATCGTGTTTATGAAATCCGGAAGCGCAACTTCCGGTTCTTCAATTTCCGGATGCCAATACTTCTCCCATTCAAAACTTACATAACCGTTGTAGTTCAAACTCTTGATCGTCGCCAGGGTCTCCGCAAATGAAACCTTGCCTGTGCCCGCCAATACAGGCTGCCAGTGCTCTGAATCGGAAACCGGGCGTGCGTCTCTCAGATGAATGTGACTTAAGTACGGCCAAACAGTATTGCCGGCCTCGGCGATCGAATCTCCAGCCGATAAAGAATTCGCCACATCCCAAATCAGTGTCACCTGTGGATGATTCACGAGCCTCATGATCTCAATCGCGTTTTCGGCCCGGGCAAAATCACCATGTGTCTCGAGCGCAACATCTACTTCGAATGGTAATTGTTCAGCCACCTTCAGCAGCGCTTCGACAATGTAATCTCTCGTTTCCTCTCGGCCGCATCCAGGTTGAATCTTGTCCGGAAACACTCGAATTAAGGGAGCGCCCAATTCAGCGGCAAGTTCAGCATGCGCTATCGCCGAATCGATCTGGGCACTTCGCTCTCGCTGATCCGGTGAATGAAAAGTGCACGAAGTATCAACACAACAAATCTCGACGTCTCGATCTGCAAACAGTGCCCGCGTGGTATTCAACTGATCATTCGTAAATTCCCGACGAGCCAACAAATCAAGGCTGCCTCCAACCGCTCTCAGCTCGACACCGTCGTATCCCAGTCGTTCAGCAGTTTCGGCGATCCCATCCAGTTCCCAATTAGGACAACCCAATGTCGAGAATGCGAGTTTCATTGTTTGAATCACGAATGCTGGTCCTGGGACCG
>DATDFV010000149.1:0-8732 GCA_036522415.1 Pyrinomonadaceae bacterium | reverse complement strand
AGCTGTGCTGATCAGTGATGATGAGATCGAGGTGTTTACCGTAGCGATACGAGCGGTATCCGATCAGGCTATTGATGGCGATCCGATTGTTTGGCTCGTCGCCGAGTCCGTTCTCGTCCCACTTTTCGATTTTCACATCCGTCACCTTCGGAGCGTCGAAGCTTTCGAGTGATGGGCCACTGACCTTCTTACAACGCGATGGCAGATATTCCCACCATGCCTGGTTGGCGGCGACCTTGATGCTCTGGCCCGGCCGCGACCTGCCCGCCTTCTGGATGCTTTGCCAACCTTGCCACGAAAATTCGTGGTTGTCCCAGATGCAAACAAACGGCCAGCGCGCGCGCGCATCCTGAAGGTCGGGATCGGCGAGATAGCCTTTGTAAATGGCCCGGTAGCCATCGAGCGTCAACGGTATGTGGAAGCTGCTGACCTTGATGCCATCCGAGATGCGAGCGACTTCATAGATCGTGCGGTCGAAACGCGTCTTCACTTCTTCGGGATACTCGACCACTTCATAGATGAAATCGCCGAGGTGCAGAACGAAACCGAGTTGCTCGGAGGCGGGTGCGCGTTCATCTTCATAAATCATCCGACGATACGCGTTGAGCTTGCCCTCATTGACATCCTGACAGCTCACAAATGCGAAGTTCACCGGGCGTGGATCGTTTGGCAACGGCGCGGTGATCGTGCGGCCGACTCGGCTGCCGTTGCCGTCGGTGTCAGTAAACCGATACCAGTAAATGCGTGCTGGCTTGAGTCCGCCAATGAATACGCGCGCGGTCCAGTCGGCGCCGCTCGAGACCGGTGCCCGCGCGTGCGCAACGACGCGACGGAATGCCTCATCCTCCGCTACCTCGACGGTGAGGAGCTGGCGTGTTCCGCCGTCGGCAAACGGACGCCTCGTCCAGAGGATGACGCTGTGCGGGTCAGGATCGCCCGAGGCGACCCCTTGGGGATAGAGATCACGTCGCTCATGCCAGTGAATGCGCGAACCTCGAGCCGGTCCGACCCATGCGAGCGAAGCACCGATTGCTGTTGCAGTTTTGAGAAAGGATCGGCGGCTAATCTTCATCGTCTCACTCATTAATGAAATCCTCGTGAATCGAGGTGTAGTTTGGTGGGCATAATACTTATCCAGAAAGTTATAGCAATATCCCTTGTGACAGGCGGGCCGGATTCTGGCGTGAATGGAGGCGGCTGAGGTATTCAACGGAATTCTGGGGCATGTACTGCAATAAAGAAGGGTCAGGACATGTCGTTGTGAAGATACCTTCTGTGAATGCAAGGACCCGGCGGACCCCAATGAGCGACAATTGGTTGATGCTACAAAGTAAACAGATTACTCGCGTCGATCCAATAGCACGATTAGCAGTTTGGTATTAATGGACGTTTTTAGACGCGCGGCAAAATGAGGAAAGCTCGTAAGCTGAAGACTAGGTTGGCGTCCCGTACGGGAGTCGAACCCGTGTCGCCGCCGTGAAAGGGCGGTGTCCTAGGCCACTAGACGAACGGGACGCATATGGTGAGCAGTTCGTGCCTTATGGCAAGGGGGTAACTTAGCGTAACGATTCAGAAACTGTCAAACGCGACTATGTGCTGCGATTCTTTTAGGTCTTCTCGCCAATAAGTCTTCTTTTCTGGCTGCGCCATTTGTTGTGAGAAATCGCTGCGCCTTTCCGTACGAGTTATCCCAAGATTATCGGATATGCCTTCGCGTCTCGGATGGGAATGCCGTCAAGTCACGACGGCATAGCCGCCATCGATGACTGACTTCGGAACGGAAGGGCAAAGTCGTTCCTCACAACGTGGCAGAGCCGACATCACGGCGCGAAAGCACTGCATCCTCCTAATAAACATACTCAACAACAATCGTAACTTTTCTTTCCTTCCCGGTAATACACAATCAGAGGCCTCCTTCGCGGAACCAATAGCATCCAACGGCGCGAATCTCCGCAGTGTGGTCCTCAGCACGTCTCCCCATCCTTAAACGTTCATCAGTTCTTTTCAACGAGGCATGTGATGAGTATCAGTGTCGGCAAGGAATATGTCCCCACGATCATCAACTCTCGCTCACTTCTCGCGCGATTAGCGCTTGAACTTGGTTCGCTTAAACAGGACCTCAGGAACGCCTGGCCTGAGTTCAAGAAACATCCTGTTGAGTCAGTCGTCTCAATAATTCGTCAGGAAATAGAACGAGCTGGCCGTGTGCTTTTCGCTCCAAGCTTCATCGCGGCTTGCGCAATTCTTGTCTGCCTAGTTGCTGTTGCGCTGCTTTTCGATCGGACGCGGCTCGGACCAAAACCTCCACTGAATGATGAGAATGCCGACATCGCGATCGAGATCGGCATTCCAAATCTCAGTCGACAGGATAAGAAGCCGGACGACCACAGCATTGGCCGTGGCGGTAAAGGACGTGTCGGAATTAACCAGGGATTGGGTGAAGGATCAGGCGAGGTTCGTCAAAGCGCACGAGGCGGCGGCGGAAGTGGAGATCACAATCCGTTACCAGCGCAGATCGGAAAGTTGCTTCCACCATCAACCGTCCTTGCTTCAATTCCCAAAACGCCACCGCTCTCTCCCGCATTGCCGGTTGCCGGAATGGACCTCGATCCCGCGTTGTGGAAAGACATGAAGACGCCGGTGTTTGGTGATCCACGATCGAGTTCCACCGAACCTTCAAAAGGACCAGGCGATGGTGGCGTTATCGGATCAAATAACGGTCTGGGAATTGGTGACGGTAACGGTCCGGGTTTCGGGCCAGGAAACAACGGCAATACGGGAAACGGCGACAAACGGACAGGATGTTGTGGAGGCGGCGCCGCTTCGGGCAATGCTATCTGGACAGACGATCGCATATTGACAGGCAGAGACGTTGAGCAACGCGCAAGACTGTTGTCGAAGCCCGAGCCGCAATATACGGAAGAGGCTCGACGTAATCAGATCACGGGAACGGTGATGCTGCGAGTTGTGTTTTCGAGTGCCGGTCACGTGGAACAGATTCATGCAGTGCAGACACTTCCGTTTGGTTTAACTGAAAAAGCGATTGCCGCGGCCAGACAGATCAGGTTTGTGCCGGCGACCAAGGCAGGACACTCAGTCTCCGTCTGGATGCAGTTGGAGTACAACTTCAATTTGTATTGAGTCTTTGGTCTTTGGTTTTTGCTAAGACTCTGCGCTTGCTCTGCGTTCTCTGCGTCTCTGCGGTGAGTTTCGGGTTGTGAAAACAGGATTCACCGCCGAGACGCAGAGAACGCAGAGGCGCCGAGACCGTTGCAAGTTTCTTGCTTAGGTTCGTTCTGCTTTCAGAAGTTTTGGAACAGTCAGCATTTCACGGCGTCTAACTTCATGGATCGTTACCACCGTTCGCTCAAGAACCGCTTAGGAGAAGTCTCATGCTCAAACAGCTCTTCAACAAATCGTACCTGTTATTACTCCTCCTCATCCCGCTGACAGTCTTCGTAATCATCATCAAATCTTCAGAGCGTGAGGCCATTGCTCAAACTGGCGAGACTTCCGGTGCTCTAGTCGTTTTGGATCCGACGGGCAAAACGAAGAGACAGTGTCCGTTGAAGCACACTGACGTTAAGGCAGAAATCAGTGGCTTCCTTTCGCGAGTTAACGTCACCCAGGAATTTGAAAATCCATTCAAAGAAAAGATTGAGGCCGTTTACACGTTTCCTTTGCCGCAGGACGCCGCAGTCGACGACATGACGATGACAATCGGCGATCGCACAATTCGCGGGAAAATCCTCCCTCGCGAAGAGGCGCAGGCAGTTTACGATGCCGCAAAATCAAGCGGAAAGACTGCAAGCCTGCTTGATCAGGAACGGCCTAACATCTTCACGCAATCGATCGCAAACATTCTTCCTGGCGATCAGATCAAGATCACAATTAGCTACGTTGAGACTCTGAAGTACGAAGATGGTGCCTATGAGTTTGTCTTCCCGATGGTTGTCGGACCTCGCTATATTCCGGGCCAGCAGCAGATCTCGAAACGTGGGAATGGGTTTGCGTCTGATACGGATCAAGTTCCCGATGCTTCGCGAATAACTCCAAAGATGGCGCCGCCTGGATTGCGTAGCGGTCATGATATTTCGCTCGACATTCAACTCGATGCTGGTTTGATTGTCGATCGCGTTGATTCAAAAACGCATTCAGTCGATATCGAACGTACGACACCGAACAGCGCGCACGTGCGTTTGAAGGACGGCCCAACGATTCCGAATAAGGATTTTGTTCTTCGTTACAATGTTGCCGGAGGGTCAATTCAAGATGCCTTGTTGACTCATCGATCCGACAAAGGCGGTTTCTTCACAATGATTCTTCAACCACCTGATCGGGTTACCGCCGCGGACGTCACACCCAAAGAGTTGGTATTTGTTCTCGATACGTCCGGATCAATGCAAGGGTTTCCGATTGAAAAGGCGAAAGAGACGATGAAGCTCGCACTCGACAGTCTCTACCCATCCGACACTTTCAACCTGATTACATTCTCCGGGGACACGGAGATTCTGTTTCCCAAGCCAGTACCGGCGACAAAAGTAAACTTGATCAAGGCACAAGCATTCCTTAGTTCAAGGTCTGGCGCTGGTGGCACCGAGATGATGACAGCGATCAAGGCTGCGCTTGAACCCTCAGACAATCAAGATCACATTCGCATCGTTTGCTTCATGACTGACGGGTACGTCGGCAATGACATGGAGATCATCTCCGAGGTTCAGAAACATCAAAATGCGCGAGTGTTTGCATTTGGTATCGGTTCTGCCGTGAACAGGTTTTTGCTGGACAAGATCGCGGAAGCCGGCCGCGGGGAAGTTGAGTACGTTTCGTTAAGTGATGACGGATCTGCAGCCGCGAAGAAATTTCATGAACGAGTTCGAAGCCCGTTGTTGACTGATATATCGATCGACTGGAACGGGATGCCGGTAACGGATGTCTACCCGCAACGGATTCCCGATCTGTTCTCAGCGAAGCCTTTGATTCTCTCAGGACGATTCACATCACCGGCGAACGGGACGATTCATCTCAAAGGAAAGGTTGCCGGCAACGATTTCGCTCGCGATATTCAAGTCTCTTTTCCGGAGACGATGGCAGCACATGATGTGCTGTCGTCATTATGGGCCCGACGTCGTATCGATGATCTCATGTCAAACGATTACGGCGGCGCGCAAAACGGAAACATGAAGCCGGAGTTGAAACAGACAATCACTCAAGTGGGACTGGAGTATCGATTGATGACGCAGTTCACTTCGTTTGTTGCTGTTGAAGAGATGGTTGTTACTGATGGTGGTCAGCCAAGAAGGATGGATGTTCCTGTGGAGGTGCCGGAGGGAGTGAATCAGTTGATGGTGGATCAGGATGCGGCTGATGCTAAGGCGCCAGTGCAGCGGGCACAAGTTTATCCATACTCAATATCGTCATCGGCCATGCCGCGTCGAGCGCGGGGAGGCGGAGGTCGTGGTATTGGTGGAGGGAGCGGTAAAGGCGTTGGTCAAGGTCGTGGGGGTAATGTTGGTGGGGGTACCATTGCCAAGCCACAGGCGACTCCAGCCAATGCATCTCCGTTGTTAGCGGGGCTGGCTAACACAGTTGAAGCTGCACCGGTAGTTTCTCCTGAGGAGCAGCGCCTTAATGCGTTAAGTTCCAAACTCCATCCTGGTGTACTTGCGGTTGTGATACGACTGCGAGACAAAGAAACGAGTCGCACGACTGATGAATCCCGCTTCGTACGCGATGGAAAAGCTGAAGTGCAGGTGTGGATGACGGAGAAGTCTGCCGAAGCTATGACGAAACTGAAAGAACTCGGCTTTGAGGTTGTACTGGATCAGAAGAACTCAAGTCTGATCATTGGTCGGCTAGCAATTGAAAAACTCGAAGCACTCGCGGATCTGAAGTTCGTAAGATATGTGTCGCCACAGATGAGCAGGTGAGTGTTCTAATCAAACATGAACACACACACAAGCTGCAAAAAAAACATGTCAGTCATGAAGGGGCAAGCGACCAAACACTCATCAAACCCGAGCAGACCCTGAGCGCGCCCCCGCAGGTTCAAGGCCCTAACTGGTTTCCATCTGTTTTTATGAACATCTGAGACCCTGGAGCCTGCGGGGGCGCGCTTAGGGTCTGCTTGGGTTGATTATTGTTTGGTCGCTTGCCCCTTCCCGACCGCGCTTATTTTTTTCCTGGCTTGCAAGCAGGCGGGTCTCGAATCGTTCTCTCACCAGATGGAGGCGATTAAAAAATGGCCAGATTCAACAGCAAACTTGATAAGGTACGCGTTGCTGCCCCTTGCCCGGCTAATTGGGACAGCATGTATGGCAACGAGCGGGTTCGTTTTTGCGGGGAGTGCCAATTGAATGTTTACAACCTCTCGGAGATGTTGAGAGCAGATGCTGAGCGGTTGATTGCTCATGCCGAGGGACGTGTGTGCGTTCGCTATTATCAAAGGAAAGATGGCTCGATCATTACACAGAATTGTCCCGTTGGATTACGCGCGCTCAAGCGCCGTGTTACCAAAATCGCAACTGCAATCAGCTCTGTACTTCTTTCCTTTCTTGCGGGAGCCGGCATCGATGGTCTGAGGAACAGATTCGATCTCTTTGGACATCGCACCACAATGGGTGACATGGTGATGACGGGAATGATGGTTCCCGAAAAGCGCTTATCGCTTGTCATGGGGGTTATTTCTGTAGAGCCACCCGCCGATCAGCCTGTAATGGGAAAGATGGTTCTTATCCGTCCGAAAAAAATTAGGCCTCAGAGAGCCGGTCGATGACTCGGAAGCATCAATCTGAAAATCTTAAATCTTCAATCTTAAATTCCTTGACTTCCTCACCGCTTCCGTCTACTTTGACGCCGCAACTTCAAATTGATCTTTTGACAAACTTGTAGAGGCGCGACCTCCAAGAGTAAACAACTCCGAAAGGATGACGAATGAGAGTTGTCGAAAGGGGTAGGTCGCCGAAACTTGCTGTCATTCCATTCGTCGGAAGCAGTGAGTTGGTTGCTGCGGCTAAATCCGCGGGACTGTCACCTTATTGGTGGAGAGCTACGACATTGATTTGAACTTGCGTTGCTGAGGTCGCGACGCGTTTTCGAATTCTTCGATTCTTAAAGAGGTCGGTCGTGTTTCCACGATCGACCTTTTCATTTAAGCGGAGTGAATAGGACCCATAGGACGCATAGGACCTATAACGGCTGGGCACTAACCACTGACTAAACCATGATCATGCCAACCATAATGAAATTCGGAGGGACGTCAGTCGCTGATGCGAACGCGCTTGAGAATGCGGCGCAAATCGTTGCGAGTCGTGTTCCGTCAGTGCCCGTCGTTGTAGTGTCAGCGATGAGTGGTGTTACTGATGCGCTGCTAAAGAGCACCGCGATCGCCAGTGAAGCACGATGCGACGAGGCAATTGCTTCACTTAACAAGACATTCGAACGTCACATCACTACCGCAGAGCAAATCCTTTCGCACGATGCTGCAAGCGCATACGCGAAATTTGTCAACAGTTCAAAGGGCCAAATCGAATACTTCCTGAAACTCATTGATAGCCAACTCGCCCAGTTCCAGGCTGTTCAAGATGCAGTGCTGGCCTTCGGCGAGAGTCTTTCCAGCCTGCTTCTCGCAAGCTTACTCACCGAACGTGGTGTACCTGCGATTCAACTGGATGCGCGCGAATGCATCATTACTGACGACAACTATGGCGCGGCATCTCCATTAATGAGCGAAACAGCTGAGGCAACTCGCTCAAGGGTTCTGTCAATTCTCGAAACTGGCACGGTTCCGGTTTTGGGCGGCTTTACTGGATCAAATCTGAAAGGTCAGACCACTACACTTGGACGTGGTGGCTCTGATTACACCGCTGCAATTCTGGGTGCGGCGTTGAGTGCACGTGAGATTCAAATCTGGACCGATGTCACGGGTGTACTGACCGCCGATCCACGTGTCGTACCTCAAGCGCAAACGGTTGAGCGATTGTCTTATGGTGAGGCAGCTGAATTAGCTTACTTTGGTGCGAAGGTTCTGCATCCCAAAACAATTCAGCCGGCAATCGAAGATTGTATACCCGTGCGAATTTGTAACTCGCACGCGCCCGAAGAAACAGGAACGTTGGTATGTGCACAAACTGGGACCGCTCCACGAACAGTGAAAGCGATCGCTCACAAAACCGGAGTTACAACTGTTCAGATAACGTCAGCCCGAATGCTCGGTGCCTATGGTTTTTTGCGTGCACTCTTCGAAGTGTTCGAAAAGCATCGTACGGTTGTCGATGTCGTGACAACTTCTGAAGTCAGCGTATCGCTTTCCCTGGATGATGCGAGTTCGCTGCCGGCTATCGTCACGGATCTTGAACAACTTGGAACAGTTCGTGTTGAAAAAGGGCGAGCGATAATTTGTGTTGTTGGTGAAGGCTTGCAAGGCACACCAGGAATCGCCGCTCGAGTGTTCAGCACAATCAGCGATATCAACGTGACGCTGATTTCTCAGGGAGCGTCGAGTATCAACTTCACATTTGCGATTCAAGAAGAAAAAGTGAAGGAAGCGGTTACGAGATTGCATGAAGCGTTTTTTGAGGAGAAGACCGCCGCGGCGATTAGTGGTTAGAGTATTAGTGGTCTTGGTTTTTGGACTTTTGGCTTTGGTTTCAGTGGTAAGCAGTCAGTACCACCTCGCGGTAGCGGGTGGGTGCGAAGCCTGCTTTGACCGGCGACTTGAGCTTCGCACCCAC
>DATDFV010000148.1:0-40325 GCA_036522415.1 Pyrinomonadaceae bacterium | reverse complement strand
TTTGTTCCGATCAGTACTTTGAAAATAACTGGTGAGTTTGCCAGCAACATCGTGAGCCACGTGCGTCGTCGATGAATGTCTTCGGCGAGATAAAAAATGCGCGGAGGGAAGTAAACGAGCAGCGCGAGAAACAAAAGGATGAAGAGCCTGCCAAAGAATTCGAAAGCACTGCCGACACGTCCCCATGAAGCCCACGTCAACATATTCCACGCCGTCTGGAACAAGATCATATTGATAAAGATGCAGATGTCACCGAGCAACTCGCTCTCGGGGCTTAAAAGAAAGGGGGACTTCGGCGGTTTCTTCGGTGGCGAAAAATATCGATAGATTAAGTACGTCTGAAAAATCGTGAGCGCCAGTCCTAAAAAGATCGACGGAACAAACACGAAGCCGTTGTCCATTCCTTTTTTCCCAACCAGCAGCTGTACCACTCCCGCTAAGACGGCCGACATTATTACGAGATTCAAACAGAAGTAGAAGAGCGGGTTGAACAAGCAGCCACCGATGGTTGATTCGTAGAAGTCCGAGTCTCGGTGTTCGGCTTGAAGGCGCTGGTGAAAGCGCCAACGTTTTAGTACCGCACCAGCTGCAGGCAGAACCCACATAGCGACGCATGCGGCTAACAAGAGGAACTGCGCCTCATCGTCATTGTTTTCGGCTCGCGCGAACAAATCCAAAACGTAGCCCGACAACAGTCTCAGAAGAAAGAGATTCAAGATGAAGATGACAACATCCAACAATAGGCCGCGGTTGTGTTTAGCGAGGAGGTTGAATGGGAGCTTAGGTGCTCGAACAGCCGCTGAGTCAGGGGATTTTCTCGGCATTAGTTGGAGAGATCTTTCTCTGCGCTATCTCTGCGTTCTCTGCGTCTCTGCGGTTGTCTTCTGTGCAGCCCTTTCAAAACCGCTGAGACGAGAGAACGCAGAGGGAGCGCAGAGAGAAGTTTCAATTTCATCGTGTCAGTTGTCTGTACTTAATTCGATGAGGTGTTTCCGCCGCAACGCCCAGGCGCTGTTTTCGATCGGCCTCGTAATCGGAATAGTTACCTTCAAACCAGAACACCTTGCTATCACCTTCAAAGGCAAGAATGTGAGTAGCAATCCGATCGAGAAACCAGCGGTCGTGCGAAATAACCACCGCGCAACCTGCGAAGTTTTCCAACGCTTCCTCCAGGGCTCGCAAGGTATTTACATCCAAATCGTTTGTTGGCTCGTCGAGCAGAATTACGTTCGCACCTTCCTTGAGCATTTTTGCCAGGTGAACACGATTCCGCTCGCCGCCTGAAAGCATGCCAACTTTCTTCTGTTGATCCGAACCTGAAAAATTGAATCGCGCTACGTAGGCTCTCGAATTTACTTCGCGATTGCCGAGCTTCAGACTGTCATCGCCGCCGCTGATTTCTTCCCAGATCGATTTGTTTGGGTCGAGCATTCGACTCTGATCCACATAAGCAAGCGATACAGTCTCGCCGAGACGAATCGTTCCGGCGTCAGGTTGTTCCTGGCCCGTGATCATTCGAAAGAGAGTCGTTTTGCCCGCGCCATTTGGTCCAATGACGCCCACGATGCCTCCGGGTGGCAACGAAAACGTCATGCTCTCGACCAGCAGATTTTGGCCATAGGCTTTGCTGACCGCGTCAGCATCAATCACAACGTTACCTAACCTGGGGCCCGGTGGAATGTGAATCTCCAGATCCTCGCGTCGCTTTTCAGTTTCGTCTTTCAGCAGTTGTTCGTACGAGTTGACCCTCGCTTTGCCTTTTGCATGGCGCGCTTTCGGCGACATCCGAATCCACTCCAGTTCACGCTGGAGCGTCTTCTGTCGCTCGCTTTCGGATTTCTCTTCACGTCGCAGGCGCTCCTGCTTCTGTTCAAGCCAGGATGTGTAGTTTCCTTTCCAGGGAATGCCGGCGCCACGATCGAGTTCAAGGATCCAGCCGGCGACGTTATCGAGAAAATAGCGATCGTGGGTCACCGCGATAATCGTTCCCGCATAGTTTTGTAGATGATGCTCGAGCCAGGCCACAGATTCAGCGTCAAGATGATTTGTTGGTTCATCGAGCAAGAGAATGTCAGGCTTTTGAAGTAACAAGCGACATAACGCAACACGCCTCCGTTCACCGCCAGATAAGACTTTGACTGGAGTTTCCGGCGGGGGACACCGCAGCGCGTCCATTGCCATTTCCAGGCGCGAGTCGAGATCCCATGCATCCTGGGCGTCGAGTTGTTCCTGAACCTCGCCCTGACGTTCCAGCAATGACGACATTTCGTCGTCCGTCATTTCCTCAGCAAACTTTGCATTAATTTCTTCAAATTCCTTGAGCAGGTTTACGGTGTTATGGACAGCTTCCTCAACTACTTCACGGACTGTGCGCGAATCATCGATTAGTGGTTCCTGTTCGAGATATCCAACGGTGAAGCCGGATGACAGAACGGTTTCGCCATTGAACTCTTTATCGACACCCGCAAGAATTCGGAGCAGCGATGATTTACCGGAGCCGTTCAAACCGATGACGCCAATTTTTGCGCCATAGAAGTACGACAGATAGATATCCTTGAGGACCGGCTTCTTGTCATAGAACTTGCTGACGCCGACCATCGAGTAAATGATTTTGTTTGGTTCGGTGGACATAAACCTCTTTGGCCTTTGGCCTTTGGTCTTTGGCTTTTGGTTTGGCTTTTCGTGCTCTGCGACAATGCAAAGATCAAAGATCAAAGATCAAAGGCCAAAGGCCAACGACCAAAGGCCGAAGAGTCTAGGGGTCTTTTCATTGTTCCAGCAATTCCTCCGCATGCCTTCTCGCATTGGCTGTGATTTCCGCGCCGGTGATCATTCGCGCCAGCTCTTCAATTCGCCCCTTTCGTTCAAGCCGCTCCGCGGTGACTCGAGTTCGATTCTTAAACACCACTTTCTGCACCGTGAGGTGGCAATCAGCGAAACGAGCAATTTGTGCCTGATGTGTTATGCATAATACCTGGTTGGTTAACGAAAGCTTCTTCAACTTCGCGCCTACTGTTTCACTCACTCTGCCACCGATACCAGTATCGATTTCATCGAACACGATCGTTCTGGGAAACTCAGCAGCATTCGCAATAGTCTTCAATACCAACATCAAACGAGAGGCTTCACCGCCTGAGGCAATTTTTGCTAACGGCTTGAGCTCCTCACCGGGATTGGCTGAAAAGTAGAATTCGATCGAGTCAATGCCGTTTTGTCCGACGAACTTTAGTTTGTCGTGAGTTTCCCGATCTGGCCCTTTGGTTTCAGCCCCTCTGTTAGATGTTTTAGTTTGATCGAAGGGGCTTTGGATCGACGACTCGACAAACTGAAGTTTATCGAACACCTGGACCTGGAATCTCGCATTCTCGAGAGCCACTTCAGCAAGTCCCTTTTCAACCGCCTGCTCAAACTTCCTGGCGGCCCGTACTCGTTCCTTGTGTAGCCTTCGAGCGCGTTCGAAGTATCGTTTCTGCGAAATTGCGAGATCATCGTTTAAATGTTTTGCGCGTTCATCCGACGATTCGATTTGCCGCAGCCGATCTTCAGAGCGGGTCAGGTGCTCGAGTGCTGCAGCTATCGAGCCACCGTACTTTCGCTTTAACCGAGACAACTCAACCACCCGATCTTCTATTTCCGCCAGCCGCGACGGCGAGAACTCCAATTTGTCTGCGAACTCACGCAATGTGAACGACAAATCTTCGAGCAATGCGCGTGCAGACTGGAGACCATCAATGTATTCCGCAAATCGTGATTCGTACTCAGAAAGTTCCGTTAACTCCTCGAGTGAATGACGTATCCTCGCGAGTGCCGAAGCGTCGTCCTCGTAGATTCGCCCATACGTTGATTGACAAAGAGCTGTAAGCTTCTCAACGTTTGCCAGCCGGCGTCTTTCATCTTCGAGTTGTTCATCTTCGCCCACAACCAGCCGTGCCCGCTCGAGCTCGGCAATCTGATATTTCAAAGTATCGACGAGTTGAAACCGCTCCGCTTCATCTCGATTCAGCTCTTCAAAGCTCTTTTGAACTGCCCTGAACTCTTTGTATGCATCCGCGACCTCAGCGCGCAGCAGGTGATTTCCAGCAAACGCATCGAGCAATTCGAGATGCGTTTCTAAATTGAAGAGTGTCTGCTGATCGCCTTGACCGTGGATGTCCACGAGATACTCGCGAAGATCGCGCAGAAACGCGTGCGTAGCCAGCTGGTTATTGATGAATATTTTGTTTCTGCCTGTTGTGGAAAGCTCGCGGCGGATTATTAGTTCGAAGGGTTCGGCTTTGGTTTTGACCTGTCTCGTTTTAGCTTCGAAGGACACGAGGCCGGCATCAGACAAGAGGTCCTGCAATCGTTCATTAGCGCCAACGACGAACAAACCTTCGATGAACCCTTTCTCTGCGCCAGTTTTCAAGAGTTCATTCGTGAACCTTCCGCCAATTAAAACTCCAAGCGCGTCGATGATGATCGACTTGCCTGAACCAGTTTCGCCCGTCAGCAGGTTCAGGCCATTGTCGAATTCAACCTGCAATTCATCGATCAGAGCGATGTTGGAGATGTTGAGCAGTTGAAGCATCGAAGGCTTTCCGCAGATTACACAGATTTTTTGAAATGATTGCAGATCCCATTTTCCCAAAAAAGCTCAATTCTCGTAATCAAAAATCTGTGTAATCTGCGTAACTGTGGATGGTTTATAAGTTCGGTACGGCAACACTCTCGCGTGGTTCTGGAGTTACTTTCGGCGGTTCGGGTGTGAAGTCTTCTCCCGGATTTATGAATTGATTTCGCTCAAAGCTGTACTGCTTATCGTAAAGCTGTTTGTAGCGACCACCCCTTGAAAGCAATTGCTCATGGGTACCACGCTCCACGATTTCACCACCCTCAAGCACCAGAATCTGATCCGCACTGCGAATAGTTGACAGACGATGAGCAATGACGAATGTCGTTCTTCCTCGTCGCAGTGATTGAAGACCGTCCTGGATCAGAGCCTCACTTTCACTGTCAAGACTTGATGTTGCTTCGTCCAGAATCAATATCTTCGGTTCAGCGAGGATCGCTCGCGCGATAGCTACTCGTTGACGTTGTCCACCTGACAGTTTTACCCCTCGTTCCCCAACAATCGTGTCGTAGCGTTCGGCGAAACCGTTAATGAACTCTTCGCAGTGTGCTATTTGACTCGCGGCGATTATTTCCTCTCGCGTGGCGTGTGGATGCGAGAAGCTGATGTTTGCTGCGATGGTGCCGTCAAAAAGAAAATTGTCCTGCAAGACAACGCCGAGTTCGTGACGATAGTCCTTCAAACGTATTGATTCGAGATTACGCCCATCAACCGTGACTCTTCCTAATAGAGGTCGATTGAAGGCCATCACTAAACTAATCAGTGTTGATTTGCCCGAACCGCTGGAACCAACAAGTGCTGTAGTGGATCCGGCTGGCGCAACGAAAGATACATTTTTGAGTACTGGAGTGTCGTCGTTGTATTCGAAACTGACATCGTGGAATTCAATTTCGCCGCGGATGTCTCCAAGTTGCTCGCGGCTCTCATCCTCTTCGTCCTCGGTAGCCATTCGTTTGATTTCACGAATTCGATCGAGTCCGGCGAAAGCTTCCGTGATCTGGGTCCCAATCGAAGCAATCTCGACGAGTGGCGCTGCTACCAGGGCGGTGAAAAAGATATACATAAAAAAATCACCGAGAGTCATACTGCCGGCGAGAATGTCTCGACCGCCGACAAGCGTAAGTAAGACGCCGATGAGTCCAACGATCAGAGTGGAAAACGATGTGACCGTGGAAACGCCGGTCATCGATCGCTTGACGTTGCGAAAGAGTCGATGTGCTCCGCGCGCAAAGACCAACTCCTCGCGTTTTTCCGCTGCGTAAGCCTTAACAATTCGAATGCCGCCAAGTGACTCAGTCAGACGTCCGGTCACCTCAGCATTGATTTGTCCGCGTTCGCGGAACAACGGACGCAGACGTTTGAAGGCCAGGGCCATTGCCCCGCCAAAAGCACCGAGTGCCACAATGATGACTGACGTTAGCCTCCAATTGAGATAGAACAGAACCGCAAGCGCGAGAATTGCTGTTAACAGGCCGCCAACTAGTTGAACCAGACCAGTGCCGACGAGATTACGGATACCTTCCGCATCAGACATGATGCGCGAAATCAGCACGCCCGTCTGAGTTGAATCAAAATAGCGAATTGGCAAGCGCTCAACGTGTTCTTGAACACTCTTGCGCATCTCAGTGATAGCGCGTTGTGCCGCAACGCCGAGCACCTGCGAAAGCGAGAACGACGTAATCGCCTGTACCACGGTTGCTCCTCCCGCCGCGAGAGCTAACGGCACGAGCAGTTCCGCTTTGTGCTTGAGTACCACATCGTCAATGAGATATTTCGATGTTGTGGGTAATACCAGGCCGACCAGTCGATTGATCAGCATTAAGAACATGCCCAACGCCAATCGGTAGCGATGTTGCCAGATCAACTCGCGCGCATCGTGCCAGGCGGCTGAGGGTGAAAAGCGTTTCTTTGGTTTAGGAGTGCTCATTGAGTGTGACAGAGTAGCAAATCGGGGGGCAGTGGGACACCGCGGCAGGAGCAGGAGCAGGGCAGCAAAAACTTATTGGTCATTTGCCATTTTTCATTCCTCATTTTCCATTGCTGAGTCAATGGGACCTATTCGACCTATATGACCTATTCCGAAGGCTCGTGGGCTTACTCACAAAATGGAAAATGAGAAATGGAAAATGACCAATGACCAATAAGTTTTTTCCTGCTCCTGCTCCTTGACTCTTCCGCATCCTCCGGCTACCCTCTGCCCCAGATAATCTAGGGGAGCGCAATGAGAACCAACCGCACCGATATCATGCAAGGTACTTTGGAGTTACTGATTCTCAAGACTCTGTCGCGCGAACCCATGCACGGATACGGTATCGCGCAGAGAATTCATCAGACAGTCGATGATCTCCTCAAGGTTGAAGACGGTTCGCTGTATCCAGCACTCTATCGAATGGAAGCTCGAGGTTGGATTGCTTCTGAATGGGGTGCCTCTGAAAATAATCGAAGAGCCAAGTTTTACAAGCTTACCAGAGCGGGCCGTAGACAACTGGACGCGCAATCTGTCAATTGGGAACGAGTCTCTCGCGCAGTGATGAGAGTGTTGGGTGCCACATAAAAGAGGTGTGTCGTGAAAAGCCTTCAAGACCTATTTCGAAGAAAACCAACAATTGAAACTGAAGTTGACGAGGAGCTGACTTTTCACATCGATATGCAGACTCGCGACTTCGAGAGCCAGGGAATGTCGCGCGAACGTTCACGCAGTATGGCCGAATCGCGCTTCGGCAATGTGAGTCAGATCAAAAAGGAGTGTGTGCGGATAGGTTCGGGAAACACCTTCTTGATCTGGATACTGGATGCGCTTTTCATGATGAGTCTAGTTACGGGCCTACTGCTGAGACTCTTGGTTCCCGAAATGCATGTGAATCGTGTGGGCGATGTGATGATGATGATTGGGGGACTGGGCATCTTGCTTGTGTATGCAAAACAGTGTGGCGCAAACGTATTCAATGCAACTTCGCATAAGCCTCTCGGACTTAACACGCCGCCTGTTGGGTTTGATGAAAAGGGTCGCACGCCGTTTGATCGGGTAAGGGAAGATTAAACAGCAGTATACAACCTATAGGACTTATAGGACCTATACTCACCACTGACCACCTTAAGCTCATCTCGACTCCCATGGAACCACAGTCAGCGTGAGCTTCTGAGTTCCGCGAATGACCATCACCGGAGTTTGCTTGCCAATTCGCTCGTCGGTTAGCAACTTGTGCAAGTCGTCGATGCCTTGAATTGGCTGACCGTCGAAGTTAACGATGACGTCGCCCGTCAACAAGCCGCTTTCTTTCGCAGGACTGCGGTTGGTGTTGTTTTCAAACGACACAATCAAAACCCCGGATTCAACCGGCAACTGGTAGTACCTGACAATGCGCCGTGGAATGGGAACATTCTGTCCAGCAAAGCCGATGTAGCTCCGGCTAACTCTGCCATCTCTCAGCAATCGTCCAGCGACAAATTTTGCTGTATCGATTGAAGTTGCAAAACAGATTCCCTGAGCAGGAAGAATCATCGCGGTGTTCACACCAATAACTTCGCCTCGAGTATTCACGAGTGGGCCACCCGAGTTGCCGGGATTCAACGCGGCATCGGTTTGTATGACGCCGTCCATTAAGCGCCCAGACTGCGCTCTCAAGCTACGACCCAGCGCGCTGACTACTCCCGCCGTCACCGAGTACTGAAAACCGTATGGATTCCCAATCGCAATCACGAGTTGACCGACCCGGATTGAATGCGAATTACCGAGATTTGCCGGTACCAGATTCGGCGCATTGATACGAATGACGGCGAGATCGGTATCGGGGTCATCGCCGATCAGTTCGGCCTGAAAACGGCGGCCATCCATTAGTGCCACATCGATTTTGGTTGCGCCGTGAACAACATGACTGTTTGTCAAAATAAAACCGTCCGGAGTGAAGAGGAATCCCGATCCACTCCCCGTCGCTTCTCCCTCTGGTGTGCGACGACGATTTGTCTGCCGGGCGGTTACCTGTATAAACACAACCGACGGGCTGACTTTCTCAGCAGCTTCTATGACAGCACGTGAGTAAGCATCGAGCAGGACATCGTCCGACGTTGATGCGGTAGTCGGAATTGAATCGACTTGAGCTTGCTCTAAATCGCTAACTATTAAAGCCGGTTGAAAGTTCTCAAAAGCTTGTTCGTTTCTCAAATTCATTTGGTTCTCCTAACCTTGATCCGCTCACTTAGATGATACGAATTGTTGTCAAGTGCACAGTTTTGGGAGCAAATAGGTCGCATAGGTCCTGTAGGTCCTATAGAATCATGCAGGAGGTTTTTTTATGCCCTGGGATGGAGATGATCTGGCGGGCCAGGCGGAAGAGACAGTGGAACGTCAACAGGCAGCGGCCGAAACGCGCGCTAACCGAACCAGCCTGACACCCGAAGAACGAGCTAAAAACGCAGAGCTGGAATCACTGCGACTTTCACGGTCTCGTGTTTTGTCGCAACTGCAAAACGCCACCAATCCTGCTCATCGCCGAATGCTGGAGAGTGCACTGCATTCGATCGATGAAAAGATGCGGGAGTAATTATTCGTTTTCGTAAACGAGAATCTTTTTTGAGCGCCGTCCGAGCAAGTAGCCCGTTACTGTTCCCGCCACTGCTCCAATGACCACGACTCCGCCAAGAACGGCTTGGTCAAGCTTATCGAAACCATCACTATTGTCATTGGCGATAGCTGCAGCTCCCAGCGCTGCCCCAGCACCAGCACCGAGACCGAGCCCAATCAGTGTCGATTTGGTGGCTGACTTACGTTTGATCTCGTAGACGCTCGCGATTTCTTCTCGCTTCAAGTCGACTGAACCATTGTTTGCGACCATCGTCAGCGACGAATCAGAGACGCTTGTAAAGCGACCCTCTACTTTCTTTCCCGTTTTCAATTTCACTTGAACCTTAGTATCGCGGGCGAGCCGCTGAAGTGAGGTCCAGTCGCTAGTCGACGAAGTCTGTGCCATCGCCGGAAGCGATGAGAACAGGAGTGAGGCAATTAGCGCGACGGCGACAACGAGTCTCTTTTGATGGGACATACAAATCTCCTTTTTGAAGAGGTTTAGCGAGGACATCGAAATGGCGCGCAGGCCTTTTATCACGACATTGGCAAGAAGTCAGTACCACCTCGCGGTCGCTGGGGGGTGCGCAGCCAAGTCCAGTTGTAACAAAGCAAGCTGCGCACCCACCCGCTACCGCGAGGTGGCACTGACTTCTTGACAGCAGTCTCAATCTAGCGTGAGTTTCGCCAGACTACCCTTCGCGCCGGCGGCCCAACCTGTTCGTTTACCCGGCACAAAACTGAACGTGTCGAACCCTGGTCCTTCGATAGCCTGCCATGTTCGACCATCATCGGTTGAGTAGTCTGCGCCTGAAGGACCGATGGCAACTAGCGTCGGAGTTTTGTCTCCCGGAACATAAGCAACCACTGAGCGAAAACCGTGTAAGCCCGTACCAAGCTTCCACGTAAGACCCCCGTCAGAAGTGAACGCGAGATTGTTTTGAGTTTCAGTCTCCTTAGTGTAGTCGCCGCCGACAATCACGCCGTGTTTATTGTCCCGAAAAGCAATCGAGAAGATTCCTGTTGACGGCCCCGCTGCAAGTGGTGTGTCGCTGATAGCCCACGTCCGCCCACGATCGGACGTTCGCAGTACTCTTGCTTTCCCAGCAGCGCCGGTTCCAATCCAAGCCTGAGTCTTTCCAAACATCGCGATGTTCGTCCCACTCGCAGCGAACGCACCTTCATTGGCTAATGCAGGCGGAAGCCGAGAGGATTCGATACGAGACCACAGCTTTCCACCGTTTTCAGTTATGAGTATGTCGAACTTGCCATCTACTGAATCACCAAATACAAGTCCATGTTGCTCGTCCCAAAAACTCATCGCATCCAGAAATGCTTTGGGGTTTGCATTTTGGAATTGCAGCTTCCACGAGTTTCCACCATCAGTCGTTTTGTAGATTCGAGAGGCTGTTCCCGGACCGATGCTCAGAACATATGCCGTGCGTTCGTCAATCGCATCGATATCGCGAAAATCCAGTTTTTCAGAAGTGACCGTAAGCTTCTGCCAGGTACCTCCACCATCGATTGTTTTAAGGACCGTACCTCCTGATCCGCTTGCGAAAGCTACTTGCTCGTTGACTGCACTGACACCGCGCAACCGAGCAGTGACACCGCTGGACTGTAGAATCCAATGGGGAGAGGTGAAGAGCATTGTTGCGATGATTAGAAGCATGGGTGGATTTAAGATTTTGGTTAGTGGTCAATAGTCAGTGGCAAATAGGATCTATTCGACCTATAGGACCTATTACTACTGACAACTGACTACTACCGAATCCTCGCCAAACAATCTGCCAGCTCTTTCGTCTTCGTAAAACCACAATCGCCATTTGCCTGTCGTTCGCAAGTAGCTTTCTTGTAACACTCGTACTCGGGTCTGTATTCGCAAGTTGTGATCACCTCGTGATCGGAGCAAATCTGGCTCGAGCACCCCGTCCTAATGCATGGTTTGAGTCCCTCTTCAGCTCTCTTTGGCGGCTGCCGAAGATAAAACTGCGACGCCTTCAACATCAAACCCTGGCCTGCTGGCCCACTCACGGTGGAATGTCCTCCGGCCACAATAATCCCCTCTGAGCTGGTCATCCCCATTTGGGCTTGCTCCAGTGCAGTTTGGTCAGCACGAGCGTCATTAAGATCGACACCAGCGATCTTTCGTTGAGATGGTGCGTTGAGTTTTGCCTCTTGATGAGTCAGGCATGGGGCGGCAATGCACTTGATGCCCAGGTCGCGAACTCGATAGAAGTCGCCGTACGGTTTCTCGTCATTTGTCGCGTACCAAACTTCCGAAGCCTTGAAAACGCCGTAGCGTCCATTCCGATTGCCCTTGGTAACGATGTAACCTCGAAGCAAAGCACCGTTGAGCCTGGTAAGGTCGATCACTTGTTCCGTAAGAGTAAAGTTCGAGTTGTTTGTGTCCGGCGGATTCATGTCCCGATCCATGGCCTTCTTGAGCTCCGCTTCTGCCATTCCATTCCAATCGATGCTCGCTACGTAACACTCGGACATTTGACGGCCATTGGCGCATCGGGTCAGACCGGAATTAACTCGGCGGACGAAGTATCCGCCGCACATCGGGGATGCACACCGTCGAAGATCGGGACGGAGAAGGTAAAACGTCGAATTGTTGATGTTGGGCTTGCTGTACTCCGCCTTCGGTGCAGCTGGAGCTGAGTCTGCGCTGGGTGTTCGCGTTGTCGCCGTCAAAAGAATCAGGAGAACCACAACCAAAACTATTGTTCGATTACGAGTGAAGATGTTCATTTCGAACTCCTGTCTGAATGTCCGGCGAACTTTATAGTTTGTCGAAGCTCGATACCACGACTGATCAATTTCTTTAAGGCCCAACAATCCAGACGCCACAAACTAAAGTTCGTCGGACTTTAAAACTTTACCGCTATAATGCCGACGCTTCATCAACGTCCAAACAAACAATTCGAGATTACCTATGTCGATTCATCTTTCGCGTCGCAACTTCCTGGGTGTCACCGCCAAAGCCGCAGTTGTAGCTTCCGTCTATACAGCGATTGAGGCTCGAGGTTCAACAGTTCTGATTCAGTCTCTAATTCCTGAGGAGGCTAACACACAGGCAGCGGCAATGCAGCCATGGCTCGCGCAACTCGATGAATACATCGCACGACATATGCGCGAGACGGGCGCGCCAGGACTGACACTAGCGCTTGCAAATCGTGATGGCCTCATAAGAGTCTCGACTTACGGTTTCGCGGATACCAAGGCTGGTCTGCGTGTAGTGCCGGAAACAATGTTCGAGATCGGGTCGATCTCAAAATCATTCGTCTCTCTTGCTTTGATGCAGCTTCATGAAGAAGGCAAGTTGGATCTGAACAACCCGATTACGCAATATCTGCCCTGGTTAAAGATCAACTCAAAGTTTGAACCAATAACCATCCATCACATTCTGACTCACACTGCCGGACTTCCAGGTGTTCCACTCCTGCTTGATGCATTGCTCAGCGACTTATGGACTGCCTATCCGCCGGGTAAGCAATTCCTCTATTGCAACACGGGCTACAACATCCTTGGTTTTCTGGTCGAAGCGGTTGACAAGCGACCATTCGCCGAGTCGATTCGTGTGCGACTCCTGGAGCCACTCGGAATGTCTGCGAGCGCGCCAATTATCACAAATCAACTTCGATCGAAAATGGCAGTCGGCTACGAACCGATCAACGGCAGCGTTCCGTACGCGTCACATGGCACGCTTGCAGAAGCGCAGTGGCTCGAAATGGAAATGGCCGCAGGGAGTATTGCGTCCACTCCTGCTGACATGGCGAAGTACATTCGCATGCTTACGAATCGGGGTGCGTTGGCGAAGGGAAGATTAATCTCTGAAGAAACATTCAACTTGTTCATCAAGCCGGAAATCAATTCGCCGTTTCGAGGCGAGCCTGCTTCGTACGGTTACGGATTGTGGGTTAGTGACATCGATGGGCATACGCGACTCAGGCACACCGGAGGAATGGTTGCTTTCAGTTCATCACTCGACGTCGACGTGACAGGTGGAATCGGAGCCTTTGCATCAGTGAATGCGAATCTCCGCGGATATAGACCTGTAGCAGTTACGAAGTTTGCTGTCGAACTAATGAATGCGTCTCTGTCTGGCAAAACACTACCGGCCGCACCTCCGCCACCACCATCGCCAACGGAAGTCAAAAACGCAGACGAGTATGCCGGAGTCTTTACTTCGCCAGATAACAAGACCCTTGAGTTAATTGCCGAAACGGACAAGCTGATATTGAGTTATCAGCGGAAGCGAATCGTACTCGAGCGTGCTGGTCGTGATCTATTTCTGGTGAAGGATCCAAACTTCGAAACGTATCTACTCGGATTCGTTCGCGACAAAGGAAAGGTAACGGAAGCGTACTACGGCAGCGACTGGTATGCCGGTGCGAATTACACTGGCCCGAAGACATTTTCGCCTCCGAAGGAATTCGAGTCGTACGTTGGTCATTATTCCAACGACAGTCCGTGGTATGGAGATACGAGAATAGTTTTGCGAAAAGGTCAACTGTATGCTGAAGGTGTGCAACCGCTCGTGGCGCGTGCTGATGGTAAGTTTGGACTTGGCGAGACTGAGGCTCCGGACTGGATCTCTTTCGAATCGATTATTGAGGGACGAGCGATGCGGCTGAATCTTTCTGGGGTGATCTTCAGAAGAGTGTTTACGCCCTGACAGATCTCAGATCCCAGATCTCAGATCTCAGATCTCAGATCAGAATGTTCAGAGGTTCTCGATCCTAGGATTTGAGATCTTGGATCTGAGATCTTTAGAGCAGCATCACATCCACCCGATGCGCGTGAACCATATCCTCGCAAGGGGACCACGCGAAGATCGTAAAGCGGCCATCCTGAGATGCGACCAGCGCAAGTGAGTCTCGCTGATCATAAACAAACTGAGCGGCCGAAAGATGTCTTGTGCCGCCGTGTTCGGTTGGTTCAACTATCACCGGCTCATTTCCTACTGTTGGTTCAGTAGTCACCCACTTTTCTACCCGTGTGCTGCCATCAGCCCGGGCTATCTTCGCTCCAAACGCGATCACTTCATATTGGTCAGTAATGATCGTCGCACCATCCACGGCGGTTAACCCCGCAATCGTATCCACGCTGCGTCGGACAGCGCTGGCCCATTCACGTTCGTCTTCTTCCTCTATGTTAGGTCGTAGCAGATCTGCCAATGCAGAAAACGCCGGCGCGGTCGAGTAGAGAATTGGTTTTACTATTGACGAACGCCAACGATCGGAGTCTGCGGGCACAACCAGCAACGCACCACCATGACCATGTGCGCGCATTGAAGCGGCCAGCTGTACCAGCACATTGATTGAGTGATGGGTGCCGTTCGCCGCAGAGGAAGTGAATGCGAGTAACGATTTCAAAAGTTCGGGGCAATCAGGAAGGCTCGTACCCTTCTCATCGATGACTTTTACCTGTTGACCTTTTAGCACTGCCACGTTGGCATATTTCCCCAACCCGTCAATGCGGCGGTGCTTGACGACGAGAAGGCCAGGTTCAACGTCTTCAAGCACAAAACAGTAACTAGGTATGCTCCTGGTGGCACCCCAAACTTGAAGCTGACCGTCGATCATCCACACACCGAGATGTACCTCGGGACGCTCGACAGCAGGCGCTAGTTTGACCAAGACCCCGATCGTCAACGGCAAGGGCCGTTCAAATAATAACGGCTTGTCGGTTTGTTCAGGCGGGAGGTACGCAATTGAGATCTTTGGGAATCGACCTTCCTCCGGACGAAAGCTCGCCCAGAAAGTAGCGTCGATGATTGCTTCAACCGTCTTACTGTCCGGCGGCGATGCGAGCTCAGTTTCGCCCGCTAACCGAGCTTTTGTGATGTGTCGCGCAAAGTGCGCCTCGACAGTCGGCGCAACAGTGGCTGCTGCCTGGTAGGTTGGGATGCTGGTCATTAAGTTCTTTATAGGACCTATGGCTTGCTCATCATTTTCCGGTAAACAAGGTCTTCTCATCCACGAAGCAAATTGGATTTCCCCATGGATCAAATGCATAAAAAGAGCGTTCACCCCACGGCCGCTTCGCAATGTCACCCGCGCTATCACCATGTACGTCTTCGGTGGACAAGCAGTGCAGCGCGCTCGCACGAGCGTGTACAGCCTCGAGATCGTTGACTGAGAAATAGATATTGTCTGGCAATGGCTGTGGTTGATTTCCTTCTGCAGTGACGTTAACTAACGCAAGGATGACCGGTCCACAGTCGATATAGTGGCGGCCGGCTCTGGGAATACGACGCCCACGATCTCCGAGCAAGGTGCCATAGAACTCTTCTGCCTTATCAAGATCATCAACTTGAAGAATTATGCGATATAGAACTGTGTTATCGGACACTGGGTGCTCCTTTGTACTTTGGTCTTTGGCCTTTCGTCTTTGGCGTTCGGTGTATGTTCTAACAACCAACATCCAAAGACCAAAGGCCAAAGTCCAAAGACCAATTTCTACTTCGTATCAATTGCTCGGGTAATCAAATCAATCTCCACCGTAATGTTGTCGCCGATGAAATTCGGGACAGTCTTGTGCGTATAGTTGATGCCATATTCACGACGATTCAAGACCAGACTCGCTGAGTAACCAATGTTCTTCTTTGTCTTGTCGGCGTTTTCGTTCACGCCCGTAATCGTAAACGGAAGCGCGATCTCTTTCGATACCCCATGCATGGTCAGCGTTCCGTGAGCTATCAACTCTTTGCCGCGCTTTTCAATGCGCGAGCTCTGGAACGTAATCTCGGGGAACTTCTCAACGTCGAAGAAATCGGCAGTGCGCAGGTGCTTGTCACGTCCTTCAATGCCTGTGTCAACGCTGGCTGCCTTGATCACTACACTCACTGACGATTTGGTGACGTCGTGCTCATCGTTCGTGAGATTGATGTTGAAATCGGTGAACTTGCCGTTTACCTTCGACAACCCTCCCATGATTGGTACCGAGAACCCCACAGTTGAGTGGTTCGTATCGATCGGGTATTGCCGGCCGGTGCTGACCTGAGCCGCTATGTTCACTGAGACCAGTAGAACTGTCAGAATGGATTTTCTTAACATTTTGTTTCCTCGATCGACTATTGAATCAGATATTTCGTGAATCCCTTGGCAACCAGTTCATCGTAGGCAGCTATTACATCTGAAGGCACATCTTGATCGATCTGATAACCTCTCGCCGGATAGACTCTGATTCGCTGCAAATCGCCAACCATGATACTCACAACTTCATTCGGCGATAACGCGCTGTTCGCGTAATTCGCCAGATAATCATCGAAACTGATCTGCGGAGACGTGACAATAACCTGTTTCTCGGGCCACCACTTTCGAAAAGTCGCAAAGCTTCGTCTTTCCATGTAGGGCTTTTGTACCACGATGAACTTCTGCAATCCCAAACCCATATCCGCGACGAGTTGTTTAGTGTAGATAATGTTCTCACCGGTATTGGACGAGCGATTCTCAATGATCACTTTGTCTTTGGGTACACCGGCCGCGATCGCAAGACGTGCAAAACGTTCTGCTTCCGGCTCCGTCCACAAATTTCTCGTAATTGCACCCAAACCTCCAGAGAAAATTACCAATGGGGCCCAGTCTTCTCGGTAGAGATCAACGGCTCTTTCGACAACCCGCTCGTCGTGACTGCACAACACTAAGATCGCATCGGCTTTCTCGAGAGGATGATTCAGTTTGTGGTAGTTCCAGATTGTCGTGGCGAGATCCTTTATTCGTTTGTCCATGTGTTCAATGTTCAAGGTTGGAAGCAGTCAGAACCACCTCGCGGTAGCGGGTGGGTGCGAAGCCGGATTTGACAAGTGATCCTGAGGCTTCGCAGCCACCCGCTACCGCGAGGTGGTACTGACTGCTTCCAATTTTGATTGCGCACTCCATCGCGCTGGCAAATTTCTGGTCATATGCTGCTAGCCTTGTTCGCGCGAGCCCTGACCACTCCCAACGTCACGCGAATACCACCGAGGTGATAAGCAGTGTGCGTAAGCACAGAGAGCGCGCCCGCGATATCGTATTTTCTGTCCCACAATTCAAACGAATTGATGGTCGCCATCACCTTCGCGTGACTGTCTCGCAATCGCGTCTTGGTTTCTTCCCATTCTGCCGGCGTTACTTCACTCACCGTGTCCCAAATCTCTCGCCAGTTATTCTGGGAGTCTTCAAGTGTCTTGATGTATCTATCGAGCACATCTAAATAGAAACGCACATGCTCGACTTGTGCTGCGATGGTTGCGGTGTTTGGACTAATCCGCTGAGATGCTTCATCGGCAGTGATGCTGTCGAGCGTCTCGAATAAGGTTGTGCCCTTATCGAGATAAATCCCGTGAACTTCTGAGAACGTTTCCTCGAGACATCGAAGCAGTGGTTTCTTTAGACGTGCTGCTGGAATTTGTGCAGACATAATTCAATCCTTTTGATCCACAGATTTCGCAGATTACACAGATTTTGTCTGAGAGCGGCAAGACCAAGCCTTTTTAAAACGAGCGCTAAGATTTTCTTTTCAAGAATCTGTGTAATCTGTGCAATCTGTCGATGGCTTTCTCTTTCCTCGGCTAATTCGTCCAATTCGTCGATCTCCATTCAGCATCAGTTCACAGGCTTTGAATGCGTACTCTTCAAATTCTTCCAGCTTTGACGGGAGGATCAGCCACGCATTCTTGCCCGACCGCCAATGGTAACGACGCGATAATTCCGGAAACTCGCGGCCGAGACTTTCCAGATGTTCCGTGGTGGTGAATAACCACATACCATTAGAACCTATTTTTTGCTGACTATCACGAAGTGCACAAAGCAATCGCTCACCGAGATAAAGGTACGTGAATCCAAACACACGCTTGACCGTCGGCCGCAGACTGAACAACTCGTCCAAGACAAATGGGAAGGGAATTTGACCCCGGTCGGTTCTCATCTTAAATTCTTTTGAAAGAATTCCAACACGCGCGACTCATATTCAGTAGGTGCGGCGTTATGCAAGTCGACATGTTTTGCACCTTGAATAACCCAAAACTCTTTTGGCTCGCTTGCAGTTTCATACAACCGTTCGGATTCTTCAATCGTCGTGTGAAGATCATCCGAGCCTGCGATAAAGAGTTTCGGTGAGTTTAACTGTCGCACGTGATCTATTGGACGCAACTCCGTTTTGTCGATTCCCAGTCGTGGTTTGAGTTGCAAGACAAACAACGGAGTCAAAACTCGCGCCCATGACCCGAGCCTCATCGTCAACCGGTTCGTGACCGCATCATCGATAGTCGGATAGACCATTTCCAAAACGAAGGCATCAGGTTGCAATGGAGGTGAAACTAAGATCGCGGCCGCACCGCCCATCGAAACTCCGATGACTCCGATTCGTTCACCGGGCGCAATCTGACGGAGAAATTCCAGTGCCGCCTGCGCATCTTTACTCTCAAGTGCGCCAAACGTGATCTGTTTTCCACTGCTCTCCCCATGCGCTTGAAAATCGAATAGTAGAACTGAGTAACCTGCCCGAGATAGAAACCGTGCTCTATCAATCATGCTCAAACGGTTCGAGCGAACTCCATGCATGAGCACAACAGCACCACCGCCTTGTTTGCCTGGAATGAACCAACCATGAATAGTGGCGCCGGAACCACTCGAGAACTGGATCGATCGTCCGGATAAATCATGTGGGAGTTCGCCTATGCTCTGCGGAGCGGGGGCGGTTAAAAAGCTTCCCGCAATGACCACGGCAATCAGCGCCGCGCTGATCAGTGCCAAGCAAGCGAAAACTGGTTTCTTAGCCGTCACAGTTTGTTGTCCGCTAAGAATCTAACTGCCGGTAATCGGGTTCTTGAAAGGCAGCTTGGCAATCGCCGATTTAACTTGTCGAGCGGCCTTTACGATCTATCAATGTACTGCTTGATAAATCTGGGGACATTCTCCAGGACCGTCTTAGGTTGATCGCGGTGTGGACTGTGACCACAATCTGAAAGCACCAGAGTCTCGACCGGTCCACCACTCGCATCCTGAATCGTTCTAACTTGTCGTAGAGTTCCGTACTGATCCTGTTCACCTTGAATAACCAAAGCCGGAACTCTAATGCCAGGCAGATAAGACTCAATATTCCACGAACGGAACTGCGGGTTCAACCAAACATCGTTCCATCCTCTGAAAGCCGACTCCACATTGTCACCATGGTATTTCTGCAAGCTAGCTCTCAAAGAACCATGCTCATAGTTTTGCTTCGCCTTCATAATACTTTCGATGCCGATAGGTTCGACGAAGACGTGTGGCGCTTCAAGCACGAGACCCAGAATATTGTTAGCAATGCCACTCCCGGCGAGGATGAGTGAAATGGAGCCGCCATCACTATGGCCGAAGAGGATGCCCTTATCGATACGAAACTCTTTCAGAATCTGAGGCAAGACGCTCAGAGCTTCGTCGTGCATGAATTCTACGCGACGTGGAAGAACAATTCCGTCTGACTTGCCATAGCCGGCACGACTATAGACCAGAGCCCCGCATCCAGTGGCTTCGACAACCTGTTCAGGAAAGTCCCGCCACATCTCAACGCAACCCAACCCCTCGTGAAGAAACACGATTGTAGGTGCTTCATCCGGGCCGAGTCCGATCCACTTGCACTCCAGTTGATGATCGCCCACGCGTACTCGAGTAGACATTATTGTTTTGCTGTCGCGTCAAGATAAGCGGCGTCCACCGCAGGACCGGCCACATAGTTGCGGAAGATCAGTTTTCGTATGCGTGAATTGCCCGCAAAGTAATTTCGAAAGGAATCGAGGTTTAGATTTTTGTGAATCTGCTCCAAAGTCTCGCCGCGCTTTACTGCGGCCCGGACCTGTTCATCGATCGTTGCAAACAGCTTCGACATCTCTTTCACCTGCGAATCGTCGGTTAAAACGGGCCCGTGTCCCGGCACGATCGTTTTTGGATGCAGCATCAATATTTGATCAAGTGCTTTACTCCACTCGCCAGGATGAGATTGTGGACTACCAACATAAGGGACCGGCCAAACGACCAGATCACCGGTAATGACAATTCTTTCTTTAGGAAGATATACGACAAGATCGGCGCTTGTGTGTCCACGGCCAAAATAGCGGATGTCGATCGTGCGTTTTCCTCGCTGTAGTGTTAGACGATCCTCAACAGTTGTTGAGGGCAGGATAATTCCAACCTTCGGGTTCTCCGCCATGTAGCGCTCGGCGATTTCAGCGCTGCTCTGATAGGTATCTCTTTCTTCCTGGTCCATCGGACCGCCAAAGACGCTTTCGTTCTTTTCCAGACGGCTTTTCAGCGCCTTAATAAAACCCGGATAGCCCTGCTCTGACATCGCACCTTGCCGGTTGGCAAGACCAGTTGTCGGAAGATATTCCCGCAGCTTCACGTGGCCAATGAATTCCACTCCTGGGAAAGCATCCCGATAAGCCTGATTGCCCATGATGTGGTCGTCGTGCCAGTGTGTGTTGATGACGTACTTCACAGGTTTATTAGTGAGCTGTTTTAGCGCGGCAATAGTTTCCCGAGCGGTGCCGGGCGTGAGTGTCGTATCGACCACTACAACGTCGCTATCGTTGATGATGAAGACACTGTTGGCATTGACGGTCAACCCCGGCGGCTCCGTCCGAATTGCCGCGTAAACGTCTTTGGCGAGTTTGACGATTTTGAATCTGGGTTGAGCGGTGGCTGAGGATGTCGAGATGAAGATTGCGATTAAGAGGAAAAGCGAATAGGTCTTATAGGTCATATAGGTCCTATTTTCACATTATTCTCGTAAAGCAGTCAGTACCACCTCGCGGTAGCGGGTGGGTGCGTCAGCCAAGACCGAATCGTAAACACACTGCCGCACCCACCCGCTACCGCGAGGTGGTACTGACTGCCCTCAATTCACAAATCTTCTGAGCTGAATGCTAATCGCAAATCCGATGGCAATGAAGGTGGCTATCAAGGACGCTAGGCCCGCGCTCATTAGTGGAAGAGGCACGCCGATAACAGGCGAGATTCCGAGCGCCATACCGATGTTAATAAAAATCTGAAAGGCAAAGCCTCCGACAACCGCCATGATGAATAACATCCCGGAACGGTCGGCAGAACGCCGCGCACCCGTTATTAACCTCGATAGTAAGATTCCGTAACCGACGAGCACGAACAGGCAACCCATGAAGCCATTATTTTCTGCGGTGACTGCATAGATAAAATCAGTGTGTGGTTCTGGCAGAAACTTCAAACCGCTCTGCGAGTGCGCTGCGGAAGATTTCGATCCAAATAACCCGCCCTCGCCGACCGTCAAGATCGATTGCCAGGTGTGATATCCAATGCGTCGTTTATCCGCGTTTTCAGGATCGAGAATCACGTTGATTCGTTCCTGCTGATAAGTCTTTATGAGATTTGTTTTCACCCCAACCCAGTACATGACCGGGATCATGATGATGGCGAGCAAGCTTGCCGCTATAACGAGACGCAATCGGATTGCAGATAAGAAGAGCACTACCGCGAGGATCGGAATATAAGTGAGAACTGAACCAACGTCAGGTTCAAGCATGATCAAACCGCATGGTAACGCCAGAATCAAACCACCGACGATCATTTCCTGGATGGAAAGAGCCTGAGTGCGGTTCTTTCCAAAATAACGGGCGAGCATCATTGCCGTCGTGACTTTGACGAACTCCGATGGTTGAAACTGTCCGATGCCTGGGACCTTCATCCAGCAGCGTTGACCGTTAATCTTTAGTCCAATTCCAGGAATAAGGACGATGATCAAAAGAACCAAACCAAAGACGTAGAATGCGGGTGCCCAGTTAAGAAGTCGCCGATAGTCAGTGAATGCAATTGCGAGCATTGCTATGAGCGCAATGCCAAGGCCTATGATCTGTTTCACCCAATACTGTTCAGCCGGCTGTGCATACCGGATCTGAATCGTTCCGAAAGCGACAATGCTGATGGCGAGGAACGCAAGGATCCAATCGAAGTCCCGCCAGCTGCGTTTGTGAATGATGGCTACCATGGAACTATTGCCGATTTCCGATTGCCAATTGCCGATTTGGTTTTCGGCTTTTGGCCTTTGGTCTTGCTTTCACGCACTCCATTGTTTGTAACAAGTCGCGTCTAAGACCAAAGACCAGAAGCCAAAGACCAATCGGAAATTGGCAATCGGAAATTGGCAATGACATCACTGCGCATTACTCGCCAGCGCATTTGTTGGCGGTGTTTGCTTCTTGGCGATTTGGACTGCTCCGGGAGGTTCTTCGTGTCGGGTCTTTCGATAGTAAGTATCGTAGACTCGTCGAATGGCTGGCGCCGCGTGCATATTTCCAAAACCAGAGTTTTCGATCAGCGCCACCATCGCAATCTCCGGCTTGTAGGCTGGCGCATAGGTCACGAACCATGAATGGTCTTTGTTCTTGCCGCTGTCTTTGCCGAGCCCGACCACTTGAGCTGTTCCGGTTTTGCCGGCGATGTCGAAACCTACCATCTTAATGCCCGCGCCGGTACCGCCGCCGTTAACCACATTCCACATTCCTTCCACGACAGCATGATCGATGTCTTCAGGAATCGGAACTTGCTTCGGATTTGGTCGCGCGGAATCCAGCGGCTGAAAACTTACAGCTGCATGATAGTCGGGGCTTCCGGGTGTGCCGATCGGTCTTACTTCCTTAAGCAGGTGAGGAATGTACATCTTGCCGTGCATACTGACTGCTGAGACCGTTCTCAGTAAAGAGATTGGGGTGATGATGTCATAAACCTGACCAAACGAAGCATAGACCGTGTCGATATCTCGCCAGTCCGGATCCTTAGGCTGCATGCGTCGTTTAAATTCCTTAGACGGTGTCCAACTGACGACTTCGTTCGGAAGGTCGATACCTGTGCGCTTGTTCAAATCAAACTCGTCAACCATCGCCACGATGCCATCAATGCCCATCTTCAATCCAAGACGATAGAAGTAACCGTCGCAGGAATGGGTGATCGCGGTTTTCAAGTCGGGAGTTCCGTGATTGCCCATGCATCGCGTGAACTTGTTGCCAATAGTAATTCCGCCCCCGCAGACCAAATTCGAGTGATCCAGAGTGATCGCTCCCTGTTGAAGTCCAGCAATCGACATCGGAATCTTCCAGGTCGAACCCGGTGGATACCGGCTCTGGATTGCGCGGTTCAGCAGGGGCGTTTGAGGATCATTTAAAAGAGCGAGGTACTCGGCACGTCCTTCTTTAGTGTTGATTCGCTGAGAAAACAGATTTGGATCGAACGTCGGGTACGAAGCCAGCGCAAGAATCTCTCCGTTGTTTGGATCGACCGCGACGATCACACCACGCTTGGTCACCGATGCTTCCAACTGCTCTTCAGCCGACTTCTGAAGATCAAGATCAATCGTGGCTACCAGATCTCGGCCCGGGATCGGATTGACGGTCTCAAGTTCATCCTGAATTCTTCCACGACTATCAACCACCACTTCACGGTAGCCGTCCGTGCCGCGAAGGTAATCGTCGTAGATTTGTTCAATCCCACTCTGTCCGATGATGTCGCCTGGCTTGAGACCTTTGTCTTTGTACACCTGTTGCTTGAGTTGTTCGGGACTAATCTCACCGACGTAACCAAGCACGTGTGCAAGCATGCCGTTCGGAGGGTAACGACGTTGCGGCTGCTGTTCGACCCGAAGTTCAGGAAACTCGAGATTATGTGCCTCTACCCAGGCAATGTCGTTTGGTGTCGCATCCTGCTTGACGAGAATCGATTCAAAAGCAGGGGTTATCTGGTCGAAACGTTCTTTCAGAAGATCGCCATCGATTGCGAGCCCATCGGCTAATGGCAGAATAAGTGAGCTGAGCGGTTTATCCTTCACATCCTCACGCGAGAGAATCACGTTATAAGTTGGACGCGAATCAACGATTACCCGCCCCTCGCGGTCGAAGATTACGCCGCGAGGCGCCGGAATCGGCAACCGCCGCCGTCGCTGATTTTCGGCAATCTCGCCGTATTTTTCACCACGAACGACCTGCAGCACGTAGAGCCGCACACCCAAGGCACCCAGCATCACCAGGACAAGCACCTGCAGGAAGCGAAGCCGAGCGCGGAGGTTTTGTGAAGTGTCTTCGAATTTCATAACGCAAAGCCGAGGTTAGGCTTTTGTACTTTGTTCTTTGTACTTAGAGCGAAGTGGTTTCAGTCGAGTTGTCTCCTATCGTACGACAGGCTGTTAGCCTGTCGTTGTGCATCAGCGTACGCCTCTTGGTAGCGCGCGACAGGCTGACAGCCTGTGGTACGAATCTTGACACGCAAAGCACAAAGTTCAAAGCACAAAGTTTCATCGACGGCGCAGAGAGCCGGTTGTTCTACGCGCCACCCGGCGTCGGGTCGCGAACTGCCGGCGTTGAGCTGATCGTTCAGCGATGACGGCGTCCAGCATATAAAGGACAATCGTTCCGAGGGTAGTAGTGGCGATCAGCCGGTAGGAGATCGTCTGCATAACCGGAACTAGAGGAGGGTAACCAAGAACGCGATGCCAGAAGACGTAGATTCCGGAATCAACTACCGTCGCCGCTGCCAAAACCGGGATCCGAAGTAGTGGATTTTCCAGGTTCACTTTAGTGGCGGCAAAATAAATGATGTAGGCGGTCAGCGTCTTCGAAAACCCGCCCGCACCGATAAGGCCTCCGCTGGCCGCGTCAACAATGATTCCTGCCAAAGTACCAACCAGCAATGCCTGCCATGCGTCGCGTTGAAGGGCAATATAGACAACAACTATGAGAGGAAAATCGATATACGCAAGAGGCGGCCAAACAATGCGCAACGAAAGCTGCAGCACGATGGAGATGGCTAGAACTGCGGCAATCTTAAGCTGAGGCATAGAACGATTGCAGATTTAAGATTTCAGATTTCAGATTGGCCGAATGTCCGACGAACTTTAGTTTGTCGTGCGTCGAATTCTCAGTCTGCAATTTCACAGCCGTTGTTGTGGGCGACGCACGACAAACTAAAGTTCGTCGGACATTCAGCCAATCTGAAATCTGAAATCTTAAATCTGAAATAGGCTTCATTTCTTCGCCTTGTCGGCGTTCGGGAGGGTTTGTTCGGGTGCTGTCCTTTGGGGGGCTCGATAGAGAAGGACAGCGACTTCTTCCAATTGATCTAAACGCGCACCTGGTCTGATTAGTATTTGATGTGGCTGTGTTGCCGTTCCGTTCTTGACCTCTACCACTTCGCCAACGTTCAAACCGGCGGGGTAAATTCCGTCCTGGCCAGTGGTCATGACGTAATCACCGACGGCAACTTTTTCCAGTCCCGAAACATAGCGCATCTCAATAAGACCAAGTTCGGGACGCCCACGCACAGATCCTAAGGCCCCGGATTGTCCAACCTGCCCAACGACCGCGCCAGCCCCTGCTTTTTCATCAGTCAACAGCATTACCTGCGAGGCCCACGGGCTAACGGTAATAACTCGACCGACTACTCCAGTACCAGAGACCACCGGCATGTTGGTGGCTATACCAGAACTGCTTCCACGATTGATTGTTATCGTATTGAACCAAACTGAGGCGTCTCTCGCGATTACTCGTGCTGGAACCGTTTGGTATTGGCTTTGTTCTTTTAGATTCAGCAGAGCCTTCAGGCGGTCGTTTTCAACAGCTTGTTGGCGGGCGTTGTGAAGTTCCTGCTCCGTGGTTGCTAATCGCTGTTTGAGGTCTTCGTTCTCGGCGGCAATGCTATGAAAGTTCAGTATCTGTCGAAAAAATCCCGACGTGGCGCCAGTTGCCTTCGACGACGCATTCTGTAACGGCGAAGCGAACGTCTGGGTCCAGACGCGAACCACTTTCTGTCGCCCGTCGCTGTCGCGGGCATCTACTGCCATTATCACGAGGTTCGTGATGAGCAGAGCCACCAACCAAATCGGTGCACGTTGGCGAATCTCTCTTTGTGTTCGAACGGTTGCCATGGGTGCCGGTTAATTACATGCCGCTGGTCATTGTGTTTTCCCACTTCACTCGCTTCAACAGGTCGAAATCTGAAAGCATTTTGCCTGTTCCCAGCACGACTGAAGCTAGCGGATCATCTGCGAGTGAAACTGGCAGGCCAGTCTCAATTGAAAGTCGCTTGTCGAGATTTTTCAATAACGCGCCGCCACCGGTCAGTACGATTCCGCGCTCGACGATGTCCGCCGATAGCTCGGGTGGTGTTCGCTCCAACGCTACACGAACAGCATTAATGATTGTCGAGATCGAATCAGCGAGCGCTTCACGAACTTCCTCGTCGGAGATCGTAATGGTTTTCGGAATCCCCTCGATCAGGTTTCTACCGCGCACTTCGTACGAGAGTGGCTCGTCGAGCGGATACGCGGAACCAAGTTCAATCTTGATAGCCTCCGCAGTCCGCTCGCCGATCAGCAAGTTGTACTTTCGTTTGATGTACTGAATTATCGCCTCGTCCATCTCATTGCCGGCAACACGAACGGCGCGCGAATAAACAATGCCGCTCAAACTAATCACCGCGATGTCGGTTGTGCCGCCACCGATATCAACAACCATGTTGCCGTGTGGTTCCGTTATCGGAAGTCCGGCCCCGATTGCAGCGGCCATTGCTTCTTCAACGAGATAAACCTCCGACGCTTTGGCTCGATAGGCAGAGTCTTCAACTGCACGACGCTCAACTTGAGTAATCTCGGAAGGAATGCCGATGACTACGCGCGGGCTGACCCAGGTTTTTCCGTTATGTGCCTTCCGGATGAAGTGCTGCAACATCTTCTCCGTAACTTCGAAGTTAGCGATCACCCCGTCTTTCATCGGCCGAATAGCGACGATGTTACCTGGCGTGCGGCCAAGCATGTCCTTCGCGTCACGGCCGACCGCTTCTACCTGGTTAGTCACTTTATTGATTGCGACAATGGAAGGCTCTGACACGACAATGCCGCGGCCTTTCGCATAAACCAGCGTGTTAGCGGTGCCCAGGTCAATAGCAAGGTCGCTGGAGAACAGACTGAAAATAGATTTAAAGGCCATCTGGACTGATTCACTTCCCGTGGTTGTAGAGTGGAACTTCGGGTGGGATCGGCGGTAACTGTCAGTAAAAAGCGCCCCCGTCTGATCTCCGGTCGCTTCCCATCGCCGATAACCTTAACTAATTCAATTGACGTCGGGAATTGGTCCTGCTTCACCACTGCCGGGTTGCTCTCTTTACCCCCCAAGACGCACCAAACACGTCCGAACAACCTAAGATACACTCTCGTGGTTTAACCGTAAACCGGAATCTGATGTGACACGGCGCCGAGAGTGAGCGAAACGGCGAGTGGGAGATGGGGCGACTTGGCGATGCGCTGATGTATGCAAATCTCCGTAACGCCGTTTCGCCCCATCCCCGTCGCCACATCACTCATTGCGCTACCTCACGACGTGCGGTTGTTGCATCACGTGATGCCAGGCCGGAGGCAAACCGGACGCAGTTCTTGTTTGCGGCCTTCGCTTCATACATTGCCGTGTCCGCGCAGGCGATGAGTTGTTGCGGAGAGGAGGCGTGTTTCGGGAACGTCGCTACGCCGAAGCTCGCCGTCAATGAGAGTTGTAAACGGCGTCCACCTGTGAAGTAGTGCCTGCTTATTTTTTGCCTGATTCGTTCAGCCACAGCTCCCGCCAATTCGATTCCAGTGTCAGGCAGAACGATGACGAATTCATCGCCTCCGTACCGAGCAACAGCATCTGTGTCGCGAACCGAGGACAGGATAACTGCGGCGATTTCCATCAGAACGTGTGAACCAACAAGATGCCCGTGTTCGTCGTTGATTCGTTTGAAGTCATCGAGGTCGAGAAAAAGGGCAGCGACACTCGAGCCATAACGCCGAGCTCGTCGGATTTCGTTCAGCAGAAACTGACGGAGATACCTGGCGTTATGCAGTTTAGTTAGATCGTCAGTTTGCGAAAGACGTTCGGCTTCTGCAATTCGAACAGCGTTAGCGAGTGCCGAAGCAATCGGTAACGATAAACAATCGAGCAACGCTACGTCTGATTTCTTGAACGCGTGAGAGTCTTTGCCCTCGCGAATTCCTTCGATCACCCCGAGGATTCGTTCGCCACAAATCAAAGGCACTGCTAAGACAAATTGTCCGGCTTCTTTCCGCTTGATGATTCCCATTCCTGCTGCTGCACGTTTCGCTGCTTTTGTTTCAGAGCCTAACGGCAGATCAGGATCTCCGGTTAGCATCCGGCGCCAGTGTTCTTCAGATCTGACGCCCCGCGGATCGTTTGGCCGGCGTACCGCAATCGCCTCCAGGATAGAACCTTCAAGTCCTTTCGCCTCTGAAAAGAGGTAGATGGCCCACCGGTCTGCATTGATGAGTTGTTGAAGTCCAACCAATGCGTTCTCGGCAGCGCCGTTTTGATCACCAATGAAGTGCAGGGAGGAGACCAGATCAAATGCAGCACGCAGGCCATTGGCCTTCAACTTGTTGGGCAACGACATTGTGCCCGGCTCGGAAGGCTTCTGGACTATTTCGGGGAGGCGTAGTTCACCGGTGCCACCATGCCCCTCAATCTCTCTCAATAAAGCTGGAATTTGCGCCGCTTTATCCGCAATTGCCTTGAAACCAAGGCGCTTCAGCGTCGTACCATCGAGACTTCGCAGATTGAGTGTTTGATATCCGTTGGCGTGGCGGCGACAAGCAAGCAGTGGAGCGCCTGGCCAGAACGCACGAGCATGATCGATCGCTGTGTGCAACTCAACCATATCAGCGCCCGGAACAACTTCATAAAGTACGGCGAGTGGGGGTGGTCCTGCCTCCGAACTTTCGTTTTGGTTCTTTCTTTGCTCGGCGAGTACTGCTTCTACTTCAACTTCGCGAAGACCCTCGATTAGTGTTTTCACACCCGCAGCACGCAGCGCCTCGATTAGCTCGTAGGCTGGAGCTTCGTGAGCATCGGTGAGCAAGATTACGTAATTCGACATTCGCAGATATCTCGATAATCAAGGTTTGCGCCCGCCGCGTCCAGCGAGTAAGAGTTTGTACTGGCTACTATTACCTTGTGGGTCCTGTGCCTCGACTACGATTTCACGAGCGGCTCCTGAAACCGTGAGTTGTAGTTGAAAATTGCCGTCGGTCGGGACGATAGCCTCGCGGCCTCCAGCGTGAATCGTTGTGCCGGGATCGGCTTTCCCACGAACTAAGTAGATGTTGCCACCCAATAATTCGGCTGTAAGGTTTGCAACATTCACCTGTGAACCCGTCCCGTGTATCGCCACAATGAACTTTTGAGGTTCACTCCAATCGCTGACCTGACCAGTTGAAGCAGTTGCCCGCACACGCCAGAAGTAAACTCCTGGCCGCAAGTCGTTCGCCCCGAATTCATTCGCAACCAATTGATCCCTTTCGATCACTTTTCCATCAGCGACAAAAAACGGCGACGTTGCAACCTCCACGCGATAAAACGCCGCAGCACCTGATTGGGGCCGTTGCCATTTCAACGATAGACTCGCTGAACCGTTTGCACCGATGTAAACCTTTTCGAGGTCATGTGGCTCTGACGGCAGGGGAACATCGAGGAGACGTTGCGGCGCAGATAAGCGACCGGAGTTGTTGACTGATACGTACTCGCCGCCGTGAATCGAAGTTTTATCGCCGGCTCGGTTCGTAGTTTCAATTACACCAGTGTTGACCCGAATCTCTTCCGTTCCTTCTGGATTCACGCCAAAGCTTGCGTTGGTCTGATCACCCATCTGATTTTTGGTCTTCGGTGTTTCAACGACATTCGTGGTTCCTTCAGGAAGCTGTTCTGTACGAACAAACATCTGACCACTATCTACCACGACATGGACGTTGGTTTTCTTCCCGTCATCACCGCGAGCGTTATCGCGGATGATAATGGTGCTATTTGGCTTTACAACCAGAGTTGATCCGTCAGCCAATCCGATTCGAGCACGTCCGCTCGCCTGGGTTTGAACCGTATCGCCAGGATAGAGTTCTGTGTCGCTGCTGGCAGATATGGTTTCTCGAGTTGCCGCCCGGACTACGCGCACGTCACCTTCAAAAGACATGAATCGCGCCCCGGCAGGATTGTTAAGCTTTATGGCGTTTTTCAGGGGGTTTCCATACTTCCAGACATAGACGGCTGCACCTGCTGCCAGTCCGCAGAGAGTCAAAATGGCGATTACCAGATAGACGAACCTCTTCTGGATAATCCACCAATCAAAAGCAAAGTGACTGGTCCTATTGGCCATTTTGTTTAGTTCGACTTGCTTCGAGGGGCTAACAACGTTTGATGTGCTCGTGTGCGGACTCTTGAATCCGCACGTTCAAGGTGTGAGTTCCGAACCGGTTCGGCGGTGCCGACTGGGCAGTTAACAACCGCCTGATCTGAAATTTAACACACCGCAGAGATTCCGTTCAAGCACGTTTAATTCGGCTCGTTTCCTAGGAATACGCCCTATTTGGGAGATTCGACCGTCTCGCCCGTGTCTTCTTCAAGGCTAGGTTTGAAGACCTCGTCGGGGCATTCATCATCCATCGGTGGACAATCTTCACTGAGCGGCAAGTCAAAGTCAGGTGGGAGATCGAGCTTGATGCTTCGCTCGGCTTTCTTCGCAAATACCAGCGAAGCTATCACCGACCCTAGCAGCACCAGGGCGACAAATACCAGCGAATAAATGGTGTCGATTTTGACCCCGGCTACTGCAACCAGCATCTTTGCACCGATAAAGGTGAGGACGATTGCCAACCCTGTCCGCAGGTATTGGAACTTGTCGATGACCCCGGCCAACAGGAAATACATTGACCGCAACCCGAGGATTGCAAAAACGTTTGACGTGTAAACGATGAATGTGTTGGTGGTGATGGCAAAGATTGCCGGAATCGAGTCGACAGCGAAAACAAGATCCGTTACTTCGACTACCACCAGCACCAACAACAGCAATGTGCCGGCGCGTTTGCCGTTTACCTTCGTAAAGAACTTCTTGCCTTCGTAATAATCGGTAACTGGCAGATAGCGCGTAAACAGCTTTACCACAGGATTTTCGTCAGGGCGAATATCCGTCTCTTCCTGCTTGAACATCTTAATTCCTGTGTAAATCAGGAAAGCGCCAAAGATGTAGATGATCCAGTGGAACCGATTCAGCAATGCGGCGCCAACAAAAATCATTGTCAGGCGCATGAACAAGGCCCCGAGCACGCCCCAGAACAGAACACGGTGTTGATATTTGGAGGGTACCTGGAAGAAGGAAAAGATCAGGATGAAGACAAAAAGATTATCGACGGACAATGACAATTCAATGAGGTAACCCGTTAGAAACTCGAGACCTCTTTGCGATCCCTGATACTGGAAGACAATGTAGGCAAAGATCATCGCCAGCGTTACCCAAACGCCAGTCCAAATCCATGCTTCTCTGTACCGTACGGTGTGAGCTTTGCGGTTTAGGAGGCCGAGATCCAAGCTCAGCATGACCACGATGAAAATGCTAAAGCCGATCCACAGCCATGTTGAGGCGCCAATCGCGTCCATGTAGTGGCTTAAAATATCATCCGCAGAACCATCGAGCAACGAGGGTGTTTCTGAATCCGTCCAAGCTTATGACTGCGGTTCGAGGCTGGAGAGTTGCGACTATTCCGGCGTCTCTCGTACAATCCGCGATTTCCTGGAAAGGTACAACTAATGCTCAAACAACTATCAAAGCTTGAGAGAACGCGAGGCATAATAATTATCGGCTTTGCGGTTTTAATGGCCGTGAGCTTGGTCATCTTTTACGCTCCCGGACGCAACTCAAGCAATTTAGATCCCGCCAAAAACAACGCTGTTGTCGCAAAAGTTGGTTCGACTGAAATTACCGTCGCTGACATCGCACAGGTTCGGGACAACTACCGGCAAATGTTCGGCGGTCGGATTAGCCTGGCCCAACTCGGCGGCAACAAACGCTTTCTGGAGGGTTTAATTAGTAAGCATGCGATTGCCCTGGAAGCCGAGCGTCTCGGTTTGGGCGCGAGTGACGCTGAGCTTGCAGACAAGATCCGTAAACAGTTTGCTGACGCCTCCGGTGTGTTCATTGGGTACGATCGTTACAAAGAGTCTGTGACTACTCGATTCGGCGACATTGCCAAATTCGAAAACGACCTTCGTTCCGACATCTCCGCCGAAAAACTGAAAGCGTTTGTGGCTGCGAGTGTGAATGTTTCGGACGAAGAAGTGCAACAGGAATTCAAACGCGAGCAAACAACATTTGGCGTTGATTACGTGGTGGTGTCGGCGGACAAACTTGCTGAGAAGATTGAACCTTCGGATTCTGACTTGCAGGCTTATTACGACGCCCACAAAACGGACCTGCGTTATTTAGAACCGCAACGGAAGGTTCGTTACATTTTTATCGATTCAGACAAGGTAGGTTCGAAGCTTCAGATCACCGATGACGAGCTAAAGAAAGAGTACGACAGCCTGGAGCCTAAGTTTAAAGAAGCAGGTGTGAAGGTCCAGCAGATCATGCTGAAGGTTGCGCGCAAGGATCTGGATGCTCAGGTTGAACAGAAAGCAAAAGACCTGATCACAAAGTTGCATGGTCCTGATGGCAAAACTTCGGAGCAGGCGTTTGCCGAGGCGGCTCGCGGCAACTCTGAAGATCCGGCAACAGCCAGCAACGGCGGGTTTCTCAATCGACTCATTAAGCAGAATCCAAACAAACCAGATTCGCTTTACGATCGCGCCGTAGACATGCAGCCGGGCGACATCTCGGATATACCGATTAAATTCGCTGGAAATTGGTACATCCTTCGTCGAGGAGACTCGGTGCCAAAGACATTTGAACAAGATAAACCCGAGCTCCTCGTTTCTTTACGAAATCGAAAGGGGTTTGGGGCTGCGTTTCAAGTCGCCAACAAAGCGCAGGCCCGACTCAAAGCAACAAAAGACCCTCAAAAAGTGGCGCAGGAATTGGCCGGTGAAGCCAACTCAACGCCTGCGGAGATGGTGCGCGAGACGCCATATATCAAACCTGAAGACGATGTGCCTGAGATTGGAAACAACCAGCAATTCCATACTGCAATTTCTGCATTGAATAATCCAAACGACGTTGGCGACGCGGTTGGCGTTAAAGGCGGGTTTGCGATTCCAATGTTGGTCGATAAGAAAGAGCCGCGCATTCCTGACTTCGATGAAGTGAAGGCGAAGATTCGCGATACGGTAAAACAGCAACGAGCAAAAGAGCAGCTGGAACAAAAAGCCAAGGACCTGCTTGCTTCAGCAACTACTCCCGATGCTTTGAAAGCAGCGGGTGAGAAGGAAGGTTTTGAAGCAGCCAACGATGACGGTTTCAAGTTAGGCGGTGCGCTTGGCAAAGCGGGAACTAGTCCACAGCTCGATGAACTTATCTTTGCGATGAAAGATGGGGAGATGTTGAAGGCACCTGTCAAAGTTGGAGATAACTACGTCGTTCTCGGACTTATAAAACGACATGAGGCTGATCTGACGCAGTTCTTCACGCAACGCGATCGGCTCAAGGACTCAATGCTTCGCGATCGGCAGGACCAGGTCTTCGAAGACTATGTGGCTGGTGTTCAGGAGAGGATGAAACGCGAGGGCAAGATCAAGATCTACGAGGATGTGCTTGACTCGCTTCCCGAGGAAGAAGAGCCACAGATTCCGGGTGGACTGAATTTGCCGGGATGAAGTAGTCAGTGGTGAATGGGATCAATAGGACCTATATGACCATAGGACCTATGACCGATCTTAATTCTTCACCTTCCAACCAACGGTCCAATATCTGCCTGAGCTACCGCAGTTCGAATCTGAAGTTCGTTGGCTTGCGTCACAATCTTCAAGTTCGATAGTGCGCTCTTTGCTAACACACCTTTTGCTCCAGCAAGCCTGCCGGCAAATAAAGCTCCGAGTTGTTTGAGCCCTTCCAGAGTGTCGCTCAGGTTTCGCGCAGCATCGTTGTTCACCATCTTTGCGCCAACAAACAGTTCGACATCGCGCTCGGTAGTGCCAATCGATCCGTACGCTTGTCTGACTCCAGAAAGATCTCCGGCGAAAGATGCATTGCTGACGTCAAGATTTTGAAGTACCTGAGGTGGAATGTTACCTCCAAACCCAATCACGGCATTTGGGTCGCGACTGGCAAGGCCAACCAGTTCACTCTTAACTCGACTCCGACCAGTGCTTGCATCGATGACGCTCCGAATACTCCTGGGGTCGCCCAGTGCTAGCGTGTTCGCATCGATTGGCGAGGCGGCAAGTTCGTTAATTTTCAGATCGATTACTCCGAACAGTCGAATACTTTCGTCCAGGGAAAAAACATAGATCGACTTACCCTGGTATTTCTCTTCACGATATTTCCCGTTTGCTGCAAGTCTACCGGCTGCGACCATCGCTCCAGCATTAAACGTACCCTTTGCCAAAGCAGCAGTGATTAACTTTGTGACGCCCTCTCTCGGATAGGTGTACCGAAACCCAAGCGCTACTTCGTCGAATGATTTTGGATCGAGACCTGTACGCGTTTTGAAGTTCTCAATGCTGGCGTTCAGCTCAGCGATTTTCGCGGGGTTGTTTGCGAGGATCTTCGGCATCATATCGCTGAGCAATCGATTGACCTTTACCAGTGCCACAGCGTCCGATTCCGGAAGAGACGCGAGCAGACTGGTGGCAGGCGGTGTTTGTGATTGACGCGAAGTACGGCCGCGGGTCTGCACCAGCGCAAGCGTTGGCACCGAACTCAACAGGAGTAATGCGAGAGTTGTTAATGTGAATGTTCTTCTAATCACTACGAAACCTTTCGTTCAACTTACGTCAAATTAGCGACCGACGTCCGATATGCTTCAGCTTGTCGTGTGAAGCCAAAAGAGCCCGATTACCTGGCGACGATTCTTTTGTGTAGCTCCAGACAATGATTGGGCTCCTTTGGTATCACACGACAAGACAGACGCATATCGGACATCGGCTTCGTTCCCAGCATGAGCATTGTCCGATGCTATCTCCACCGACTGAAGTTGGCTCAGTGGGCGGGTTTTTGGTGGAGACGCTGGCGCAGTGCGGTCGCGTTAACCTTTACGTAATCCTCCGGAATCTGGAACACATTCTTGTCCACTTCAAGGACGATGTTCGAAAGCTCCATCGTGACATGGCTACCGTCGCCTGCTGTCGTCTCTGACTTAACGGGCATGCCTAACGACTCGTCAATCCAAATCACGGTGTCACTAGGGGTGACGTTTGAGCCGGTCGCAGTGTTAACAGCGACCCGGTATTTTGTGGTATTGCGACCGGACACCGTTTCACTGCCTAATTTTTGATATGACGTGGAAACCGCATCTGGATGAAGCAACCTTTCGGGAGAGCTTTCAAATTCAGTTGGATCAATCGGCGACGCATCCGTTATCTCAGAATAGATTTTTTGTTCAGGAAGAAGAACAAACCTTCCCTTGTCGGAATCTAGAAAGACTATTCTTGCGGAATCGTTATTCTCCGTTTCTTCGCGTCGAAAAATTTCAGAACGTGCGATGGTTGTCTTTTGGGTAACCGCAGAGCCGGAGGAATTAGTAAACCTAATTGTTCGGATGGCCTGGTAGTGTTGAGGTTCTTTAGTTTGAAAAGGCGGAGTGGATGAAACTATCAGATCATTCGACTGTGAATTGGTTGGTCCTGCCTGTGGTTTGGAGCTACATGATAAAAGCGGTAGCGTTCCAATTAACAAGATATACTTGTAAGCTGCGAAGCGCTTCACACTTGTTCCACCAACAGTGCGAGACCCATTCCGCCGCTGACACACAGGGTAGCCAATCCTAATTTTCCCTGTCTTCGGTTCAGTTCATGAAGAAGTGTCGTTGTTATCCGAACACCAGTACAACCAATCGGATGGCCTAATGCGATTGCGCCTCCATTGACGTTTAACTTTGAAGCATCAAAGCCGAGCTCGCGATCACAGGCGATCACTTGCGCTGCAAATGCCTCATTGAGCTCAATCAAGTCGATGTCGTTCAGACTAAGCTGTTGTCTTTGCACTAAAGACCGAATAGCCGGGACTGGGCCAATTCCCATGATCTCGGGTGCAACGCCCGTTATTTCATAATCAATGATGCGTGCTTGTGCCAGCGTGCCAAATTCTTTGATGGCCTCTTCACTCAACACAACAACGGCTGCTGCTCCATCCGTTATGCCGGAGGAATTTCCGGCAGTCACGGTCCCATCTTTAGAAAACACCGGCTGCAACTTAGCCAGGTCTGCCGACGTCGTGTTTGCTCGTGGATGTTCGTCCTTGCCAAAGCTGATCGACTCACCTTTGCGGCCCTGGATAGCAACCGAACAGATTTGGGACTCGAAACTACCTGCTTCAATCGCCGCTTGAGCTCGCTGCTGTGAACGGAGTGCGTAATCGTCTTGATGTTCTCGCGAAATGTGATACCGACGTGCCAGGTTCTCAGCAGTTTCTCCCATTACCAGTCCTGACAACGGGTCGTTGAAGCCGTCGCGGTACATTCCATCGACTAACTGCGTGTTACCCAATCGCGTTCCCCATCGCGCGCCTTCAGCGAAATAGGGAACACAGGACATGCTTTCTGTTCCGCCGGCGAGCACCACGTGAGCACGACCTAACAAGATTTCCTGGGCCGCGAGAATGATCGCCTTTAGCCCTGAACCACACGCCTGATTAACAGTGAAGGCCGGCACCGATTCAGGGATGCCAGCTCGGAACGTAATCTGTCGAGCAACGTTTGGCCCACCACCTGCCTGTCGAGCACAGCCCCAGATGGAGTCATTCACACGTTCCGCTGCGATACCGGATCGTCGCAGGCTTTCTTTGGCCACAACCACGCCGAGGTCAGCGGCTGAAAGTCCGGCGAGTGATCCACCAAACTTGCCTATCGGAGTTCTTACTGCACCTGCGAGATAAACATTCTTCATCTTGACCAAAATGTTAGCACAGGGTATATGGATCTCAGATTTCACTGGGATTGTACGACAGGCTGTCAGCCTGTCGTACGTGTGAAAGCGAACCCGACAGGCTAACAGCCTGTCGTACGAGATCTGAGATCCTCACAACTATGTTTCACCGCCTCACATCGCCTTCATTAGTCGAGTCTGCTTGTATACACATCACCGCACTTATCCATCAGCATGCGGAGTGGTTCTGTACTCAGACGGAGGGTGATACGTATGCCCTGATGCGGAATGAGATAGAAGTGATTGCGGCGCAGGGTCGTTTAATTCTTTCGTGCTGGACGGAGAAGGGAAGCAAGTCGTGGCGAATTCTGGCCTGGTTCTGGAATGGTCAAACACTTACGTTCCAGGCTTCAAAGCGAATGGGCGCCGAGACCCCTTTGATCGAACTGGTGCCACGTGCGTCTGCAAAATCGATCGCCGCCGCTATCAAGGCTGCACGTCAGATTCGTTGCTACAAATTGGCTGAACTTGCTTCATCGATTCAATCCGAAACACGGATAGAACGCTGCGCGTTGAGCCCAGGAATTCGGCACGGCCAGCCCGGACGCTACGCACGTATCCTCCTTCGTCGAAAGCAGCAGCGGATTGCGGTAACGGGCTCGGTTGTCACCTTGCACAATTCATCGGTGGACGCATTCTTGTCGTCGGCTCTCCTCTGGTTTGAACGAACTGCGAATCGAATCAAGCCTCCGTACATCGAACAGCTTTGGCTAATCGTCTCATCAGAATCACTGAAGGCGACGAGAGATCGCATTGCATTGTTGAGAGAGAGTCTTCAAAACATAATCAAAATCTTCACCGTTGAGGACAGTCTGACAGAGCTGGTGCGAGAGCAGAGTCTCGAGAGACGCGTGTTGTGGAAAAGAAAACTCGCACGCTTCCCGCCAGTACCCGCAGCCAATGTAACGCCACTTGTCTCACAAATTATTCGAATCGCGCCTGAGGCAATCGACGTTGTCCACGCGCGTCATGGTGAGACGTTACGCTACTTTGGATTGCCATTTGGTCGTGTTCGTTCACTTTTAGGTACGGAACGACTGTGGTTCGGCCTCGATTCGGCACACCGGCGAATGCTGGATGATTCAACAGGTGACGAGTGGCGCAATTTGTTGACCGATCTTCAGCAGTGTCGCTCAGCAGTAGCTACAGACTATCGCCACGCACTCTATCGCAATGCGTCTGAAGCATGGCTCGAGTCGTTACTGCGCAAAGACATCACTAAACTCGATCCCGGGTTGATAATTGCGCCGCTGCACGCACAGTTTCGAACGGCACGAGGTGGCAAGCTCGGTGTGCGGCCGATCGACATGTTGGCTTTGCGTCAGGATGGACGGCTCGTGGTGATTGAGTTGAAGGTTGCGGAAGATCGTGAACACGTGCTTCAAGGCGCAGACTATTGGCGACGCGTTGAAGCACATCGACGTCGAGGCCACATTACAAAAGCGAAATTGTTTGGTGACCGACCAATCAGAGACGAGTCGCCATTAGTTTATCTGGTGGCCCCAATGTTGAGAGTTCACCCGTCATTTCCGGCGCTTGTGCGATGCATTGCGCACGACATTGAAATCTATCGTTTCGACATCAATGAGGATTGGAGATTGGGAGTTCGGGTGATGAGGAGAGTGCGAGTGAACTGATCTCAGATCTCAGATCCCAGATCCCAGATTCTGACGAAGCATGAAACGACTGGATTAGCACTTGGATCTGGGATCTGGGATCTGAGATCCTAGTGCTTCACAAAAATGCTTTCTTCTTCATCAACCGACGAAGTCTCTTCGCTGCGTGTCGGCGTAGTGATATTCGGCATCGAGCTGTCCGCCGAGTAAATTCCGGAGACCCTCATCTTAAACTCGTCAGGATTCGTCGCGTTGTGCAGTGCTTCCTCTATCGTGATCATTCCCGACTGAAGCAATCGGAACAGCGACTGATCAAAGGTTTGCATGCCGTATTGAGAGGTTCCAGCGGCAATGGCTTCTCGTATCAAGTATGTTTTCTCTTCGTTGATAATGTGATCGCGAATGAATGCGGTCGACACGAGCACCTCGATGGCTGGAACGCGACCGGGCCCCTTTGCTGCCCGCACAAGCCGCATCGAAATTACTGCTTTCAATATTCCTGCTAATTGGATGCGAACCGATTTCTGCTGGTGTGATGGAAACGATGACACGATGCGCGTGATTGTTTCGGTCGCATCTAAGGTATGGAGCGTCGATAATACAAGGTGACCTGTTTCCGCAGCAGTTAACGCAGTCTCGATGGTTTCATGGTCGCGCATTTCGCCGACGAGTATCACATCAGGATCTTGTCGCAGCGCGCCTCGAAGTGCTTCAGCGAATGAGCGCGTGTCAACGTCGATTTCTCGTTGCGTAACGAATGATTGCTTGTCTCGATGCAGAAACTCAATTGGGTCTTCAATGGTGACGATATGGCCAGGTCGAGTGGAGTTGATGCAGTCGATCATCGCCGCCAGCGTTGTTGATTTTCCTGATCCCGTCGACCCAGTGACGAGAATCAGCCCGCGGCGCTCTTCGGTGATCTTTTCGATGACCGGTGGCAAGCCAAGTTGTGCAGCCGTCTTGGTCTGGTCGGGAATGACGCGAAGCACAATGCTGACGGTACCTCGTTGCTGAAAGATGTTCGCGCGAAAACGTCCCAGGCCCGAAACCCCATAGCCAATATCGACCTCTGACATCTCTTTGAACCGCTGCTTTTGGCGGTTGGACATGATGGAAAAAGCCATATCCAACGTGTCTTCCTGTTTAAGACGCGGAGCATCGGCAATGGGATGGAGCTCGCCACCAATCCGCATAAACGGGAAAGCACCGACTTTCAAGTGAAGGTCGGAAGCATTGTGTCCGGCGGCGATTCGCAAAAGTTCGTCAATTCTGGGGGCCATTGGCTGCCCTTTCTGGGTAGTTACGAGGTGTTTTTCTTGAAGAATTTCGCGCTGGAAGGAGCGCTGAGCATCTGGTTTGGGGCGGTTGGTTCGACGACTCCCCGCTGCGTTTGAATATAGCGAACAGACCTCTGAACCGTCAATAATTCTGTTTTAAGCGTCTTGGTCCTATAGGTCCAATAGGTCCTATTCTACTTACAGATCTTCAAAGGCTCGGTGGAGGCGGCGGCGGTTCAAAAGCCGGTCTGGGCCTCGACGTGAGAAAACGCTTGGTGAGAAGGAAACTCCCGATCGCGGCACCGAGCGCAAGAAAATAAGATAAGACTCTAAGCATTGGCGGAAACTCTTCAGAAACGTCACCTTCTGTGATGATGCTGACGATTCCGTA
>DATDFV010000147.1:0-34751 GCA_036522415.1 Pyrinomonadaceae bacterium | reverse complement strand
ATCGCATCAGTCGAACTTGTACAGCCAGTGGAAACTATGTGAGACATTCCTCGTAAACCAAACGTCATCGATAACTCGCTCGACAAGCCGCCGTGTGTTGAGGAAGGAATGGTATAAACGCTCGCTTTGTTAGTTGGTCCGACGTACCAATATTCGTACTGCCGCTCCGTAAATGCCAAACCACCTCCACCAGTTCCTAATACAACGCCCATCGCACGCCGCCCATCGAGTGACAGAGAGCAGGGACAAATCTTTGCATCATCCAGCGCTTCACGGGCCGCGGCCAATGCCAGCGGCACAGTCCGCGGTACGTGCTTGCGATCTTTGGGATTTAGCTGAGCCTCCCAATCAAAGCCTTGAACTTCGGCGGCGATCTTTACGGGAACATTTGAAACGTCGAACGCTTCAATTCGGCGCACGCCGCTCTCACCTTTGCACAGCGCGGACCAATAAGTCTCGCGTCCGATTCCGATGGGCGTGACGCAGCCCATGCCAGTGATGGCTACGCGTCGGAGTTGTTTGTAGCGGGCCGACATGGCTTATTGTTTGCGACCAACTATGTCGAAGGTGAAGTCAACGTGGTCCCGTACGCGAACCAAGCCGTGGAACGCCGACGTCGCCTTCACCTTGAAGTCGCCACGGTCGATGCCGAATTCTCCCTGCGCCCGAAGATCGTTTCCCGAAACAATTATCTTGGTTGGTATTTTGATTTGTCGTGTCACACCATTGAGCGTCAACTCGCCCACGATCTTCAGATTATATTGATTGTTTCCTTCGCCGTTCCCGCTGACACTCGTGCTCTTGAAGACGATCTCGGGATATTGATTGGGCAAGAAGACGATGTCGTGCAGTTCCTTATTGATGATTTTCTTTTGAGCATCGGTAAAGTCGCTGCTGGTCTCTTCCATGGTTGCGGTCTTCGCTCTGATCTGTAGTGAGGAGTTAGCTAAAGCATTAGAATCCAGGCGCGCCTCGCCAGTGAAGTCCCGAACGGCAATGAGATGATCGTGGCCCTTGAACCACAGCAGCCCGCCACGGTGGGCATGCGCAATAAATTTGCTTTGCGAGGCCTCGAGAATATAGCTCTCGATGGACACACTATCTGAACTCGCGTTCGTCGCAGCGACCGTTTGATAGGCTTTGGCGAGCCTGGCGGAATCTGAGTGCTCGTTTGCTAGTACGACCGCGTGTCTCGCCTGTTTAGATCGATTACCTAAAACGCTGATGACGCCTACCACTAAAATGAAACCGATACATAGTTTCAAGATTCTCACGGTCAGCTTCCTTTCATTCGTACGCCGAATGTAAGTCTCAAAAGCGCGTATCCGATTTCACGCTGTCTGATCATCTCGACTTCTCCTTCTGCTTCTTTTCCCGCGCTACTGGCTGATAAGTTCGACTTGCTATTGAAAAGCCCTCGACAATAATGCCGGGGGCGCCCACAAATCATCGTTTATGACTGCAATCGTTCTTACTCAAATTCAATCCAAAAAGTTCATTCGAAATTCAAAAAGAGGGTGGCAAAAACAAGGAACGAGCCGACAGTGATGAAGATCAGCCCTGGACCTAGCTTTGCCACCAACATTGGATCAGCAGACAACTGGCGGTAGAGAATCAGTAACTGGAAAAGCGACCAACTTGCAAATGCAAGTAGAGCGAATCCCAGCAGACCGATGCCCCACCGCAAACGAGCACTACCACGCCGGAGAAAGCAGAATCCGGCCAAAATGCTGAGCGCACCGCCCCCCGTGAGTAGACGACCGTTCAATAGGTCCACACCACGATAAGGTTGTAGGCCAGCAAAAAGTGAAAACCAGGGCAGCCAGTTCCCGACTAGGACGATTATTCCTCCGCTAATTGCCGCCCAGGCTATGAGCGTTTTAGGCGCAAGCTTAAAGCGCAATATCCAAGCATGTTCTCCTGGAAGAATTTGTTCCATCATCACTCTTTGACTCGCAATGTCTAAGACACTATGGCCTCACATTGAAGAACAAGTACAAGTTCGTAGGTATGTCTCCAGTGATGTTGGTGCCGGATGGATCGCTGGCCTGGAGAGAGCGCACAGTGGCCAGGCTCTTGCCCGCGACAATTTGATCCCAGACAGCCGGGCTCTTCACGCCGATTACTTCAATTTCCCACCAGCCACCATGCATGACTTCAATGATGTGACTGTGGGCCGGCAAAGGTGCATCGGCAGGACCGCCGATTCGGGACAGATCAATCGTCGATGGATGATTGATGCAGTTACCCACCTCTGGACACTGCAAGGTCGAGTCGTCGGGTCGGAACCCGAGCGGTGTCATGACGTAGAGAGTAGGAATCGGCCCGGGCCGTGGATCCACTTCGCCGTCCTCGCCGACCTCGCATTGGCTTGGAGCGCCACTACTTGGCGGTGGTTCGCAGAAGAAGTCTCGGGTATAGAAGAACTGTACGGTCTGACCGTTTAGCCAACCTGCTGTAAAGCCATGTGCATCACCTGCCGCACCCTGAGCGTGATGCGCAGTTAGGCCATGTGCAGCATAGACACTTTCGGCCGGCCATGCGAAGGCAACTAACAGAAAAAAGCTTATGACCAGGCTAGCCAGTAGAGCCATTCCAACTATTCGAGGTTTATGGCTAATTTCGGACAACATGATTTCTCCTCCTTGGTTCATCAGAGCATTGATAATTCACTTCACTATCTTCTACTCGAGCCTCACTTCGACTTCTATCACTCGTGCTCAGGAAGCGACTTCAAGTATTCAACTACGTCGAGTTTCTCCTGAGTTGTTAGTCCCAAGCTGAATCGCGTGTTGTAGTGGTTGACTACATCGAGCAGCGTTGCAAATCGACCATCATGGTAGTAACGGCCTTTGTTCTCCGGTCGCATAAACAGCCCGTTTTCGCGAACGAAGATCCCCGCCAAGTTCATAGTCTTGTAAACACCATCGGGTGCTCGATCAGCCTCGAAGCTGTCGATTCCAATTTCGGCGGGCGTGTGCAGATTCCAACCCGGCTCGGTCCAAAGCGGGTCGACGTGACAGTTATTGCATTTGGCTTTGCCGCTAAAGAGTTCATCGCCACGCGCTGCTGCCGCGGCATCAAAGTCAATTCCTTCCTCGGGCGCGGGAGCCGGAATGGCTAACTGATAAAAATGGAGAGCGGGAAGTTTCGCCGTGATCTGATCGTCATCCGGATCAATGTGCGGAAGATCAGCGAACCCGTTGGCAGCAGCGATCGGAAACTTGGCTGCGTTATTCAGTCGCGGATCGAAAAACCTGCCTACGCCGTGCAACTCAAGATTTGCCACGAACGCATTCCAGTAAGTTACGGTTCCCCATGCGCCGGTCCACGTGTGCTGATTGAAGCCCGCCAGGCCGAATGCGTTCGGGATCAGCGTCGCGCCTGATACATTTGTGCCAGTCACTACTCCGTCCGTGACTTGCTGAGGATTGAATGCTTTTCCGTCGAGGAACAATTCGGCGTCGAACTTTCCTGGTCCCCAACTATTCAGTACGGTCCTAACCGTTGCATCACTAACGCCTAATAGATTTGTAAACGGACTGAGGCTCGGAGCGGCAGCTACGATTTTCCCAACATCGAGATCGCGATTGGCCCATCCATCAAGTCGATGGCCAATGCCAAACGCAAATGAATTGTCGACAGTCGAGTGACAAACAGCACAGGTGAGGCCCACCGAACTGAGACTGTTACCTTGAAAGATTCCCTTGACGCCGAGAACAGCATTAAGCTTCAACAGTGCAAGGGTGGTAGCTGGATCATCGAGGTTGACCTGGCCTTTCCTGAGTTGCTCTTGAAGAGGCTGTGGGAGCGCATCGACGTCAACTTTAAGACCAAGATTCAAAGCTGCGTTTGGACCTATGCCCGGACCAATTCCACCAAAGTTTGCACCTTCGATGGCTCTGTGAAGTTGGAGCGCACCGCCCCAAAATGCTTCATCTCCGAAAGTATCAAACCGGAAAGTGGCTCTACCGTTCGCTATTAGTTCATTCGCATTCGATGTGATCTCGGCGTCGAAGTTCCTTAATTTTTTCGGCGTTGCTTTAAGATGGTTTGGCGGTTCGCTATGCGCGCGAGTTCGTTGAAATATCGGCAGGACAATCGCAACTGTCCCTAGCACCATTATTACTGAATATAAGATCCCCCTTCTTGCTGCGCCGAGTTGGTTGTCGATGAGAGCTTTGGCCCTTGATCTTCCTTGGTCGAGCTCCGATCCATTACCGTGCCACATAGATGATCCTTCCTGATTGAGAACTAGATTTGTCGCTCACGACGTTTAACTGGGGACGTCTGGGCAATACGCTTTACGGGGAAACTTGGAAAGCCGGATACTTCGGTGTCTTTTAGGGTGGGTAAGTTTAATTGTTTAATTCGTCGAGTAGCGTGTCATTTCCGGAAATTCTGAAAATAACACGCTGTATTTGCCTCGATGGAGTTAAAGGTAAGTGTTGGGTGAAAGTGTTACCGGCTTGAAGACGGTGAGACTCTTAGAAGAGATCCTCATAGGATGGTTTCTGGCTAGATGCTGAGGTTTAGTACGAACTTGTGATTAATCTTGCGTCTATCGATGATCAGCTGGAAAAGGCTTTTGACCTCGCCTGTTTTATTCAGCGCGACCGGAATGCGGCTGTTCGCATCGTCACTCGCGCGCTGGCAGAGCTTGAGGTAGCCGTTACCACGCAAGGCAAACGCCTCTACTACAAACCTGCGGGCCGGCCCCAGTTACGGCGTTCGCAGCCGGATCGGCTTAGAAACAAAATTTCTTTCTGCGATACACATCTTCTTCAACGCCTCATCTACATCGAATCAGAACCGTACGAGATAGCACAAGAGAGAAGCGATGGCTCAACCATGGCTAGTGAAGAAGATTTCGTCATTCATTTCGTCAAGCATTTGGTCGGAAAAACCATTAAGCGCAATTCGTTTTATGTAACGTTGGGGCTAGGCCGTTTATTGCACAGCTACACGACCGCGGAGACGATGGACATTTACAACGCTGTGATCCAGAACCCGGAGAGCGTCAAGGACGATTATTACTATCGCTCACGGAAGGGAGTTCTCATGCAAGAACTAAAACAGCGCTTCGGCGACTTGATCAATGTTTGCCACGGGCCTCGCGGAGAAGAAAGATTTGAGGCAGATGAAAACCCCGGTCGCTTCGTCGAACTTGTTCGAGACTGTCTGAACTTCTTTACACCCTGGAATACACCGTGCTTAGTGCCCGCAGGAATTGATCCAATCAGAGAAGGCATTCCTTCTTTGTCATATCATGGTAAAAGTGAAGAAGATACGATTGAAGTGAATCGCATTCATGCCTTGCTTCATCCGGATTGCTTCGGCCGTCTGATGTGCGACCTGCATCTTGATCCTCCTGAGAAACGCTTGCACATTCCCCGCTTCTTTTACGCAAATGATGTGAATGGCAACAGCTCGGATGGTCGCCGACATCAGCCCAAACTGACCGAAGAAGAAATAAGCTCGATAAAACGCGAGTTGGATGGGAATGCCAAGCACCGCAAGGCCGTGCACGGAGGTTTCCTGCGCATTATTGTTGATGGGAACGAGCGCGCCAGTTTTGACCTAAGTGAGAAGAGCAGCACGCGCTTGAATGTGCAGAGAGATTCGGAACTCATCGAGGTTCGCTCCCGCAATACTGCCGGCGAAGAAGTCTTGTTGGCCTCACACTTGCTCGCGCGTGCCGGAACGGACGATAGAGTCGAACATGGCGACGTCTCGATCACTTTGGAAGGCGGTCAGAGGATTTCAATTGTTGTTTCTTCTGCGACTGATGAGACTGATGCGACCGTTGAGATTAGCTACCGCGAAACCAATCCGTTCCGCGCTGCATCGTTCCTGTTTCAACAGACGGCGCAATCAATTCGTCGAAGCCCTTTTCGAAGCCTCTGGAGTTATCGCAGTATTCTTGCAGCGACGCTCAGCGTCTTATTACTCGGTATTGGCCTTGTTGCCTTCATCAAGTACCGGCGCAAAGACAATGTGCCTGTGGCAGATCGGAATCAAGTCGCAACTAGTGGGCCTACTGGCGGCATAAGAAAAAAAGAAAACTCGGAGACAGCACCGGCCGCGCCCGATAGTAATAAACCTTCTACCGCAGGAGACACATCACGCCAACCGCGTGCCGTAGTTCAACCATCTTCGAAGATTGAAAGCACGGCTCGTAATTCCGCTCAAAAAGCGCCCGCTACGAAGACTCCGTCGGAAACTGCTAGTGAAACAGGGATAGAAACAAGGAGTACGAAAGGGCGCTTAGCCGTTGTTCCACTTTCAGCGATTAAGAAAGTCTCTGTTGAGACGCTCGGTGGCAAGCTTCCCAGGCAGAGCTTGCGCAAGATGCTTGAAGAGAAACTCCGCGCGAGCAACCAAATCGCCTTGGCCGAAGACAGGAACGAAGCAGATGCCCTTATTGAAGTTTCCGTTGTGAAAGGCTCAGGCTCCGAAACCGCCGTCACGGTCCAGCTCATTAACGGGCGCGGCAAAGTTATCTGGCCCAATGGAAATCACAGCGGCAAGTATCATGGGTCTCTCGATGATATAAGCGCGCAGATCATAAAAGACTTGCTCACGGCCATACGCGAAGCGCGACAATAGCTCGACAGGTACATCATTTCTTATTAAGGGCTTTGAGTAAACTCGAGATGCGGGCCGATACTCATCTCGGCTCTCCTTGAAGCACAAATGCTGCCCAGTAATACGGTTCTCGCCAGCGGTTGTCTTTCATGGTTTGGATTTGCGCTGCTCGGAGTGCGGCTGCTGGTGACATGTGTTCCTTAAGCATCGCTCTATAAAGATGGGCCATTAGCTCCGCCGAAGCTTCGTCAGAAATATCCCATAAGCTTACCAGCACGCGCTTTGATCCTGCGTACATAAATCCTCGCGTTAGTCCCATCAAGCCTTCGCCTCTGATTTCTTTGCCGAGTCCGGTGCGGCAGCCACTAACGGTTACCATCTCCGCAGGCAGGCGCAAGTTATACACTTCATTGGCCCAAAGAAAACCATCCTGTTCCGCACCCTGACGATTCACGAGGGATAGCACAATGCCGGACAACTCTGGATGCGCTGTGTTAAGAAACCCATGTGTAGCGAAGTGAACGTAGCGATACTGACCTAGCCTGGGATCAGTGGCTATGGATCGATTGGCGTCGAAATCAGTTGCCTTCAGCCGATCCGTTTCCGGCACTAGCGCCAGAATTTCTTCAGCCTCCCGCCGCGTGAATCGAAGACGACGAATCTCTTTGAAGTCATCTGATTGTAATTGCGGGGCGGACCTCGATACCTCGACTCTTGCCATGACAGCGAGCCGTTGATCTTCGATCGATCTGTTCTTCCGCAAGTTATTTGGTCTTCCGGAATTAATTCCTGTTACGCGTTCATCATCTTTCTCGAACACGGGATCGGCGAGCACCGCAAGTGTTTTGGGTGGGGGAAGACGACCTGTGAACTCCCGCCGCAACACGGCGAGCGTGGAAGCCGACGGCAGACTCACGATTTCATGATCCACGATCAATGGTGAGGTACCCCCAGCAGGTTCAGGCAATGCCGCGAAGGGCAAATAGTTAACCGCCCCATCGCCGATAATAAGTAACCGTTTCTTCCCCAACTGCGAAGCAATCGGACCAAGCAACATCTGGCTGAGGACGACGGATGTCGAATCGTAATCGGCATCGGCTTTGGCAATCCGTAACTTCTGCTGAGCAGGTTTTTCAAATTTGATTTGCTGGTTGCGCTCGATCAACAACAGGTAGAGGCGGCGCGTTGCCGCTTCAATCGTTTTACGTGAGGGCAACTCATAGCTCTGGATTGAAGAAGTCGATACCGCCCAGAGATAACTTTTCTCTTCGCCTAGAGCATATTCAAGCAGCAATGTATCTGAGTCCATTACCTGCTTTTGAATCTCGCTGAGGCTTAAAGGCACCGGCTGTGTGAGTGCTGCGTAACGCGGGCTGGTCGCCCTAATTTCTGTTTCGACTTCCTGGTACTCTGCTAGCAGTTTTTCAGTCTCGTTCTTTAATGCTGAAATTTCCTGAACGTTGTGATTGCCGCTTGCCAATCGCGCGTGTCTCTCGGCAGTTGTATCGAGCGTCTTCTGCAATGAGCGCTCTCGCTCCAGAAGCGCCGGTGCAACACCTTCGCGGATGTTCGCGTGGGCTTCTGTGAGACTTTCAAGGAGACTGCGGGCGCGGGCGCGTTCAGCTGCCTGGAGCGCCAGTGAGTCGTAGCCTTTAGTTGGATTCTGCTTATGAAGGCGCATTAGGACATTGATGTATGACTCAAAGAATTGCTCTATTGAAGCAAAGTAAGAAGCACGGAGATCTTGGCCAGGTATTCTGGCGCGCAGCTTTTCGATAATGGCGAGCGCATCTTCGAGGTTGGTGCGAGCTTCATCTAGCTGGCCCGCATCGGCTTTGAGGATCGAGATGCGACGTAACGTCGAAGCTTCTGTGCTTTTATCTTCCCCGGCGCGGCTCAGGTGAAGACTCTGCTGGTAAAGAGCGAGCGCCTTCTGCTCATCACCGCGTTGAGCGTACACCCAGCCAAGATCACTCAGCGTGATGCCTTCACCCGGACCATCTTGGACACTACGTCGCAGTCCAAGCGCTTGATTGAGAAAGTCCAGAGCCTTTTGATTATCACCGAGCCCGTTTTGAACGAGACCGATGTTGTTGAGCGTAATTGCCTCCATACGACGATCGCCGACGACGCGCAGAACAGGCAGCGCAAGGTTGTAATATTCCAGCGCCTTCTGTTTTTCGTCGAGTCCATCGTAGACATAGCCAACGTTGTTAAGAGTGATCGCTTCAACGCGTTGGTCACCGATTTCTTGCAGAATGGGAAGTGCCTGCCCGAAGTAGGTGAGGGCTCTCTGCTGCTCTCCGATTGAATCGAAAAGATAGCCAATGTTGTTAAGCGTAACTGCTTCGGCGGAGCGATCGCGCCCCGCACGCAGCAACGGAAGAGCTTGCTGGTAAAACTGGAGCGCCTTCTGCTTCTCACCGATGGAGTCGTGAACCAAACCAACATTGACTAGAGTGATGCCCTGAACACGCGTGTTGCCGAGGCTTTGTAGAATGGGAAGCGCGCGGTCGTAGTAGTCGAGAGCCTCTTGTTTCTGGCCGAGAGCGTCGTAAATCAGGCCGATGTTGTTGAGCGTCGCAGCTTCGCTTGAGCGATCACCAACCGTGCGCACGAGCGCAAGCGTCTGGTTGTAAGAGTCCAATGCTTTCTGCTTTTCCCCCAGAAGATCATAGATCTTGCCAATGAAACTTAGAGCAACCGCTTCATGTCGTTTGTCGCCGACTGCGTGCCAGAGCCGAGCCGCTTCAGCGAACCTCTCAATAGATTTCCGTTGCGATGTGGCACTTCCTTCTGTAAGGAGTTGCTGACCTTCAGTGAAGGCTTGTCCGGCTGCGACGTTGGGGTCTTGCTGAGGCCCAAGCCTATTGCATGGAAGAGAAAGAGCGATGGACCACGAGAGCAGGAGAATTGCGAGGGAGACAAGCGAGACTCTTCCACAATGAAAAGAAATCTTTAACATTTCGATTGAGACGACGGAGTGCCGTTTTGCTGTCTGTTGTTTCGCTCTTAACCGCTGCTTGTCTAATTTCTGGTTGTAGTGATATTGTCGCAAAAACTTAGCCCCTGAGCCATATACCGGGAATAGAATCCCCAGCAGAGTGAACCAATCATCGTGCGGAGAAAGCGGTGAGAATGATCGCTCACAGTTTTTCGATTAAGGGGATCGTGTCAGTTCTAGGAATCCTCATCCTAGTGTCAAATCCTTCAAAACTGCACGGTAAAGTTCTCTTCGAAGGTCCTTCAATTCACAAATCCACGCTAGCGAGCGCCACCCTCGCGGGAACAGTCGTAGATGAAAACGATGCGGTTGTGTCCGAGGCGAGTGTCCTGGTTAAAGATTTGAGTGCTCAACTAAAGAGAGAAGTGAAGACAAATCTGGTCGGCCTCTTCAAAGTTACTGAACTGCCACCCGGAAGCTACATCGTGGCGGTGCAACATCAGGGATTTGCGACGGCCGAAATTAAAGGTCTCGCGTTAAGGGTTAACGATCAAGTTGCTCTGAAAATCCAACTCAAGGTTGGCCAGGTCGGAGAAACAGTAACAATCGATCCGGATAGTTCGATCGTACAAAGGTCACCGTCGCTGGCTACGACTCTCAATCGCCAGATGATTGAAAATCTGCCGCTCAATGGGCACAGCCTCCAGACTCTTATCACGTTAACGCCTGGACTGACGATCACCAGGCCGACCTTCGCCGAGCAGGGACAGTTCAGCGTCAATGGCCAACGCGCAAGCGCAAACTACTTCATTGTAGACGGCGTCAGCGCGAACATCGGCGTAGCTGCCGGCGCGGATGGCCTGGGCCAATCCGGCGCAGGCTCTCTGCCGGGTCTGACGGCCCTCGGCACGACTCACAGCCTATTCTCAATTGACGCTTTGCAAGAGTTCAAGATTTTGACGAGCACGTATGCGCCCGAGTTTGGTCGCACACCCGGCGCGCAAGTGGTCGTGCAAACACGTTCTGGCACCAATCAGTTTCGCGGTAGCGTTTTTGAATATTTCCGCAGTGGTGCTTTGAGCGCCAACGACTGGTTCGCAAATCGCGATGGCTTACAGAAACCGCAACTTAATCATCACGACTTTGGTGGCGCGATAGGTGGGCCAATCATCAAAAGCAAGACATTTTTCTTCTTCTCTTATGAAAGACTGCGCCTGTCCCAACCGCAAGTCACGAACGTCGATGTTCCTTCACTGACTGCTCGTAACAGTGCTCCGGCACAGCTTCGTCCGTTCTTCAATGCATTTCCATTACCCAACGGGGAGCAGACCACAAATGGCCTCGCGCGTTTTTCGGCCAGCTACAGCGACACCGCCTTTTTACATGCGACCAGTTTTCGGTTAGACCAACAGGTGGGCGAGAAGTTGACACTCTTCGGTCGTTACAGCTACGCGCCTTCCGAAACTGAGACGCGCGGAGGAGCTGGCACCAGCTTGAACACAACGCTCCAGATGGCCTTCGCCACTCAAACGTTAACCATCGGCGGCGCGCACGTCATCACTCCCAAAATTACCAACGAGTTTCGATTTAACTACAGCACGACGAAGGCCGGAAAATATTTTCAAATGGATGATTTTGGCGGCGCTAAATCTTTTTATAGTGCTCTGGTTTTTCCTCCGCTCTCATCCGAGCAGAACTCCCTTTACAGTTTCAGTCTTGGCGGCAATGCGTCGTTTGTTGTTGGTAAGGACGCAACCAATTTTCAGCGTCAGATAAATCTCATTGAAAATTTGGCGATCTTCAATGGTTCGCATCAACTGAAAATGGGAATTGACTACCGTAGACTGATGCCTGTCTATGGTCAATGGAAATACAAACAAGCGGCTTCATTTGATGGTGTGGAGAGCGCACTTAGCGGAATCGCCTCATCGGTATTGATTCAAACACAGGATCAGGTCGGAATGATCTTCACAAACTTTTCCGCTTATGCGCAGGATACATGGAAACTCTCAAGCCATCTTACGCTGACGCATGGTCTGCGGTGGGAATTCAATCCGCCGCCTAAAGGCAAAGATGGTCAAGTGCTCTACACAGTATCGGCATTAGACAGTCCGCAGATGCTTTCTCTTGCGCCAGCGGGCACGCCGTATTACCGAGCGACTTACAATAATTTTGCGCCACGACTGGGAGTCGCTTATCAACTATCTGATCGGCAAGGTTGGGAGAGAGTCCTGCGCGGCGGTTTCGGCGTCTTCTACGATCTAGGCTCGGGCTCACTCGCCAATGGGGCTGTCTCGTTTCCGTATCTCCGAAGAACAGTTCTTTCTAACGTTTCATATCCGTTAGATTCATCTTTAATCGCGCCTTCAGGATTCATTCTCACTCCGCCGGTCGGTCGCATTCGCACATCTGATCCAAGCCTTCGCCTACCTTTGACGATGCAATGGAACGTGACGATCGAGCAGTCCCTCGGTTCGAAGCGTAGTTTTTCTGTTTCCTACGTCGGTGCAGCTGGTCGACGCTTACTCAGGCTGGAGTTGCTTAACAATCCGAATCCGAACTTTGCTGAGGTTTTTGTCACCACTAACAGCGCCAGATCGAACTATCACGCGCTTCAGTTTCAATTCCAGCGTCGACTTTCGCGTAGCCTGCAATCGCACATCAACTACACGTGGTCGCATTCGATTGATAACGCGTCGAACGATTCATTCGCCAATCTACCATCTGGGATGCTTGACTCGCGCTTCGACCGAGCGTCCTCCGACTTCGACGTGCGACACTCATTTGTTGGAGCGATCACTTACAACATTCCTGCACCGCCCATCGGTGAGTTTGGCAAGCAGCTGCTGCACGACTGGTCTGTGGATGGAATTCTCACTGCGCGATCAGCATCGCCCGTGGATATTTTCTTCCGGCGCGATCTGGGATTTGGTCCATTCAATTTTCGTCCGGATGTAATTCCCGGGGTTCCGCTTTATCTCATCGACCAATCATTTCCGGGCGGCCTGGCAATTAATCGCGCAGCGTTCACCATACCGCAGACGCCGCGACAAGGGACGCTGGGTCGGAATGCTTTGCGCGGATTTCCCGTCGCTCAATTAGACTTGGCCCTGCGTCGTCGATTCGCGCTAAGCGAAAGAATCAACCTCCAATTTGGCGCGCAGATCTTTAATCTATTCAATCGTCCGAATTTTGGTGATCCAGTCGCCGATCTTGGCAGTGGTCTTTTCGGGCGCTCCACCGCAATGTTTGGAAGGAGCCTGGGGAGTAATATCGGAAGTGTTGGGTTGAATTCTGTCTATCAGACAGGCGGCCCACGTGCTATTCAGCTATCGATGAAGTTGCTGTTTTGATCTGCAAACTATTTCATCGTGCAAAAGACATCAATGCCCCCGGATCAACAATACACTCGTAGCTTTACACATTTAAGACTCGATTGACTCGTTCGTAACGCCAGGCAGGTAACTCGAACTTCTACCATCGAACGAAACTACACCGGCTCCTCCGTCCCGATTATCGAAGGTGCAGGACCGCTGCTCGTCCTTGGCTATGTCGATCAGACAGAAGTCTTCTTCAAGATGGCACGTGTACTTAGCACCAATATCCGGCCACTCGATAAGGTTCTCGAGAGTAAGTTGAAGGAGGATGTTTCAGTTTCACTCTTCGCCACAGCTTCGGCAAAAACCCAACTCGAGATTCATCCTTGAACCTGCCAGGAAGAACGAACGATAGAGTCCGAAATCTCCACGATCCCCCAGTCAAGTGGGCGAGGAAGACACTTTCAACCTCGCCCGCCATTCACCTGCCGCCGCGCCAGCCCTCCGCATTACACATGAACGTGCTAAGCCAGATGTACAGATACTTGCAACGGCAAAACGAACGGACGCTTTGACATGCGTTGCCATCGCGTCCGATTCCTTGATATTGCCTCCCATTATTTTTGTCCATGTATTGGCCAGTTGGGAATTTGGACCAAACTGAACAATAGTCGTAAGTTATTGGGATGATGTGAGTTTTTGGTGGAGCAGAGGGGGGTCGAACCCCTGACCTCCGCATTGCGAACGCGTGCTAGTTGATTCCACTGACGACTACACGTTTCCCTCCCTTAACCTAAATTCAACAAAGCAGCCGTCCGAAAGATCATTCGTGTTCCATAGGTTCCTATACCTTGCCATTCAATTCCCTACGGTCGCGTCAACCTGACGCCAAAAAAATTTTAGGTACGTCCACGGCGATTCATGTGCTCGCGGACTTCCATCATAAATCGCATGATCAAGATGAACCTGAGCAGATTCCATGGCGCGCCCTGCCTTTACCTGTTTCTTGCGCGCGGCATCTAGGCTGATCAAGCGGTGTTTTTGCTATTCGTAGTTGCTGGGATTACAAGCCTCATTGAATGATTTCGACGCGTCAGGGCCAGCCACTGAAAGCCAGCCCTCTCTCGGGTTTATCCGATCTCTCAATTACCCATCGCCTTGAACTGGACCTTCTCTGCCGGGAAGCAATCCGCGTCCTTCTCAGGCGGGCATCCACTGGGCACGCCGGTGTTGAAAAGCCCCGTCTGGGTCGTCTGGGCGAAACCTGGCGTCCCATCCGGATACCCCGATCCGAATCTCAACTGGCCGTCGCACATGACTGTGGCTGAAAAAGTGGTGAAGTCAAACGGTGGGGGCTGGAGCGGACCCGTGGGCTGAGTGAAGTCGATACGGGTTAGGGCATCGCCAAGCGACGCAGGGCCGAGGTTATTCAGGACGTCGACAGGTCGGTAGCCGAAGGCAGGATCAAAACTGCCGTTGAAGCCCCAGCAGATCGCATTCTTCGTGTGTAGGTTAACGCTGACTTTCTCCGTGCCGTCGCCCTGGTCCTTGATCGTAAGCACCCCGCTGATAGTTGTGTCCAGGTTAAGGTTGAAGAAGGCATTGCGCTTGCCATACGCATCAATCGACAGTCTATTCCCTGTGGTGGGATCCGTATAGACCGTGGCCGCTAGGGGAGGCAGCAGGTTTAGGAAGTCGCTGATAGGCAGTTGCTGTATCTTCTGCGGGGTCGGCGCGGAGGCACTTGCGGCCTTCCTGAGTGGAACTCCTTGCACGACGACCAGACCGAGAACCACTATTGAAATTCCAACTCTTGACATTAGTGATTTCTGCCTGTCTTTCATGATCGATTCTCCTTTTCTTAAGTCGGACTCATTTCCCGGGTTCAATGTGAAAGGTTGTTTACCGAGCCACTAACAGACGTTGCAGAGGTTGAGAACAATTTCCGTAAACCGTCGCTAGCTAAGGGTTGGTCACCATGATTGAGAATGCCACATAGAAATCTCCCTGATTCACTGTGGTCCAAGATCCCGACTTGCCTTTCACGGGAACTCGCAAGCTCAGACGCGCGATGCTTTGCTTAACCGAACAATCTGCAGTTACGCAGCCACCCTTCGTTCCATCGGCCGTCATTGTCCAGTTGTTGCATTGAGAGTTTGCAGCCCAATTACATCTGACGTTGACATAGTCCGTCTCAGGAAATACGTCTGCACCGGTTATCGGATTCATATGCAGAAAGTACTCATTCCCACTGTCGGCAAAAAATATTGCCAGCGGGCAATTGACGGTGGTACCAGGCGACATCGCAAACATGTCGTTGTTGTATAAATGACATTTCGAGATAAACCGGGCCGTTACAATTGCTGAGGTAAATGGTGCTACAGGTGCTCCACCATTCGGACCAGTGTTAGGGACAGGCTTCGAGAAATCGAAAAAAATTTTCCTCGGTGTAGAGGTATTGGCGTTCTTGCTGTCCAGAATCCAGTCCCCCGAGACACCCTGGATGATCGACTGTATATTCACACCGTTCGTATATGCGGCGCCATCGCTCCGAAACTGCATCCAGATTCGTTGGGTAGTCCCATTAACGTCTGTGACGTCTGTAAAATCGGTGATGGTGCTTGTAACAGGAAGGTCCGGGGTCGGTGTGGGTTTACCGGCGGGCAAAAGCGCAGATGTGTTCTTGCCGCGTGCAATGCTGGGGCGTTGAGTAAGGAGGGTGGTCGCCAGGGTAATGGTCAAGAGAGAAAGAATTAACAGGAAAGTTCGGGGACGCATACAATTCTCCTTCTGCAATAGGCGTTTTTAGTTTGAGTGCTCATCAACAACCTGCTTCAGGTGATATAGCGAAAAAAGCATTCCGATAAGCTCACGGGCAGACATTTGGATGGGATTAAGGCGAAAGGAGTCATATAATCCCCCCTACTCCTACTGGCCTGACCGAAGTTTTTCCGGAAACAAAATGTCCAACCTACCTGATCAAGTAACTGAGCTTCTGCAGAGTTGGAACCGTGGAGATGGAAAAGCGCTGGACGATCTGATTCCGCTCGTCTACAGCGAGCTGCGTAGACTGGCGAGGCTTCACATGGGGCGCGAACGTCCGAACCACACCCTTCAAACTTCCGCTCTAATCAATGAGGCGTATTTACGGCTAGTAGATCAACAGAAAGTCGAATGGCAGGACCGTGCACACTTTTTTGCAATGGCAGCCCAGATCATGCGCAATATCCTGATAGACCATGCACGAAAGTATCGATCTGCAAAGCGAGGGGCTGGGGCCCAGATGATGCCGCTTGATGAGTCTGTCATAGCAAACATTCAGAGAGCCGCAGAACTATTAGACCTGGATGAGGCACTGACAAATCTAGCGGCCCTCGATTCTCGCAAAAGTCAAATCGTGGAACTGCAATTCTTCGGCGGGCTGAGTATCGATGAGATTTCCGAAGTCTTGAAGATTTCACCAGCCACTGTCAAACGTGATCTACAGGCAGCCAAACTGTGGCTGCATCGCTTAATGGCCACGTCCCAGTGAGCCAATTCAACCAGAGTTTTCGCTATATAAAGTTGGTTAAAACTCTTCTTTGGCGATTCGTCTATGATCGACCCGGAACGTTGGCAACAAATTGATGCGCTTTTGCTCGAGGCGCTCGAGCGAGAGCCTCCGGAACGGGTGGCTTTTCTTAAAGAAGCCACTGCCGGTGATGAAACCCTGAGGCTGGAAGTCGAGTCATTACTTGCATCCAGCGAACATCCACTAAGTTTAATCGAGACTCCAGCTTTTGAAGCGGCGGCCGGGCTGCTGTCCACGCACATACCAGAACTCTCTCAAGGCGAGCTTCTTGGCAATTACAGAATTCTCTCGTTCATAGGAGCTGGAGGTATGGGGGAAGTCTATCTTGCCGAGGATCGGAAACTCGATCGCAGAGTCGCTATCAAGTTATTACCTGCCGGCAGCAACCTTGATCAAAAGCAACTGCAGCGATTTCAACAGGAGGCACGCGCTGCGTCAGCGCTTAATCATCCGAATATTTTGACGATCCACGAATTGGGCGAGGTGGATGGTCGGCAGTTCATCGCGACAGAGTTCGTTGAGGGAGAGACGCTTCGTCAGCAGATGAAGCGCGGCAGGCTGGATATGCGGGACGCTTTAGACATAGCGATGCAAACAGCCAGCGCTCTCGCAGCGGCGCACCATGCAGGCATCGTTCATCGGGACGTCAAGCCCGAAAACATCATGCTTAGACCAGATGGATACGTGAAAGTGCTCGACTTTGGATTGGCAAAGCTGACTCGACAATACGAACGAACACCCGAAGCACGAACTGCTGCCCATGTTGATACATCGTCCGGACTCGTAATGGGCACGGTAAAGTACATGTCTCCTGAACAAGCGCGCGGCCTACCAGTAGATCCTCGGAGCGACATCTTCAGCTTTGGCATTGTGCTGTACGAGATGCTTGCCGGTCATACTCCTTTCAAAGCCAATAAAACTACTGATCTGATCAAAGCCATCTTAAATGCAGAGCCCACACCTATCTCGCAATTAGTCCCTGAGCTACCAATCGAATTAGAGCAAATGGTGTGTAGGGCGTTAGCCAGGAATCGAGCGGATCGTTATCAAACGATGACTGATGTGTTGGCTGGACTCGGTCAACTCAAACGCAGGCTGGACGCAGAACAAACTCTCAGCGGGGGGCAGGACATCGCGTCGACCATTGGTGTAGCGAAGACAAGCCCAGGCTCAGAGTTTCCGTCAGCGAATGCAACTCAGTCGATTACGAGGCAGGTTGTCAGCATGATCTCTCAGCACAAGTTGCAAGCTGGAGTGACGTTTCTAGGTGTCTTAGTCGCGGTTGGGGGTATCTTCTACAGTTCCGCCAGGCGTTGGCGGAAGCCACATGCGTTCCAGGAAGTACAGATGACTCCGCTTGTTGAGACTGACCGATCCAGAATGAGTGCCATTTCACCGGACGGCAAGTATGTTGCTCATACGGTCGTAGATAGAACCGGGGAGAGCCTCCTACTAAGAACGGTTGCTACAAACAACAACACCGTACTTGTTCCACCGTCTGGTGCTGGGTTTTTCGGCATTACTTTCTCGCGCGACGAGAACTACGTGTACTACGTCCTGCAGGCGACAGATGACGCTCCTGCGCTGTATCGCGTGCCACTGACAGGAGGCGACTCGGAGAAGATTCTGCCGAACGTGGCCAGTCCAATTACATTTTCTCCTGATGGCAAGCGTTTCGCTTTTGTGCGAGAGACAAGCAGAGTCGAATCAGGCCTGTTTGTCACGAACACCGATGGAACACAGGAACGAATGCTGGGCCAGCGCAAGTCGCCAAATTTCTTTTCACCTGCGGGTCCTTCATGGTCCGCTGATGGTCGACTAATCGCTTGTGCCGTCTATGACGAGCAGCCTGATAAGCAACCCTCGTTTATGAATGTAGCGGGCATAAACGTTGACGATGGCACGGAAAAACTGCTCACGAACGGAAAATGGGCGAAAGTTCTGCAAATAGCATGGCTTACAGATAACAGCGGTTTCATAATGGCTGCTACCCAAAAAGGACAAGGCGCACTTTTGTGGTATGTGTCGTATCCGGAGGGCAATCTGCGAAGGATCACAAACGATCCGAGCAATTATCCAAGCGACTACAACAGCGTTAGTCTGACAGCAGATTCCGGAACTCTCGTTGCCTCGCGATTTGAGCAGCGGACAAATCTGTGGAGTGCGCCGCCTGGCGATCCCGATCAGATCAAACAGATCACCTTTGGAGGCAACCACCGCTTTCAGCGACTCGCTTGGACTACTGACGGTAAGATCGTTTTCCCATCAGACGCAACGGGCGATCGTGAGCTTTGGATGATGGAGGGAAACGGCGGCAGTCTAAAACAACTGACTGCCGATGGACGCTCCAATCAATTTCCTTCAGTCTCACCCGATGGCCGTTACATTGTTTACGTCTCCGCTGGAGAGAGTCGTCAAATCTGGCGAATGAACGTAGACGGAAGTGGCGCGGTACAGTTAACACATGGAGGGGACCAGTTTGGACCACAGGTCTCGTCGGATGGCCGTTGGGTTTTCTACATGTCCGTCACGGCTGGCAAGGTGACAATATGGAAAGTACCAATTGATGGAGGAGAGCCACAACCGTTCACGAAGGAAGTTTCAACCTGGCCGGCCGTATCTCCCGACGGAATGAAGGTAGCTTGTTGGTTTTGGTCTGCTCCAAATTCACCGCCGAAGATTGCTGTCATTCCTTTCGCCGGTGGAACACCAGTAAAAATCTTGGAGCCCTTGCCAGGGGCAGCGAAGGATCTGCCTCTGCGATGGACCTCGAGCGGAGAGGATCTGATCTACTGTGTCACTCGCAATGAAACATCGAATGTTTGGAGCCAGCCTCTAGATGGTAGCCCACCAAAGGAATTGACAGATTTCAAATCCGAAACGATCCAGGGATTCGATTGGTCGCGAGATGACAGGTTGCTGCTGTCGCGCGGTTTTACCGCCCGAGAGATTGTGCTCATACGGAGTGTCAACCCTTAAGCGCAACCGACGGTAATTTCAGACCGAGTTAGAAACGACAGGTGCTTCCACAACAGGTGAGAGAGAATTTATGCCTCGCATGAATCAACGAGTCAGATCACTCTGGAGCCTCACTCGTATAAATATAAGTATCTTCGCAATTGCTTTCAGTTTGCTCCTGTGCTCGGAAGCGTGGGCAAAGATGGCGCCTAGTCTGCCGAGCGACACTGCCAGCCTCAGCGGAACCGTAGTCGATGAGCAGGGGGCTTTGGTCGCTGAAGCAATCATCACAATCACAAAAGTCGACACAGGACTGACAAGGCAAGTGTTGGCCAATAAGGAAGGCTATTTTGTGATTTCGTCGCTACTGCCAGGTCCTTACGCAATTACCGCGCGACATGAAGGATTCTCCATCACCAGGATCGATGGAGTTGTGCTGAACGTAAATGATCAACGGCCATTGCGAATAGAGCTGAAGGTTGGTCCTGTTAGCGAATCGATCACTATCGACGGATCGCAACTAGTAAAGACTGAATCGGCCGCAGTGAGCACTTTAATCGATCGCCAGTTTGTTGAAAACTTACCGTTAAATGGAAGAAGCTTTAGCACTCTAATCGAGCTCACACCAGGCGCGGTGGTGACAAAAGCAGACTATGGAAACCAGGGCCAATTTAGTGTTAATGGCCAGCGGAGCAACGCAAACTATTTTCTCGTTGATGGTGTCGGTGCTAATTTCGGCATCGGTGGCGGAGTGCTTCTGAACCAAACCGGAGCAGGTACGGTTCCAGCGTTTAGCGCGATGGGGGGAACGAATAATCTTGTATCGATTGACGCGTTGCAGGAATTCAGTGTTCAGACCTCTACTTACGCACCCGAATTTGGCCGCACACCAGGAGCTCAAGTATCTGTGGTCACCCGTTCCGGCACCAACGAGTTTCACGGTTCAATCTTCGAATACTTTCGCAATGAGGCGATGGACGCTAACGACTGGTTTGCCAATAGCCGGGGACTAAAAAAACCACCTCTTCGTCAGAGCGATTTTGGAGGCGTTGTGGGTGGACCAATTCTCAGGAATCGAACGTTCTTCTTTTTCTCATATGAAGGTCTGCATCTGCGTCAGCCGCAAGTCACTATATTATCGGTTCCAAATGCCAACACCCGACTGCTCGCCGCGCCACAACTACGTCCATATCTGGACGCATTTCCTGTCGCGAATGGAAGGGACTTTGCAAATGGTTATGCCGAGTTTGCCGCCAGCTATGCAAATCCCTCGAACCTCAATGCAACCAGCGTTCGGATCGATCACATTGTGAGCGGCAAGTTGACCTTTTTCGGACGATACAACTACGCCCCTTCCGACATAGCAACGCGAAGTCTTGCCAATGTAACTAAAACGTTCTTTCGTACTGAGACTCTTACATTGGGTGCGACTCAGATCATTAGTCCGAGAGTCAACAACGATTTTCGTGCAAACTATAGTGAAGCAAACATCGGCGGCTATTCCATAATCGACCAGTTTGGTGGGGCAATTCCTCCGCCGGATTCGCTTCTCTTTCCGTCATTCACTTCACGTAAAGATGCGACCTTCAGCTTTGTATTATCCAATGCACTTTATTCGGTTGGTGGCGAAGAAAACTATGGAGGGAATTATCAGCGCCAGCTGAATCTTATTGATAACCTGTCAGTAGTTGCCGGTCAGCATCAGTTAAGATTTGGCATTGATTATCGCAGGCTCTTTCCGATTGTCGAGTCTGGGGTATACAGTCAACAAGCTAACTTTGACGACATTACTAGCGTTACCACCGGAGTGGCTTCATCCGTCGAGATCAGTGCCGGCAACGGTCGCCTCTTTCCTATCTTTCACAACTTTTCAATGTATGGCCAAGACACCTGGCGAGCCACCCGACGGCTCGTCCTAACCACCGGTTTACGTTGGGAGATGAATACCGCACCAACCGAGCGCAATGGTCGCAACGCACTTGCAATCGCCGGGCTAGATAACCCTGTTACGATGACTTTAGCTCCAATTGAGACACCTTTGTGGAAGACCTTATATGACAATTTCGCACCGCGTGTTGGCCTCACTTACCTGCTGTCAGATGGTCATGGCCAGGAGACTTTGATACGTGGTGGGTTCGGTCTCTTTTATGACTTGGGAACAGGAATGGCCGGTAATGCACTTAACAGTCTGACGAACACCACAAACAAAGGCTTCGCCGGCATACCCTTTCCGATCAATTCTTCCCAAGCGTTACCACCAACGTTCAGTCTTAATCCGCCTTATCGAATTTTCTTCGCATCTAAACCTGACCTTCAGTTACCACGAACTTACGAATGGAACATCGCGGTCGAGCGAGCACTTGGAACCCGCCAAAGATTTTCATCATCCTATGTCGGTGATGTAGGTCGTCGTCTGCTGCGTCAGGAGCTGTTGATGAATCCTAATCCTAGTTTCCTGGTGGTGAGAGTCACAACAAACGAGGCCACTTCTGATTATCACGCATTGCAGCTTCAGTTCACTCGTCCTATGTCCCACGGACTACAGGTGCTTAGTTCCTACACCTGGTCGCATTCGATTGATAATGCGTCATCGGATTTTGCGTTCAATACGCCAGTGACTAAAACAGATCCGAACAATGATCGCGGTTCATCCGACTTCGACGTACGCCACTCTTTTACTGGTGCACTTACTTACGATCTACCGAACAAAATGGATAACAGCTTCGTGGGAGTAGTGCTGCGAGACTGGTCTGTTGACGCTATCTTCAGAGTTCGCACGGCAACGCCAGTCAATGCTGCATTTTTCAATCGCTTGTTTGGTGTTCCGGCTGTGAAGCGGCCGAACATCGTCCCCGGTGTTCCCATTTACCTTGATGACGCGACGGTCGCGGGTGGCAGACGCATTAATCGAAGCGCGTTTGTTGCACCCCCACCGAATCAACAGGGAGCATTGGGACGGAACAGTCTGCGTGGATTCTCAGCCTCACAGGTAGATTTTTCGTTGCGACGACAGTTTCAGTTTTCAGAGAGATACAAGCTTCAGCTTCGCGCGGATTTCTTTAACGCGTTCAATCACCCGAATTTTGGTGATCCGGACAGCCAGCTGGAAAGCCCCACCTTTGGTCAGTCTCTCCAGATGTTGGGACAGAGTTTGGGCAGCGGCGGCATCGAAGCAGGTTTCAGCCCGCTGTATCAGATCGGAGGACCACGTTCCATTCAATTTGCTTTGAAATTGCAATTCTGACTGTTTTCTCGACTTTCGACAGGCGCACGAGCTTAGGCACATTATTGCTTCGCGTATGACGACACGATTGGTAACGAAACTCAGACTGTTATCGACCTCCACACTAAACCTATCGGTGGTTCAGCGTCGAGCGCAAGTGGCGGCGGCATGCGAACGGCCAGATTGAACGAGTGACCTCCGCATAATCGGCGCGGCGGTCTGGATAAAAAGATCGCTTAGCGCCCACTTCAACTACTGTTTCATTAGACTTTTTTGAACTGATCCAACTAAGGCGAAGGGCTTTGCAAACAAAACCAGCCTCAGCGACGTCAACCTCACGCCAAATGATTTTTGGAGCTAATCTGTATGGTCCTTGTAAGTGATTGAAGACGACGATGTTAACTGGTGGAGCAGAGGGGGGTCGAACCCCTGACCTCCGCATTGCGAACGCGTTTCAGTTCGTTCCACTGATTACCACGCATCGCCTTTTATTAACCTGAATTCAACAAAGCAGCCGTCCGAAAGAAGATTTGTATTCAACTGATTCCTATATCTTACTCTTGACTTCCCTAGAGTCACGTCAAGGTGACGCCAAATACACAGGAGTAATGTCTGGAACCGCCGAGTAGCGATATGACTCTTCTTCATCGCTCCGGATGCAAGCTGATGTCGGTTGATATCGATGCGGGCAGCTCGTTTGAACCCGGGAAACCTAAAGTTCTTTTCGACATCACAGCGGCGAGAACGACTATGAAGTGTCCATGGACGGGCAGCGCTTTCTTTTCATCAGCCGCATGGCGGACGCCACATCGCTGTCCGTTGTAATAGACTGGTCCGCCCACTTAAAAAAATGACCTTTCAGCTCGGGACGAAAATTGGCCGGTATGAAACCCGCGCTTTGCTTTCGCCATTCAACACAAAGCAGCATGGATCCTTGGAGAATCCGCGCCGCTTTGGTTCACGTATTAAAACGTGATTCGTGATTCAGCGTCCTCACCCCGCCATATGGCGAGCACATTCAGCACTCAGCCTATTGGCAGCCATTATAGGCTAGTTCCACACAAACCCAACAACACAGTCGCGGCGCGTAGTCTCCTAATCCTTTCATTACTTGATCTGCAACATCTAATAACAAGTTCATTTCCTATATTAGCGCCTCACGAATCCGATTACTGATCTGATTAGCGGTACTGTTGTTTAGCTGAAGAATGCTTGCTAATTCACGCACGCTCGGATCTTTTTCTCGCATGAATAGACTAACAGCAAGAAACCATTTTTGAAGTGGCAATCGTGTGCCGTGAAATAAAGTTCCCACGGTCACACTAAACCTGGGTTGCAAGCATTGCGCATGAGACCGACATCAGAGTTGCGGCGTCACCGGAACGATAGGGTTGGGAGTAATGAGACAAGCCTAAAAGCGACAAAGAACTCCTGTTGTTTCTAATGTGGTTAGGAATCTATACGGGCTGTTCTTCGCACGCTGTGCTTGTCGGTGGTACGTGACGCCTGTGTGTGCAACCAAGCCTATGATTAAACCCGCTCCTGCTCCAATAATACCGCCAGTTGCGAGCGCCCCAATCCAACCGGCGTTTGCTGCGCTTCCAGCTATAGAGGCAGTTATTGCCGCTTTGCCAGCCGCGCCTAGAGTTCCCGTTGCAAAACCTGTCAAAGTCTTGTCGGCGACAGTTGTAGCAAAACTACTCGCTAGTTTGGCTGTATCCTGTCCGAAAAAGGCGCTCCAAAAGTTGGACAGATTATTTCGATCGCTCTCCCACTTCTCCATGATCTTTGTGGAAGCTTGTTTGAAGAAATCCTCGCGTTTGTTACCTGCGCCCATTGTTGGAATCTTGGTCGCTTCTTCTCTCAACGCTGTAATAAGGTCGTCGATTGCCTCCCGCTCAGCAACGAGATCGCGTATCGCGTCAACTGACAAGGTCGAAAGATCTGCAGTCATACCCACCATGAACTCCATCAGTTCCTCGCCGGAGGCAGCCTGTGGCGGTTCCAGATTGGTCTCCAGTCCCAACCAGCTTTCATAAACTGTGTCCAAGCGCTTCTCCAAGAGGCAGCGATGCAATTGTCCGGTACGCCTGTCACCTACAATATCAAGGCCATCATCCTGTGCACACGCAATTGCAAGAGTCGACATTACTGCTTCACCCACTCGCGGATGCAGTTCGACATATTCGGAGTGCTGATCATATGGTTCCTTGTTAATCGGATTCCAAGCCAGTTGAGTATGGGCCAATGCGTCTTTAAGCTCACGGGACAGCTTTTGCACATGTATCTGAAAGCCGTAGTCTTTTTCGTGCCGAAGCTCGCTGGCTGCTGCTTGTCCGTAGCTCCGAACAAACTCATCATTCTGCGCATCGCGCTTCAACTTTCCTGCGAGATTTGACTGGGCTTGTTCCGCTCTGGGGGAGAACAGATATGCCGGTTGCAATAACGGTTCCTGGTCACCTACCCATTCTGAAAGAGCCCTTACCTCGTTGCTATCTCTCGGAATGAAATGCATAGGTACCATGCGTTTGATACATGGGAATATGATTAGATTGCTCAGTAACCAGTTTAGATCTTTGATATGAATGTAAGGGTAGTAGAGCGCTCCTGCGGCTTTGGATCTCGGCGTAATCATTGTTTACCTTCCTGATCAAATAATGGGTTAGTTAGATTACGGTCGTCTGACTCCTAGTTTGCTTTTATCGAAATCTCGAGACTACCACGACAATATCTCAAGATCAGATCTGAAATGGAGTAGCCAGGATCGTTGTGCATAGCCAACGAGAATCTCGTGAATGTTATAGGGTGAGTCGAGTTCCCGGATAACTTATTTCTGAGCACCTGGAAAATGTGTTCGATGCCGGCGGCATCGTCGATGTCGACGTCAGCAACCCAATCATTGCCATTGGTGAAGAACGTTAGCTACAGGATCAAACTGCAAAATTTACGGTTCTTAGTATTCTTCCGCAGAGGTCGTTTCCTGCTCTGATCGTCTCGTCAGCCGAACTATCCGTTGAATCTTCGGAGCTCAAAACCTTGAGCTCTTGAAGGATTCCCTTCGCCTCAACTTGGCACTCGACTAGATCAGCAAAGGCATCGGCAAGGCTGCCGCCAGTCGGGTGGAATGTTCCTCCCATGTACGTTGCTATCAGTGCGAGTAAAGAACCGGCAAGCGCGACCGTGGCTATTGTATATCGGACAAAGTTCGGAAAGCTGGTTGCGAGTACGGTAAAAACTGACGCGCCCGCAAGAATCGTCATGAGCTCACTAATCAATCGAATCGAGTTCGCACGTTTTAGCTTTTTACGAATTTGCGGCAGCACACTATTGCATGTTTTAACAGCCGAGTTGAGGCCTTTCGCACTGGCGGCTAGTCTCAGGTTCGTTGAGGCTTTAGGCCCCATTACAATTCCAACCCTTAGCCTGTCAGCTTCCTCAGGATATTCGAGGCGCAACGCTTCCAGACTATTAGGGTCAAATTTTTTTAAGAGCTTAACTACATTATCGATGGTTGGTGCGCTCATAGCGTTTTTTTAGATCGCTCGCTTATTCGACAAACAAGTCTACGGTCTCAGCAAGTGCCTCCGTGTAATCGAGATTTTTGTCACTCAGCATCTTGAAAAGAGCCCAATAGAAATAAAGCCAATAGCTGGGCGTCGCAGAAACTTCAACAAACTTTGTTAGACAACTCGGGCGCTGCTTGATGATCGCCTTCGCCGGACCAAAGGCCGAGCAGGCGCAAAGGTCAATTGTCATCGTCGAGTCTTTTGGAATTTGCTCGACAACTTGATCTCCAGTAGCTAACCCATCGTCAAACTCTAAGTTCGAGGTATCTCCATGACAAAACAGAACAATCACTCGAGTTGATTGTTCCTCAAACAATTGACCGAACATCGAAAGCGTGAGATTACGAACCACGCGCACTCCGAGTCGCTCGATATTCGGGACGGTCTTATCGATCTCACTAACAACCTCAAACTCATACTCCTCCCAGCTTGGGCAACAGTTCACGACGAATTCTCGGTTTTTGGGTTCTTTCACTGCACGCTCAAAATCATCCCGCGTCGTTGGGATCCCAAAGGCTAGAACGCAGTCGGATGGCTTGACCGATTTTGAAACCGCGTCATTCATCACTCTGCTGTAATCCAAATAAAGTTAATACCTCGAATTTCGCCGAGGTGTATTCGACCAAATTGATCTTTGAATTCGACCCGGATTCCGTCTTCCGACAGGTCAAACTTTTGTCTAAGGCGTGCTCTTGCGACATTGGCGATTTTGGCAGGACTCCAATCTCCCCGTTGTTGAAACATTGTGCGAGCTCGATCAACAAACTCAATCACAGCGGGTTTAAGTGTCGCAAAAACACTGACCGTACCCACGCGGTTCTGGTTATCTTGAAGCGCAAAACTTGAACCGTAGTAGCCACCATTTCTTCCCGACGCAACGAAGGCCGGGACAGTAACCGAGTCGACTAGAAAGGTTTTGCCACCTGAAAAGAAAAACTCTTCTACGTCTGTAGAATCACTTGGTGTGTTAAGCGGCCTAATTGATATCTCAGGGTCAATGACTTTCTGCTGAATGCGCAACGAGGTGTTTAATGCATCCACTTTTTCGTCTGGAAAACCCTTCAGGATCAGATAGACGTTGTTGCCTCTTCCCCTTTGGTTACGCTCCTTATTTATAACTTTCGTTAAGGCGGCGATTTGGTCGCCGACATATAGTTCCTTGCCGCTCGATGTCAAGCGATACAGGTTAGGAGCATCTTGAGTAGACTCCAAAGTCAAAGCTACAAATCTGCTATCCCGAGCTTCAAGAGCAGCACTCTTTAGAGCAATCTCTGTGTTTTTATCGATGATTGGATCACTGCCCAGGTCTTTGCTTCGCTTAAACTTTGCGATAGCATTGAGTGTTGCGTCATCCGCTTCTCCTGTAAGTCTCCCAGAATAAACACCAATGTCTTTCAGTAGCACTTGGTGCTTTCGAGTTGTTGACTTCCACAATCGATCTTGGATCGCAAACTGATTCGCCGATCCTGAAGCTGTTATTGCTTCGAGATCGACATCGGGAAGACCTTCGGCTTCGGTTCCAACCACTAACCTCTTAGAGGTTAGTAGAGTGATCGGCTGGGAAGTTTTATTGAATAGGGCAAGTTGCGTGTAGTCACCCTCAGTTCTGGCTGAGGGCCGCCGGCTCTCCAAGGTCATCAATACTTTATAAAAGTCTTGTTGTTCCTGGGAGAGTCCGCTCCTTTTCAGCTTGTTGTCAATTATTTCTGCGCGCCGAGCCGGTGTTAAGTCCTGACCTTTTACTTCGATGATTCCTTGGGTGATTGCATCGGCGAGGCTAAGTCGTCGCCTGCCAATTACCACGGTCGCGGAATCTGAGGAGGATAAGACATTAGAGTAAGTAGACTCGCTCGAAGGAGCATGCCTCGTCTGGTCTAGACAGAAAGCGTCTACGCTACTAGTCCCATGCGCGGCGAGCGAATAACTTCCGCTTGCGATCGCCATTCGTTGCACTTGGCCCGCGACTCCAGGACACAGGAAAAAGGTGATAACCGATATCGAGAGGAAGTACTGTTTCAAGGTATGCATTGGACGGTCTCCGTGGGATGAGATCGTTATTGACGAACCGAACCGGAAGTTTGCGAGGATGCAAGGTCAGAATTCGGTTGATGATCGAGGCGAGAACATACGCCTCTAACGACGTTATGTCAATATTTAGCTCAAAAACCTATGAGGTGGCGCGTGTTCTTGTTCACTGTCACTCAATTCTACCACTTGACATCGCACCCGATCGTGATACGCTTCCGCGGCTCTGAGGAAGACGGGACGGATCTTGTTACAAGTAATCTCAGTGTGAAGACTCTCACGATCTTGACTGCCTTGCGCACTCGCCGGTCAAGTTGGGAATGACATCTTTCTCATAACAACGCGTTCGTAAGTGGCATTTCGACGGGTCAAACAAGGTCGATATCGAGACCTAAAAAAGAATTTTAGGTAGACGAATAAGATCCTTATAACTTGGATCGCGGAGGACTGCATGTGGACATTTCCTTACCCTCAAGTGTGGTTTACGTATGGACACAAAACTACAGACGAGAGTGTGATTGTGGCTTTATTAGAAGCTGGTGCCACAGGAGCTCGGCTTACGTTTTCATATGGCACGCAGGACATTCAAGCTGAAAGAGCCAGACAGCTTCGAGTTGTCGCGGACCGAATGAACCGCAAAATCGTCATAGTCGCAAACCTGCAAGGCGAAAAATGTCGATTCTCTAGGATCGAAGGTGTGGAAAAAATTCTTGTAAGGGCCGGAGAACCTTTTCTGTTGACGGGGGCGGAATCTGAGTTGGAACACCGGCCCATGAAATTTCAGATCCAATTGCCAAAGTATTTAGACGAACTGGAGCAGGGTGACATAGGTCGGAATTGCCGGCGTGAACCGCAAAGAACTTATCGGCGGAGGGAAACTCAATTAACGTGACGCCATTCTGGGCCATGCCGATGCGAATTAATGGATTCGAGTTGGCAGCAACAGTGACGCTGGCCTCGCCTGAAAGGTATTCCGGATTGTGAAGGACTGTCGCAGGAGGAATTACGACGCGCTGAGCTGCAGGTATAAAGTGTCTCTTCTTCTTGGGCTTAATGACGACAGATTGCGGCTTGCTGATTGGCTGTTCCGCGATCGGCTTCTTGTCATCGGACTGTTGAGCCATTACAACAGATCCAGTTAAGAACAACGCAAGTGCGATTGATCCGGCGAGTCTCATGAATGTCTCCTTCGTATTTACTCTGGCGGCGCGACAGAGATTGACGTTTGGGAAGTTGCTGAAGCCGGTGATTCGTCCAACACTTTCATATCGGCCAATCCGGCGATGCGAAATCCCGTGTTCTGGTTATCTTCTGTGCGTTGAGCTGAATCGGCTTTCAAAATCAACGTACAAATGATTTGCCTGCTCGCGTGTTGAACCAGGCCACTGACAGTCTTCGTAATGGATTGCTGCCCTACGACTTGTACCTTGTAGGGATCGTCTGTGCTGACGGTGATTACTTGAGGCTTCCATACCGTCTGCCACTCTTCCCGACGTTGCGTTTCCCATTCACCTGTCTGTTTCACTTGCTCTACAAGCGCAACGGCGGCGTCGGGCGTCATGAGCTTTAGGCCCCGAACGATATCTGCGCGTCGAATCTGCGGATCGATTCTGAAAAAGCTTTCAGCCCACTTTGCTACCAGATATTTCTTATCGCCGTCGCCAGGTCGATCCGGTCTAACTTGAACTGATCCTTGCATTGTGTAATGTCTATCGTCCCCAACGACACGATCGCCTTCAGGTGTACCTTCGACGACTACGAGTTCAGGGCGACGAGTGAGTTTGTAAATCAATAAACCCGACAAAGTCAGACTCAACACGGCGAACAACAGAGATGAAAAAGAGAGCCGCAGTATCGTGCGGATATCCTGCGGATCACGTTGTATGACGGGGTAATAAATCGTCTCTTGTGTGATCGGCTCCTCATCAACGTTCTCAACTGCTCTTGCATTTGTTCGTGGCGGTTGGAAAACCGCTTCTGTTGCGCTCATTAGATACCTCGCTAATTGATGAACTCGTCTGAATCGTCTTCCCCGGGCGGCCGGGTCGATCGAGTCTCAGTGCAAGGTCTACCATGTAATCGTGTGCACTCCACGAAACCTGCCAAGCCATTTATCAGGAAGTAACCGAGAGTCTGTGCTTGTTGATCTGTGACGATGAGCTTTATTTCTTCGGCGTCTGATTGAGTGTTCTCATCAACAAATTCCTTGAGATATTCTTCAAGCGTAAAACACCGACTCATCATCTATTCCTCAACAACCAAGTTACGTGACGATTCCGTGGGTACCAGTACAAGGGTCATGCCAATTCTGTCTGACGTGGTTAACAGCTGTGGAAAAGCCGAGTCGAACGTTTATGGCCTGGGTGATGTGACGAAAAACTCGTCGCAGTGACGAAAAAATCGTCGCAGTGACGAAAAAGTTGACGCATGGGTCACCAGGTTGACGATAGAAAGGCTCATGAAGTGCCCTCACCACTTCATGAGCCACCTGTCGATGATCGTTGAATGTTTATCGCAAATGGTTGTGTTACAACATGACTGTTTGCTATGTAATTAGTAGTTCGACGGTTTCCTTTGTCGATGGTATGTAAAACGCAACGTTTGAAGATCTTGGCCGCGGCCTCGTTGTTTGTAGCATTCGCGATCTTTCCTGTTTCGGCACAACGAAAAGTCACTCACAAACAGACACGCAAGTCTCATTGGCGGGTCTATTCTCCACGCGATGGTAGTTTCACAATCGAAACTCCCAAGCCTTTTCGCCTCGTCAAAGACCTTGAGTACAAATGGCTGGAGGCTTATGGTTCAGCACCCGCCAATGAGTCAGACGGATGTCATAACCTTTACACTGTTTGGGTGTTAGCAACGGATGATAGTGAACGCCCAAATCGAGACATTTCTGGTTTGTGGTTCCTGATAGGCGGAGATGATATTTGGCCATCTCGGGAAACTGACATTATTGTGGACGGTCGCAAAGCGAGGGACGTAATCTACTCACTACCGTTTGACAGCGGGTGCAAATATCGGCGCGGATGGATCATCGACGGCGGTAGACGAATCTATTTGCTCATTTATGGGGGCGACGAACTTAAGAGTTTGTCCTCTCCCTCTACGATGCGGTTTTTCAAATCATTTCGCTTACGCAGAAAGCACTTGAAAGTCAAACGAACGTCGAACAAATCGTTGGACCGGAGCCACCGCCAGCGAGCTTCTCATCAAAGTGATCCGGTTCTATCATGGCCCGTTTGAGCGGGCGGTGGCCCGGTCAACTCCGCCGTTCGGTGGGGCTCTACTCCTATGGAGAACGAAAGCAAACAACTAAATTCTCAGGCTCAAGATCTAATGGAAGAAGAGCGGTGGGATGACGCGATCAGTTTAATGGAATCACATCCGTCTCTTGTGGAACAAGACGCGGAGCTTTCGTGGAATCTTGGATGGGCGTACTTTAAGCTTGAGAATTGGAAGGCGGCGCGAATGCATCTGTCTCGCGCTCGCGATTTGGATCCGAAGTTGGCAGCCGCCTGGCGGGCGCTCGGTGCTGCTGAAATGGAAGACGGTGTTCTCGATGAGGCCGAACGCAATGTTAAAGAATCGTTGCATTTACGCGACTCGTCAAATGCGCGAAGAATCTTAGCTCTAATTCTAGTGCAGCGTGGAAAGCTAGTCGAAGCTGAGCAGGTTCATTTACGTGGAATAGAGCTCAAATCTGAATCTGCAGATCGTTGGGAATCATACGCTTGCTTTCTCGATGATGTCGGAAGAAAGGGCGAAGCTGAAGTCGCTTACAAAAAGGCCAGATTGTATCGCGGTAATTGATGTTATCGCGGCGTATCGCGTTTAGATAAAGTACTACTTGGATCCGCAAATCTTTATAGCTCGGCGGAACGCCGCATTGAACTGTTCCGCGAGTTCCTTATTGTCGAAGGTGAACGTTAGGTAATTAAAGTGCGCCAATTCTTTTGTATGAGGTTGTTCTGCGGCAGTAAGCTCCATACCAAAAATCTCATGCAAAATGAAGCCTTTGTTATCGAAGATTGTTCGCCAGGACCCAAGGAGCTTGGCTTTATCCGGATCGTCGGTATGAAGATATGGTGCCCTGCCTCTATCACTCATCCTGTTTAGAGAAAGAAAAAGCGACGCGACCTGAGGTGTTAACTTCCGTTCGCCATTCTTTTGAACGATGAATTTCTGGAACTTACCGTGGGAATAGGTTGCGTCAATAATTGCCACAGGTTCATTGCTTAATATCACCTGGCAACCATTGACCGATGTGACATGGAAACCTTCAGAGAAAATGCGTTCGACATTGCCCGTATAATAATTCGGCAAACCAAAACGGCCCTTATGCGACTGACCTCGATCTTTCACACCGATTCGTGCGCGAGGAAAAGCATTTGTATTCAGCCATTCAAGGATGTCATTTAGCGCGGCTGAATCCAGGTTGGGAACTGGTACTGCACCTTGTTGGGCCTTAGCGTTCGATCCAAGAAGTACAATCGACACTATTAGAATTAGGCCAAGTCGCAAATGAGGAACAAATCTCTTTATATGGTCTCCAGACATTTACCCCACCTCCAAGTTAGACAAAGCTTTGAGCGGCTCACTGCATTGAGGGTGAATTGGTCGAACCCACTTCTCTGATTCAACCTTTGTAACAAGGTCTCACTAGGTCCAGGTGACCGCATAGTATGATCACGACTAGAGAAATGAGGACTCGAAAGTTCATCAGAATGGGTGATGCGACGAAAAAGTTGACGCAGTGACGAAGAAGTCGTCGCAGTGACGAAAAAGTTGACGCATGGGTCATCAGGTTCACGAAAAAGAAAGGCTCATGAAGTGCCCTCGCCACTTCATGAGCCGCCTGCTGATGATGGTTGAATGTTTTATTCCAAATAGTTGTGTTACAACATGACTGTTTGCTATCTAATTAGTAGTTCGGTGCTTACGTTCCACTCAGAGTAAGACATGAGACTCACGCTTAACGTGCTTGGCTGTCTTTGCTTCCTGCTTTGTCTTGTCAGTAGTTCAGATGCTAAGGATTGGCAAGGGATTGTTCCGCTACATTCAACCCGCGCGGATGTTGAAAAGTTGCTGGGACCTCCTCCTCCTCCACCTAGCGACGGTACCCAGATATATTCCTTAAATGCGGGCCGCTCAATTTATAAACTCGGCGAGAGTGAGGTCTACATTGTTTATGCTAACGAAAATACTGAAGGTTGGAATGACTGCGCTGGAAAGGTTCCTGAAGGCACCGTCTTGTTGATATACGTGACGCCTAAAAATCAGATGTCGCTCGCCGATTTGAAGCTCGGCTCGCAACGGCTGATAGAGTTCGAGGGCTTGAAACCCAAGGATCCAGACCACAAGGGCTATTTGGACGGAGAGTCCGGTATCGGGATACGTACATTTAGGGGTAGGGTCGAAGAAATCACGTATCTCCCTAACAAAAAGGATCGGCACCTTTGTCCAAGTTATTTCAAAAATCTCAAAGACTTCGTTCGGATTCAACGAGCTTATGAATCGCAGTGAGTTCACCTTCATCGGCATACCGAACACGCGCTCGGAGCGGACTCGCCGGTGAGTAGTCTTTATTCGAAGTGGCGTGGGCGAGCCGCTCAAGGGCAACTGCCGATGGGCCTCGTATTTAATGCCGAAGAAGAAAAACATCGCACCAAAAGTGGGAGACATTTTTCAAATCGATCTCCCGAATAGAATACGACGCTTGGCTTCCAGTAATTTTCTCATGGTTCGCTCGAGTAAAGAGAAAGTGTGTTAGGAGTTAAGCTTCTAGAGCCATAATTAGATGTATAAATACTAGCTTCTCTGAGGAGATTGGAACCTTTTGCGGAAGTTTCAGCACCTTGTCTGGGAGAACCTAAAAATAATTGTTTACGGGTGATCGCACTGAAAATCAGTCGACCTCGCGCAACGTAACCTCGTGTTTCCCTGTAAGGCGGAATACCTCCAGTGCTAATTCCCCTCGGGTTAATAACCTTACCATTCGGAAGCATTAGCCTTCTCCCGTAACGATACGCCTCGACCGCTCCTTCTCCTGCGTTGTAAGCAGCAAGAACCAATTCGAGTCGTCCATCAAAACGTGCCATTAGCTCGCGTAAATAACGCGCAGCTGCATCGATCGCATTCTGGGGATCGTGCGGATTACGCAGGCCGTATCTCTTCCCAGTAGAGGGCAAAAACTGCATTAATCCAAATGCGCACGGCTCGCCGTTTTTGTAGCTGATAGCGTTGCTATTGAACCTGCTCTCGAGGTAACCAATGGTCCATAACACTCGCGGATCTACGCCGTATCGCGCTGCTGCTTCGCTGATTATCGGCTCGACCGAACGCGCTCGGACCCTGGCGGCCTCAAAACTCTTCTGACCTTGAACCCGCATTACAAACACAGCCACTAAAGCAACCTGACCAACAATCCGCCTTCTGATGTTCATGACCTCACCTCAGGTTATCAACTGAGCAATCTCGATACCTTCGAATCGTTGTGGCACAGCGGTTGTTATGAGTGAAGATGCGGGAAGGCTGGTCCAAGTGATTCAGTTAATCG
>DATDFV010000146.1:0-2009 GCA_036522415.1 Pyrinomonadaceae bacterium | reverse complement strand
TGTGCTCGACTATCGGTTCGTTGCGCTTGGGCATAACACAATTCGAGGGGCAGCCGGAGCGGCAATTCTGAATGCCGAGTTGTTGTTGGCGAAAGGAATTTTGTAAGTAGTCCGAAAATTAAGCAGGGGAGACAGATTTTTTGGCAAGCTCTAAGTACAAAGTTCATTTAAATGCTACCGTGATGTGGTGCTGACTGCGTGGCGCAACCTGTATAGGAGGCAAGGCATGTGAGGGTAATTGGGCCAAACGTGCCAGTGACGGGTAGCGCCCAGTGGGAGTAGTCAGCACCACATGACGGTTAGCGTCGATGTAATTTGTGTAATCGGTGTAATCTGTGGACAACGGTACAGACATGACAACGAAGAAGCGTCCGGACATTCGTGCCCTAACGAGACTGGTTCCCAGGAGCGGCAACCTCGTTCAGGGCCAGTCTGAACTCACCATACATCCATCGCTTGCCGCATCAGCAATACGAAGAATCGCGGCCAGCGATAATCACTATCTTCCAGCCGAAGGCGATCGCGAATTGCGTTTGGCTGTAAGTCAACAGATAAAAGCACACAGCGGAATTGAGATAGATCCGGAAGCAAAAGCACTGGAACTGTTAATTACACCGGGAGCCACTGGAGCTTTGGTGTCTATCGCTCAATCGTATTTACTGGACGCTTCGGCACTCGTGTTTGAACCTTACTATCCGTATCACCGCTATATTCTTGACGAGCTGGGTTCAGCTTCTGAGGTCTTTCCTTTGCGTGGTGAGAGTCTCGAACTGGATGCAGATGAGTTGTTCCTGCGTTGTAAGGAATTAAAAAAACGAGCTCAGTTTCCATTAAAGGCAATCATTGCATGTTCGCCTGCGAATCCTACCGGAAAAGTGTTTACGAGCGCCGAACGCGAGGCGATAGCTGACGTATGCATGGAATTGGATCTGCTGTGCATCGCCGATGAAGTCTATGAACACTATGTAAGTGGGCCGGAGTCACACGTCTCGATTGCCACGCTGCCGGGCATGAAAGAGAGAACCATCACAGTCAATTCATTTTCAAAGTCATGGAACATCTCAGGGTGGAGGCTTGGATACTGTTGTGGGCCTGCGGAATTAATCGCACCTCTCAATCGGGCGAATAATATTTTCTATGTTTGTTCGCCGACGCCTTTACAGAAAGCTCTTGGTGAGGTGTTGATGAGTGATGCGAAGTACTACGACCGTTTGCGTGAGAGGTTTACAGCAAAGCGGGAGTTCGCAGTACAGGCACTCTCACAATCCGGATTTCGCATCTACGAATCAGGATCTACGTTTTACATTTGGGCTCGCACTCCGGACGGCTATAAAGACGCAATCGAGTTGAACGATTTATTGATCCGTGAAGCTCAAGTCTCAGCGGTACCCGGTGCTGCTTTCTCTGACAGTAACGATTGGGACAGCTACCTGCGCCTTTGTATCGCTCGCGAGGATGAGGTGCTTCAAGGAGCTTTGGAAAAGATTAGTAACGCATTGTCAACGCACTTTGCTTGTCACTAAGTAATCTTCGGATTCTTCACGGAAAACGCAATCAACCATATTGGTTCCGATGACATTGGACTTAAAAGACTTCGCTCGCAGCGTTGAAGTACGCGTTCCCGCCTCAACCTCAAATCTTGGATCCGGATTTGATTGCTGTGGCCTGGCGTTGAATCTTTATTTGACGGTTAGGGCGTCTATCAACCCGTGTGGTGTGCCATGCATTGTCGAGACGTTTGACGAACGAGATAGCAACATTATCCCACGCGACCAGGAGAATCTGATCTACAAGGCAATGCGGCTGGTAGCTGAGCGTGAAGGCTTTGAGTTACCGCCGGTGCGACTCGAGATTGAAAACGAGATTCCGTTTGCCAGCGGTTTAGGAAGTAGCGGCGCCGCGATTGTTGCTGGGCTGTCACTTTTCTCAGAACTGATGGAACAAGAACTCTCTGTCGAAAAGCTGTTGCGTTACGCAACTGAACTCGAAGGACATGCTGACAACGTAGC
>DATDFV010000145.1:0-61441 GCA_036522415.1 Pyrinomonadaceae bacterium | reverse complement strand
AGCTTGAAGGATGGGCCTTCTCTCGCAACCCAAGAAGTGGTATAAGGCCCACAGCCTAAGTTCGCCCCGTTACCTCCAGGAGGCGTCGAGTGAAACACTTTTCTTTGGTAGCCCTCTTTGTCTTCCTTTGCTTCGGCACGTGGAACTCCCAAGCCAACGCCGAGGTATTCCGCAATCGCACCACTTTCAACGCCGCATCGCAGAACCTGCACACAGTCGACTTTGAGTCGGTGACACCATTGGACCTGGAACTCAACCATCAGGTCGATAGTATTTTCATTGAAAGCATCGGCGGCATGGGCACCAGTAAGGTGAATGGCAACACCGTGCTCGTAGGCTCGACTGTGGGTGAGATCACGCGGATCACTTTGTTCCTTCCGCCCGGTACAACCGCGGTTGGTTGTGACCAATTTGTATCGCCAATGATTGTTTCGACATCAACGGGTGAGAGCGTAACAATGAACGAGTCAGACGGATCATCGTTCGTAGGTTTCGTCACCGATCAACCTATTCAGTCACTGACATTTTCCCTGGACTTTCCAGAGCCGACTCCAAGCGCGCTTATTGATAACCTCTCCTTTGGTCAACGCCACGTCGGGAATGAACTGCCTGTCCCGCAACTGCTGGTCTCGAGTTTAACCGGCCGAGCGATTGCACTGGACTCAGTCACGAAAGAGACAGAGCCTTTCCACGTCACACCATCTCGCAATCTGAGTTCGGATAACCACACGCGACTTACTCTTTTTGTTGTTGGTGTATTGCTGCAGGCTGCGGATGTGCCCTTCATTACAGTGAAGGCAGAAGACGGGCAACAACACGTTTTCGACTTGCCTTGTGAAGCCGCGAACCGGGTTAATAATTTGAGCTGGATGTCACAAGTAACGGTGCGGTTACCTGACGCACTCATTGGAGCAGGCGATCTCAATGTGAGTGTTAGTGTGCGCGGAGTGACGAGTAATAAGGCGACGCTTCGCGTTGAGTGATGTCCGATATGCGTCTGTCTTGGCGTGCCTCACACCACCAGGCTTTAGCCGGTGGTACTTCAATTTCACGACTACAAAAAATGGAGATAGAAGTTGGAACACCACCAGGCTTTAGCCGGTGGTTCTTCAACTTCGTAGCCACTGTCAGATGATCGCAGTAGCATGAAATTGAAGTACCACCGGCTAAAGCCCGGTGGTGTGAGGCACGACAAGCTAAAGCATATCGGACACTTAGGCCGCTCGCGCTTCATCCTTTAAAAAGCACCCGGCAATCTCCTCGGCATCCAACGTGTCTCGCTCCATCAGTAACTCAACAAGTCGATTTATCGACTCAGTCTCTTTGGTTACAACTTCACATGCACGTTCCAGCTGTTCATTGATAATCTCGTTCGTCGCTTCTTCAATTCGATCAAGCAGATTCTGGCTATGCGGTTGATCAGACTGTCCAAGGTGAATGGGACCTAAGCGGCTCATCCCGAACTCGCTAACCATCTTCCGCGCGATCTCCACAGCCCGCTCAATATCGTTCGAAGCACCGGCCGTCATCGTCGAAAGCAATACCTGCTCCGCAGCGCGGCCGCCCAGCAGTAACGCGATCTGATCCTCGAGATATTCACGCTTCTTCATGAGTCGATCACGTTCCGGCAAGGACTGCGTTACGCCTAACGCACGTCCACGCGGCAGTATCGAAACCTTATGAATTGGGTCGCCATTCTCGACAGCTAGTCCCACAGCTACGTGTCCCGCTTCATGCACCGCAGTGGCGTAGCGCTCTTCCTCGTCCATCATAAAGCCCTGTCGCTCAGCGCCCATCAGTATCCGATCGCGCGCGTATTCGATGTGCTTGCGTGCGACAGCGTCTGATGCATCGCGTGTCGCTGCAATCGCCGCTTCATTCATCAGATTTGCCAACTCGGCGCCGGAGAATCCAGGTGTGCCACGAGCAATCCACTTCAGATCAAGGTCCTGCTCGAGTGTCAGATTACGTGCGTGAACTTTCAAGATTGCTTCGCGACCACCAACGTCGGCAAGATTGACTGCGATCTCACGATCAAAGCGACCGGGTCTCGTCAAGGCCTTGTCCAGAATGTCAGGCCGATTAGTTGAGGCGATTACCACCACTGCAATTGACTGATCGAAACCATCCATTTCAACCAGTAGCTGATTCAATGTCTGATCCTGATCGGCTGACGCGGAATCACCGCCACGTCCCCGTTGACGACCAAGCGCATCAATCTCGTCAATGAAGATAATGCATGGCGACAACTTTCTTCCCTTTGCGAAGAGATGGCGCACTCTGGCGGCGCCCAATCCAGCAAATTTCTCCTGAAAGCTCGACCCGGAAGCCGCCAAAAACGGAACGCCTGCCTCTTTTGCTGCAGCACGGGCCAACAATGTCTTACCGGTTCCCGGAGGGCCGTAGAGCAGTATCCCTCGCGGAACCCGGCCGCCTAAACGACCAAAACGGGCAGGGTCTTTCAGAAATTCAATCGTCTCTGTCAGTTCAGCTTTAGCTTCGTCGACACCGGCGACGTCTTCGAACCCCACGCTTTGTTTGCCGCTCTGGTTCTCTAGATCGAACGAACCACGCCCATTCATGCTTGCATAAATCTTCCAGCCTGCAAATCCAAGGAAAGCTAAACAGAAGAATGGCAACGCCCAGTTCAGTGCGGTAGTGATCACTCCAGGCTGTAGAGCTCGGAACTCAACGGGAACGTTGTTCTTGCGAAATGCCTCGACGATTTCGTGCTGCGCAGCCTCGCCTGTCACAATAGCTTCGACAAGCGTGCCATCTTGCTTCGTCACCGTCACCGTTTCACCCTCAACAGTCAATGCCGAAATGCCGGCGCCTCCTGCCAGGGAGTAGAGCTGTGAATAGTTGATCTTTTGAACGTGCGGTTGCTGCCGCGTGTAAAGAACAATGGACGCTATAACAGCGACTACCAGCAATACGATGGAAAGGGCAACCAGGACTGTCCTACGTGTCCGTAAAGAGACTCTGGGAGCGGGGGTTGGCATACAAAAAAGACCTCCAGAGCGTCTGGATCAAAACACCGTGACGCTCAAAATATCTAAGACCAGATGAAAATCGGGTTAGGAAAAGCGACGGACTTCGGAAGGAAGGAACCGCACGCGGAAGAGTTTGTCTCTTAAAACCCACGACGCGCCCGCGGATAACACGCAGCGAACGCTGGACTTCACTTTACCAGCCAACAACTCTCAAGTCCAGAAGAACATTATGAAAAATCCAACAGAATTGCATTAATCCGGCCGACGATGAATTGAATCATATCGGCTAAGCTTTGACTGGCATGTTTTCGTACGCATTTCCTGCGCGAGCAAAAGGCTGCAACTTATCGCGACATACTGAATAAGTTAGCGCAATGCCGCACTTTAGACTCGCAAGATGCTTGATGCAGCAGGTTGGCATAGTCGTTGCTCCCCAATTAGCGCGAAGAGCTTTTGTACCGACGAATCTTTGGTAATCCGAGTGGTTAACAAAAGGAGGAGAACCGATGCTCTGGACGATTTTCGTAATCTTGTTAGTGCTATGGCTGCTGGGTGTAGTTAGCAGTTACACGATAGGTGGGTTCATTCACATCCTGCTCGTGTTGGCGTTGGTAGTGCTACTTATTAACATTATCGGCGGACGCCGTACAGTCGTTTAGGCAAACGCGCACACTGTTTGCCCTGCGGCGCCCGACACCGACACGATTGCCGAGTGAGCTATTGTGTCGGGCGCCACCACAATCACTTAACGACCAGACGCCCTACTGGGTAAAGATTCATTTGTGGATCCCAGTAGGGCGAACGTTTGTAAAAGAACCTCAAGCGTTCTGCCGGATTGGAAGCGAACTCAGGATCTTCTGCTATTGCCCGAACAAATTCATCCGCGAGTGACGGATCGTTGGCCATCATCTGCCGAGCAAGATCCTCGAGAACATAGTGTTCGGCGTATTCCTTCTCTTCAAACACCGCATTAAAAAATCCCCAGCGCGCGAGTGAGTCGGGTGCTGCTGGTTCAAGTAAATTCAGCGCTACTCTTGAAAGCGGCTGCTCGAGAGAGACGATAACTGACCCTGCGGCAAAAACTCGTTCCTCGATAATCGTTTCAAGTTCAAATCGAGGCATGTGTCGGCCTTCGAACGGTTCGGACGGCCACTGTACATTTGTGAAACGATAGCTCTCTACGTTCATCGATGCAGTGTCCGGAAGTTCCGTAGTTTGCAAGCCATGGGCTTTCACCACGTCAATTACACTTTGCCATTGAAGAGGAATGATATAAGCGCGCGGCGGTTTGACAGCCTTTGTGACTTCAAATGTTTGATACATCGGAACCGTCAGATCGAGAGGTTCCCTGCCAAAGATCACGCGTAGTTCACCTGAAATGTCACTCTCTTCGGTAACGTAAGAGAATGCTTTGAGCTCAAGCGGTGTTACTTCGTCAGTGAGCTTGAAATCCAACGGATACAGCGAATACTTATCGACCAGTCGTACCGCTTGTTCATCTGCCTTGCGCCCAACTTCAATGAGACGCGAAGGATCGAGATTCACTTCGTGAAGAGCCGATCGGAGAAAGTCATATGTTCCAATCACTCTCGATCGGTAATCCTTGATCATGTGGGTCTCGATCAGAATACCAGGACGATTTCTCAGAGGAACGTAACCAGTTGAGAACCTTGGTGAGCCATTGAAGTCTCGGGTACCGAGTTTAAGATCGCGGTTGTCGATAAACTCGAGATACCACGAGATCACATTGCCGGCCGCTTCAGTAGCTGGCGCCACTTTGTGACCAAAGACATCTCGTTCCCACGCCAGGACACCGCTATCGATGCCGCTGTGATGTTCATGATGATACGTAATGTTGCAACGATAATCGGCGCCATCAGTCACGTGGCAATCGATGAAGAGATCCGGCTGCCAATGGTTCCAGAGTCGCAGCCAAGAACGCGTCTCAGGCGTATCCGCTTTCATGTAATCGCGGTTGAGATTCTGATAAGTTGCTGTTGTGCGCCAACCCATGCTGACAGGCCCGTTCTGGTTAATTCGATTGTACGGACTCGAACGTTCATGTCCGTCACTGTTGTAGATTGGAATAAAGAGCAACACCACGTTTTGCAGGAGACCTTCAGCGGACTTTGTTATGGCGACATCTCGCAGCAAAGCAAACAGGGCGTCCTTACCATCAGGCTCGCCCGCGTGTATGCACGCCTGGATAAGGACGATCGCCTTGCCTTTCTCTTTCGCAGCTTCTGGCGAAAACACTCCCGCTTCCGAGCACACTAACAAAGGTAACGCTCTTCCCTGCCCGCTGAATCCAAACGTCTGAAATTGAATTGAGGTTGACTCCGCGGCTAGTCGTTTGGCGAATGCGATCGTTTCCGCGTAATCAGGTGTTTGTGAATAGTCAGTCTTTTCGGCAGGAGTTTGCCAATCAGGGGGCACTTGAGTTTGTGGCATACTTTTACAGTTTAGGTCTTTAGAGTTTAGTTTGGCAGGAGCGGCACTCCTCCCGCCGTCGAGCGTTTAGAGTGCCGCAAGCAAGACAACGAACATACATTGTTTTAGCGAACCAACTCGTAATGAACGCGCTGACACCAAGTATCCCGACTAAGACTGAAGCGTTCAATAAGAAGTCTCTCACTCTTTCCATATCTCCACAGTCGTCACGTGGTAATCGACACCACGATCGAACCCTCGACGAAATGCTTCGTTCAACTCGTCGTCTGAGTAATCCTCTCGCAAGCCCGCTTCACATTCCGAATAGACTTTTCCACGTCGCTGTTTGTGTTGTGCAGCCTCAAAGCCGCGCCGATAGCTTACTTCATCCGCGTCGAAGTCCCTACCATCCGACTCGTATTTAGCTTGCTCGCTTTCGCGTAACTCGGACCACCAGGCGTCACGCAAGCTGTCGAGGTCCAACGCTCCGGTGCGATTCAACAATGCACGAGCCTTCGCGTATTGATCATCGTTCTCAGCATGAACAATCACGATCGAGCGACCAAGGCGCAATGCATATTCGTAGAGATAAACATCTTCATGTGGGAACCCCTCACCGAGTCCTTCTTCGAGCTTGTCTCCAACTGCTGCGCCTAAGGCAGCTCCGGTTCCTCCGAATAAAGCCGCTCCAAGTAAACCAAAAGCCAGGACTGGTCCGACGCCTGGGACAATAAGTGTCGCCGCGGCGAGTCCGAGTGTTGCACCGCCTGCTGCGCCTATCGCACCGCCCACGGTCGCACCCATAGCCGTTCCCATTCCCGGATACTCCGTATCTGCGACGGGTACCGTAGTATTTCCGCGAGCGTTGCCCTCGGGTGTTACCAGGCCAATCCGTGACTCAGGTATACCCACGGTTCGAAGCTCCCTCACTGTATTCTCTGCTTCACGACGAGTCTCAAAAATGGCTGTCAGAACCTCCATGCTCGTTACCTCCGCTTCTAAGAATTTCAGATTTCAGATTTCAGATTGAAGTGGCTACTATCGAAAAATCTGAAATCTGAAATTACTTCACTCAAGCGGCAAGCCATAAACCCCCGCCGACACAAATCGTTGAGGAAATTCGCAAAGCTATGTTAGAGTCCGAGTAAGGTTTAGAGCACACGAACAGAGGATAAAAACGCGGATGTTCGACATCGTAGAAAAACACTGGCCGATGTCTGAGGGTGATGGCAAGGCGGCGCGAAAGAAGCGACCTCGCATTCTCGCGATAACCACAGACTGCTGCACTGGTTGTTCCGGATCACCAGCCTGCATCGAATACTGCCCCATTGAGGCGTGCATGTTTTGGGTGCCAGATGAGGACCATCCGCCGTTTGGGAGAATTGAGGTCGATCCGTATCTCTGTATCGGTTGTCAGAAGTGTACGAGTAAAGGACCTGACGGGGCGTTTCTGGATGGATGTCCGTGGGACGCGATCGAGATGGTGCCAACTGACGACTGGGAATCGTTACACGGGATCGTGCTGCCCGACTTACCGCCCGCACCTCCATCTGCCTGATGTCCGATCTTTTAGAATACGTCCTATAAGTCCAATAGGTCTTATAGCGCCGACTTCTTTGCCCGTATAGCGTTTGCGGTTAACTTTGCCTGCTCTTTAACCCTCTGAGTCACGGCAGAAGCCTCAGCATACGATTGCACCAGTGGCAGATCTGCCGCCTTCCCTATAAACGACAATCCGCGAAGCCCCTCCCAAACACTTCCTTCATCGGAATTCAGTGTCAGGATTTCATCGCCGGAGTTTACTTGAACGCCGTTAGTCTTGAAGATCTGTTCAATCTTTCCTGGAAGAGGTGAACGGATCTCAACAACTTTTCCATCCGTCTGCTCCACTCGGCCCAACAACGTTCCTCGAGACACATCGGATCCTGCGCGCAAGGTGCTCGACACGACTCCAGTAGCATTTGATTTAACCGCAAACGGCTTCAGTATTGCGATGAGTTCATCGTGACCATGGTCATCATTAAAGCGCACTAAAGCGAGAGCGGCGTTGCGTCGAACTATCGGCTCATTATCATTTACAAGTGTTAGTAACGAGTTGTGGAATTCGGTTGAGCCGTTGTCAAACCCCATGAGCCAGGCGACGGTAAGTCTGAATTCGGTTTCAGGACTTGAGCTAAGCGTCAAAATTTGGGGATACCAGTTCTTAGCGGACGGATCCCCACGTTCGACTCGCTGTTGTATCTGGAGCAATGCGTGCTGGACGTGTCGTGGGTTCCTTGTGTCGTTCAAGTACTTGCTGATGTCGGTATCAGATAGTCCTCGTCCAAACCATGTGAAATACCACGCGAGAAATGTAGCAACGAGAAAAAGGGCGGCCAGAATCAGAATGGGACCGGACGCTTTTATCCGATTTGGTCGCGAAGGAAGTCTGGTCTCTGTATCAGCCATCGAGCCCTAAGCATTGTCGAGAATAGATCGTATAGGTCGAAGAGGTCCGATTGCGCTCCCATTCCTATTCACGACGGATAAATTTGATAGAGCATAAGGTAAACGATGACACCTGTGATTGACACGTAGAACCAAAGGGGCAAGGTGATACGAGCAATCTTTTGATGGCGAGCAAAATCGAGCTTTAGCGCGCGATAAAACGTGACCGCTATGAGCGGAACGATAACGATGGCCAGAATCGTGTGACTCGTAAGCACTGTGAAATAGATCGGCCGCGACAATCCGGTTCCTTGAAAGCGAGTTGTTCCGTGGTAATAGTGATACGTCAGATAGGAGACGAGAAAGAGTGAGGAGACGATCAAAGCCGAAATTTGACAAGCTCGATGTGCGGCTACGTTACCTTTGCGTATGAATGAATACCCCGCAAATAGAAGGACTGCGCTGGACGCGTTGAGACATGCATTCAAGTGTGGAAGATAAGAGATTACTTGATTCATTTGTGATGTTCTGCGTGTCTGCAGCACTTCAAGATCAGCCCAGTCCCCAGAACAAAGAACAATTTTAATACAAAGAACAAGTAAGGAAGGGCGGTTTACCCCCGCTTGTCGCCCAGTCAATTTCCCCGATGTTTTGAGTTGGGTGACAAGCGGGGGTAAACGGCCCTTCCTTACTTGCTCTTTTCTCCCAGCACGACTTGAGCTTACTGAATACTTTTAGCCAGCTCCTTACCTTTATCCGTCAACGAATAAAAATCGTTCATTTCCTCAGCCAGAATTCCCTCTTTAACAAACCGCTCGACAATATCAAACACGGCAGTGCGCGCATCGGGATCATTGCCTCCAGCTTCAAAGAGCTCGTGCAGATCCAGAACATCTTTGCGCCAAACACTAAAACTTCGCAGCACCTTTTTGGAGAGTTCGTCCACTTCAGCGAATCACGTCAGGCCTCTTTTGATTCAGCCTGCGCAAGCTTTGAAACTATAGCTTTCACATCGGGGGGCATCGCGCGACCTTTCGCATCAAGCATCGGAGGAGCAGGAGCGGCTATGTGGCCGGCAGTTGAAACTGTTGAACCGCGGACTCTTTTCATTCCGGGGATGGGTAACTTGCCTTCAGACTTGAGATATAACAGAGGGCTTGCGGCGAACATAACCGCCATCACCAGGCAAACCGTCATGATGAAAAGCGTGTCGGTTGTCAGGATGTCGCCTGCTGTAAAAGCCGTTATGACGATCATCGCGAGGAAGCCGATCGTCGCCAGAATACAAATGAAGTTTAGTAGTCCGAGTTCTTTGCTCATCAGTTATCAGTGCTTAGCTTTGCCAGCCGGTTTTTTCTTTTCACCGATTTCTTCATAACCGCAACGCTCACACTGCCAGATTGGAAATGCTTCGTTTGGATCTGCTGATTGATAGACGGCGCGATTAGAAGGAATGATCTTTCCGCCGCAACGAGGGCAAGCGCGGCCTCTGGTAGTTCGTTTCTCGACATCGATTCTGAGCAAGTCTTCTTCTGCCATGTCAACTTACTCGCCGCGATGTCTCCTCAGAAGGATGAAGATGGAGCAAAAGATCGAGACCGGCGGTACCAGTAAGACCAGGACGCCAATGTTGAAATTTCTTATGAACTTTCCATTACTTGCGCCAGCGAGCGAAGCCCTGCACATAACACACTGGGCCTCCGCGGGAAAGGTAAGAAATAATATGATCCCCGCAAACAACGCAAGCAATGTCAGCACTCGCCAGTTCACAGACTTCATTATTGCTCCTCGGCCGGCGCCGGCGCCACGGGTGGCGCTTCCTGGAATTTATATCGTAAACCAGACGAGCGGAAACTGTCCGGGAAAAATACCATTAGCAAGCAGATACAGACCACAAGCATCGGCACCAACGTGAGGATCAGGCTGAGCCGCTCAAACTTCAAGTGCATGAAGTAAGCCACGATGAGCGCTGCTTTAATGATCGATAGACCCAGAAGGATTGTCAGCATGATGTGGATCGGCATCGTCTTGTACGCCAGAAAGATCTCAACCAGCGTTAACGCCACGAGCCAACCCCAGATTGAAATAAACAGCTTGTTACTTCCGGCAAAATGTTCTTCAGCGTGTGCAGCCATTCACTTGTCCTCCATCAGTGACCGAGCGCTCCGTGCATGTCTACTGACATGATGTAAATCAACGGGAACACAAACATCCAGACCAAGTCGACGAAGTGCCAATACAAACCGCTAATTTCGACGTCCTCGTGCTTCAACTTATTCACTCGCATGGCCACAACGAAAAGGTAAATTGCTCCGGTCGCCACGTGAAACATGTGCAGGCCTGTGATGGTAAAGAAGGTTGCGCCAAACAATGGAGATGGCGGCGTACCGTCAGACAGCGTAAACACCTTGACCCAGTGCTCCGGCAGGTAGAACGGCCTCATGCCTTCACCGATCAAGTGATTCCACTCAATCAAGTGCAGCACGATAAACGACACACCAAAGAATATTGTGGCAAGGATCCATTTTCGCGCGCCTGCCTTGTCGCCTCTGCTGGAGGCGGAGACGCCGAACACCATCGTCAAACTCGATGACAGCAGACAGAAGGTCATCACCGACGAGAAGACGATGCTCGGGTAAAACGGAAAAGGTGTCGGCCAGTTGTTGGATGCCCGAAGATACGCATAACCCATCAATAATGCTGAGAAGGTCAGCGAGTCGGAAACGATAAAGAGCCACATTCCCAACTTGCGATGACCGACGCGATACGGAAGTGTGCCTCCGCTCCAATCAACTGCCGGAAAATGTCCTGCACGTGCTTCAGTGCTCACCTGTCACCTCCAAAGGAATAGGAGTAGAAATAGGTAGATCCAAAGAGCGTCCATAAAATGCCAGTAGATAGCTACTGCATCAGTTGCCGCCTGACGACGCGGCGAAACCGTTACTGCGTGCGAAAATCTTGACCGCGTCCACACAAAAATCAGTCCTAGTAGTCCGCCACCCAAATGGAAGGCGTGTGTCGCGGTTAATAAGTAAAAGAAAGAACTATGCGGGTTGCTCGCGAGATAGACACCCTGCCGAGCCAACTGTTTCCACGCCAGGAGCTGCGACCCGAGAAACGCCAAACCAAGTAGCATGGTCAACAATAACCAACGACTGTGACCATCAAGTGACGATGCTTTCAGATTCCGCTTTGATACTTCGATGGTGACGCTACTCAGCAGGATGAGTGCAGTACTGAGTAACAGCACTCGCGGCATTCTGATGTCAACCCAATCGCCTCCGGCTCCAGCTCTGACGACATAAGCGCTACTTAGAGCCGTAAACAACATTCCAATCGAAGCGAGAGCGACCCACATTCCGATGCGATAACGGTTCGCGTGTGGATCGGGCTGCAGAAACTCATGACCGTTTCTGCGCTTCGAACCGTTTCCATTCGGGCCGGGGGCCTTTCCTCCCGTGCCGCTCTTGACTACAGGTTTAGTGGTGACCATTGTGGCCATTACTGCTTACTTCCACCCCCGCGTCAGTTTGCATCACAAAATCATTCGGTGCTCCTGGAACCGCGAACTCATAGGGTCCGTGATAGACAGTTGGTAAAACACCAGCAAAGTTGTCATGTGGCGGAGGTGTTGACGTGCTCCATTCCAACGTCGTCGCTTCCCATGCGTTATCAGGTGCCTTTGCGCCTTTAAAGAGACTCCAAACCAGGTTGAAATAGAAAACAAGTTGCACGGTGATCGTGATGATCGCTGAAATCGATACAAATAGAACCAAGGGGTGCAGCTTGTCGAGGAATCCGTATTCAGTGAACTGTGAATAGCGCCGTGGCATTCCAACCAGACCCATCACATGCATCGGCACGAAGATGCAGTACACACCGACAAACGTCACCCAGAAATGAAACTTTCCCATCCGCTCGTCCATGTAACGGCCAAACATCTTCGGGAACCAGAAGTAGATCGCCGCGAACATTCCAAAGATCGATGCGACACCCATAACCAGATGGAAGTGCGCGGGCACTATATACGTGTCGTGCATGGCAAGGTCGAGAGAGCTTTGCCCAAGTATTAGTCCGGTGATGCCGCCACTAACGAACAGCGATACAAAGCCAAGCGCAAAGAGCATCGCGGTAGTAAAGCGAATACGACCGCCCCAGAGCGTGCCTATCCAGTTGAATGTCTTCACCGCGGATGGAACGCCGATCGAAAGCGTCAACACTGAGAACGCGATTGCCGAATAGGGGCTCATCCCACTGATAAACATGTGGTGTCCCCAAACGAAGAAGCCGAGTAAGCCGATCGCGAAGATTGCAAAGACCATCGCGCGATAACCGAAGACTGGCTTACGCGCGAACGTTGCCAGGATGTGCGAGGTTGCGCCCATGCCCGGCAGGATCGCGATGTAGACTTCCGGGTGCCCGAAGAACCAGAAAAGGTGTTGCCACAGAATCGGAGAACCACCTGTGTGCAGCGGAAAGTTCGGGTTCGTACCTGACAAAATACCGCTGACGTAGAGCCCGCCGGGAATAAAGAAGCTCGTTCCGGCCAGACGATCGAGGAGCAGAAGAATTCCGCCACCCAGCAATACCGGGAATGACAGCAACGCCAGCACTGCAGTCGTAAACCACGCCCAACAAGTCAGCGGCATGCGCATCAGCGTCATGCCTTTTGTGCGCATGTTCAGCAGTGTGGTGATGAAGTTGAGAGCGCCGAGCAATGAACCTACGCAGAAGATCGCGATACTTATGATCCATAAGTTCATTCCCATGCCCTGCCCGGGTCCAGCGATCGCTCCGAGCGCACTTAGTGGCGCATATCCTGTCCAACCGCCAATCGGACCAATTGTTGATTCCGCACCTGAGAAGAAAATCGCGGCGAGGATTACAACGAATCCGACGAACGTCACCCAAAAAGACATCATGTTGAGCGTCGGAAAGGCCATATCTTCCGCGCCGATTTGAATCGGGAGAAAATAGTTCCCGAAACCTCCTTGTGGCGCTGTGGTCAACACAAAGAACACCATGATGGTTCCGTGCATCGTCACCAGTGACAGGTAAAACTCGGGGTTCATCACGCCACCGGGGGCTCCAGCTTTGAAGAGCGTGCCAAGTAGCCCAAATGAATGATCCGGCCACGAAAGTTTCAGGCGCATAAGGAGCGACATTGTCATTCCAACGGCCACAGCAGCCAATGCCAGAATGATGTACTGAATGCCGATGACCTTATGGTCCAAACTGAAGATGTACTTACGTATGAAGCCCGTTGGTGCGGGGTGCCTGTGCACGCCCTCATGACTTTCATCTGACATCTGTGGTCTCCTCTTATTTACGTATTAGTCGATAACGGTCGGATACTTCGCCAACAGTTGAGCCAGCTGCGTTTGAAATTGCTCTTGCGGTAATACCCTCAACGCATTCAGTTCTTCGTCAGGAAGAACAAGCATGTAGCTCTTCATCTTGTAATGCTGTTGCCCACAGAGTTCGGCACAAGCTAGTTCGTACTTGCCAACTTTCGTCGGCGTAAAGTGGACCTTGATCTCCATGCCGGGGACGAGATCTTGTTTGAACCGCAGTGGGGGCACCCAAAAGCTGTGGATCACATCCTTTGAACGCAGTCGCAACTCAACTGGGCGATTAACTGGCACGACGAGAGCGGCAGTAACCGAATCATCCTTCGCGTTGGGATCGCCGGGATCCAGTCCGATGAAGTTCAACGAACTGTCGTCGATCAATTTCGGATCGGTATGACCGAAGACGTTGTCCTTGCCGGGATAGTGGAAGTTCCACGCGAACTGTTGCGCCACAACCTCAACTGAATAAGCGCCTGCGGGCGCATCGTTAAGTCTTAGTTGGGCCCAAACGCTCTGACCCATAATGCCCAGCGTGATGAACACAACAGCCGTAATCACCGTCCAAAGCACCTCGAGGCGATTGCTGCCGTGCGTGTAGATACCTCGGTCTCCTGACTTGCCGGTATCGCGATACTTCCAGACCATCCAGCCCAGGCCGACCTGAGCCAAAGTGAAAGCAATACCTACAACCAGAATTGTAATGAAGAACTGCCGGTCAAGGGCCGGGCCGTGTTCAGAGATGGCGGCAGGAAACCACCACTTCTTACTAACAAAAAGGAGTACAGACAAAGCTGTGATTATCCAGATAATAACCGCAAGAACTCGTCCCATCGGTTACCGCTCCTTTAATGTTGTGTTCGATAAACTTTAGTTTGTCGTGCGATCCCAACCACGAACGCTGTTGGCCTTGGTTCGCATTCAATTCTTATTCGTGGTTGGCATCACACGACAAACTAAAAGTTTATCGGACACTTACTTGTTAACAACCATCAAGATAAACAGCAGTGGCAAATACAAAACCGAAGCAAGCAACAATTGCCTCGCCTGCTGTCGCGACATGGAGAATGCCGCTCTGATACTGCTGTAGAGAAAAAGAAGACCCAAAACTATCGCGCCGAAGAAATAGAACCTACCCGAGATGCCAAGCACCGTTGGCAACAGGCTCACGGGTATGAGCATGAGCGTGTACAAAACAATTTGTTGAGCTGTCACTCTGCCATCAGGCTCTACTACCGGCAACATCAGAATGCCGGCGCGGCTGTAATCCTCGCGGTACATCCAGGCAATGGCGAGAAAGTGCGGGAACTGCCACAGGAAAAGGATCGCGAAGAGTACCCAGCCTTCGATACTCAAGGCGCCTGTGGCTGCGGTCCAGCCAATCAAGGGAGGCACAGCTCCGGGAAATGCGCCAACGACGGTTGAAAGTGAACTACGTGTCTTGAGAGGTGTGTAGCCGAATAGATAACCGGCGATCACTGTCAGACCAAGCAACGCGCTCAATGGATTCACGAGCAATAGCAGATAAACCTCGGCTGCGATCGTGAGTCCTGCGCCAAAGGCAAGCGCTTCCCACGGCGCCAGCTTTCCGGATGGCAAAGGCCGGCCCGCCGTTCGTCGCATCAACCCGTCGAGATCTCGTTCAGCATATTGATTCAACGTGGCGATGCCGGATGAGAGGAGCGCGACTCCAAAAAGCGCGCTTACCATAGCGAGATAATCGATCCCTCTTCTTGATGCGAGTCCAAAACCCGCGGCGGACGTTAACACTATCAGAAAGGTTATTCGCGGCTTCGTCAGTTCGACGTAGGCGCTGACACGCTCTCGTGCGGACAAACGAGGCCGTTCGATAGTAGCGACCGCACTGGCTGGCAAATTAATCGCGAATTCTTCCATGCAGGTCTAAGACTCTTGAGGTCTGGCAGCGAGATCTACCGCTGTAACCGAACCCGGTAAAACCTTGTAAGTTCTTAAAGTCAAAACGATCGTCGTGGCAAACACCAAAGCGCCACAAGCTACGTGAGCAACTGTAACGCTGATCATGGGATTTAGTGGCTGCGGATCATTCGGTGACGCCGTTCGCACGAGATACGCCGCTAAACCCAGGCAAAGCTGAACAACCAGAAGAACCAATGCGATCGTCGCAGGTCGCGTTAAGAATGCGTTGCCTTTGTGACGCCGTAAAACGTTTATTCCGGCGCTGCCAAGAATCAGTGTCACAACAAACGCACCACCGATATGCGCAAGAATTAACTCCGTCGGCAGTTGCTTGTCCCACGTGGCGGAATGACGCAACGTAGCACCTAGGATCAGCTGCAGAAAGATCGTTACCAATGCAGCGGTGCAAAGATAACGAACCGGAACATTGTCCTTCTCTTCCCCAATCGGGTTAGCTTCAATCCAACTCTTCGACGTAAACACCGCCAAACTAACCGTCGTGCAAAAGAACAGCTGGGCCAGCGTTGCGTGTGCCGCCGAAACTGCCAGAGGCAACATTAACTTAACTGTCAAACCACCCAACAAGCCTTGAGCGATAACACCAGCGAGCGCCACAATGCTCAGCTTGCGAACCCAGTTGCGCTTCTCCTTGACAAGGGTGTAGACCATCAATCCGATGGTCAACAAACCAACTGTAGTCGCGACCATCCGGTGTCCGTGTTCCCAAAACAGATTGCCAACCATTCTGGGAAATAACTGGCCGTTCGAGAGCGGCCAATCGGAGGTCGCTAAGCCGGCATCGTTACTGGTTACCAGGGCACCGGCGATGATTAAGAAAAACGTCGCGCAAGCGACGAGTATTGCAAATCGGTTTAGGCCCCTGGACATTACTCATTTCCGATTGCCGATGTCCGATATGCTTTAGCTTGTCGTGATGCAACCTACTAAGCCCGAATGATCAGACTTTCACTTAATAACTCTGGTAAGTTGCGTCACGACAAGCTGAAGCATATCGGACAACTCGGGAATATCTTTAGTGCTTCCTTCCTAACATCGGAAACTCGATGGCCGGCAGCATCTGCAAGCCACCCTGATTTGACGCAGCCGCAGCGCCGCCCTCAAATGAGAAATCGGCCGTCACGCTTCCATTCGCCGGCACGGTTACCTGGACGGTCTTTGTCGTTCCTTCTGCTCCGCCTTCATGCCAGGCGGCAACGGTGTACGTACCCGCGGGAACGCCCTTAATTGTGAAGCTGCCATTATCAGCGCTGACTGCGAAGAACGGCGTCTTCATCACTCCGATATATGATTTCATCCAGGGATGTTGATTGCACTTCACCGGTACGAGAATCTCTGCCCTGGCGAACGACTTCTCAATGGGAGCCGCACCGTTTGGTTGCGATTGATTCCACTCCGGATTGTTTTTCGGCGTTGGGTGAATGTTGTGCGTCGTCGGATCGCTGTTTGTGATGTTTATCTTTTGGTTGGTCTGAACGCCTAGCACGTGCGGTCTATAGTGGCAGCCGTTCTGGTCAAGCTGGACCGCTGTACTTGGAGTGTCCCATTCAAAGTCGCCGACTTTTTTGCCATCAGTTGTCGTTCCATCTTTGATGTACACGAATGCGTTAGCGAGCTTGCCATCTTTAACTACGGTGTTCTCGGTTTCCAGATTCGGATTTTTTTGGCCACACACAGGATCCGCAGACGAATCAATCTTCGTCGGTGCGGGCGGAGTGCCGTTAAACGAAACTACACCCGTGACCGTTCCGGTTGCTCCGGAGTACTTTGCCTTAGCTTCGGAACCGCCGTTCTTGTTGGTGTCTTCTACCGGTGTTTTACTACATGCCGAGCCAAGCGCTCCCAGCGATAACGCAATAGCCAACACAAGCCAGACCTTTGTCTGCTTCTTCATAATCAATTCCTCCCGTTTAGTATGCCTTTCACGTTCACTTTAGCATGGAAGCTCTGCGAACGCAGAACGCAGCTAAGGATAAAGTCAGTTCTCAGTTCGTGTTGTTTCGGGTGGCGCGCGTGGATCGTTTTCTTACGACGCCGAGAAGAGCGATCCATGCGCATCACACGAAAAACATTAAACGAAGCCTCAGGCAAAATTGGACTATTTACGCATTCATCTTACCCAGAACTTCGTTGACATTCTGAAAGCGCCTGCTGTCTCAATTCCTAACCCGCCGCGACGCGAAACTGTGTGATGACTTATGCGTTTCCGTTTTGCGCGCGCATGATGGTCGGCTTTCGGAGCCGCCGCTGCTGGAGTTGCCGGCGCAGTTGCTAACAACGCTCTTTGCTCCTCCGGACTCATCTGGAACATGTATCTCACTAATAAGCGCGCGTGGTCATGTTGATAAGCATTTGCGCTTGCCGGAGGATTCGGCAGATTCACAACCCAGCGATCGCCTTCCTTCCGGAATAGACCCGTTGGCATCGCGGTTCCCGGAGAGATCTGCGACGGATCCAGTAACCAGCGGAATGTCCAATCAGGTTTCAACCGTTCACTCGCAAGTAAAAAGTTAGGCGCGATCGCCTTCGCGTCGTGAGTTGGATCGCCTGTAACGTGACACTTCAAGCAAGGCGTGCCTGACGTAAACATCTGTCTTGCAGTTAGGCGCTCCTCCGCGGTTAAGGGTTCCATTGGCTCCTTGATGTAGGGATCTTGTTGACCCGACATCGCCATGAAGAAGCGAACAAGCACCTGTAGCTCATTCGGCGAGAAGCTAAACGTGGGCATTCTGAACTGTAGATACGGACGGACGCCGTTGCGATCAAGACCCGGTTGCGGTTTCAGTTTTACAGCCGACGGAGCGGCTTGAGCTGAAGCACCGCCAGGTGACGCAGAAGCTTGTGGAGACGCTGCCGGCAACGCATTGATCTGTTGTTGTTGCTCTGGAGTCTTTTCACCACTCAAAGATGGATCGTGCAAGAATCTCAGCAGCCATGCGGGATCAACGCGTGCTCCTTCGCTCGAAAGTCTTGGCGGCAGCAAATCTCTACCTTCTGCCGTTTGATAAAACGGAAGATCCATGACAACTGATCGCTGGCCCACCTGAAGTTGATGGCAGCCCATACAGTTGTATTTTTTGACCACCCACCAACCATTCTGAATATCCTGACGACGCTGATCCTCGGGGTCGTAGAACAAAGAGCTCGGCACGTTTGCACCTTCACTACCGACGCTACCGAGAAGGAAGGTGGTGAGCGCAGTGCGCCATTGGGGAGTCAGAAAAGGCTCAGGCATGCGCAGCCGATCTTTCGGATCCTTTTCCTTTCCCTCGTCATAGATTGAGGGTTGTGTGATCTTGTGTTCAAAAAATCCTTTGTGGTTGTACCAGGGCGTCTCCTCTTTTGTGTCTGGATGTAGTTTTAGAGGATCCCTTCCCTCTTCAGCGTCCTTCGTTTTTAGTGCAAAGTCCAAACGCTCAATAGGTGTCGCGCCTTCGACCGTCAACTCTTTCCCAATACGCTGCTCTTCCTCGAAACCTTTGATTTCGTGACAACCAGCACAGCCATATTGTTTGATTAGTAAACGACCCTTTTCCTTAAGATTCGGATCGTCCATAAAAGCTGCCGCGTTGTAACCCGGAGGCGACGACAACGAGAACAGATAAGTCGCAATGTCGCGTGCATCGCCTTCCGACAGACGGAAGTTAGGCATCACCGTCATGTTTTGAACCTGCAATTCCGCGCCATCGTTTGGACAACGCGAGTGCAGTTCAGTGTCGAAAACGTACGGTAAGCCTTTCTTTGAATAATCCTCGGGAGTTAAGTCGCGCTTCTCTTTGGGACAATACGGTGCGTAACGTTCACGCGGGTTGTGAATCCAGCGGACGATGTAGTCAAAATTCTCTTTCTCGCCAACCTTCGAAAGATTTGCAGCAAACGTACCGCCGATCTTGTTGTCGCCTTCACCAATCGAGTGACAAGCCAAACAACCACGCGATTCAAATAGAGTCTTACCGTGTCCCGCGTCGCCTTTTTGTTGTTCAGGCAACTTGCCATCGAAACTGTCTTGCCACAAGTAAGCAGAGATTGCCTGAATCTGTTCCTCGCCGTCTTTATCGCGCAGGTGAGCTGGCCGATCACCGACGCCTGAAGCTATTCGCCAGAAGGTTGGCATCTTGGTTTCAGGACGAAACGCCTGCGGGTTTTCCAACCATACCGGTATCCATTCTTTGCGCAACTTCAGACGAACGTCTTTGAGATTCGGTCCGACTTTCTTTACGTCCTGCATCAAATACTTCGCCTGCACATTGAGCTGATCCACACGCGCGGCAAATAAACTGTTAGCGACCTTGAGCCCTTCAGCCTGAACCAAAAGATTCTTGGCTTCCTCGTCGCTGATATTCGACGGAGGATTTTCAGCCATGCGAATCTGTTTTTGATTGGCGGTGATCTGATCTTCCAACTGCCCAATGTTTTGTCTCGTGCTGTTCAGTGCATCTGTCTCTCGATCAAACCCCTCGTAACGATGACAACCCATGCAGCCACGCTGCATAAAGAGGTCGCGACCAAGATTGAGTGTGTCGGCTCCTTGAGTCACACGATCTTTTGCGTGACATTGTTGACATCCAGCCTCGGTGTTTTCCTTTTCAAACATCGGCCAGAGCCAAAATCGATGACGACCGTGTCCCTTGATGTCGCTGGTAGTTGCGCGCCCGTTGCCCCAATGGCATCCGGAACAACCAAACTTGTCAGGATTATGAATTGCGAGCAGATCTCTGTTCGGATGGCTAACGAACGCTCTAGCCAGTGCATCAGGAGTTTTTCCCGGGCCACCCGGCGCCATGTCAGCAGCTTTGATGTCCAGTGGTTCTCGTATTCCCAGGTGACATACTTCGCACCTGTCTACGATGTTGTAGGCATTGACACTGATCTGATGACCGAGAATGGAGTAATCGAAGTTAGCGGCCTTTGATTTCAGGCCTTCGATTGCTGCAGGGCCGAGACCCACAAGATGATTCTTTAAATAGTCGTCTTTCTTCTTTGCGAGTTCTGTGGGAACTTTGAGCTTGTCGGCCTTATCACCGAGAAGGGTCGCCTTGCGATCGCGCAAGTCGTTGTAGAGTGCTTCCAGCGCTCTGTAATCGAGATACTGAACGTTAACCGATTTCCCGTCATCCGAAGGAAGTTCAACTTCCACTTTCTTCTGTTTCAAAGTGTCAGCATTTCTTCGCTGCCTGTCTTTCGCCGACGGACTAGTGGCCGTTTCGATGTTGTAGTTGATGACTGTGAGTCGACCGCGCTGGTTCTGGAACGGATCGGTGACTGCATCAAGCTTCTTCTGAATAGAAGTAACTTCCTTATCGATTGCTTCGATATCAGTTTTAACTTCTTCGCGTGCGGCCTTCTCGTTCTCTTCTAACACCTGATACTCAGAAGATTCCTTTATCTCCTTCTCGTTTTCAGCAGACTGCGATTTGATGCTGCCGAGGTAACGCGTGTAGCGCGCAACAAACTCCCTTTGCATGCCCTTCCACGGTCGTTGACCAAACGCCTCATCCCACAACGCCCATGCGAGAGTGGCGGTCAGCAACAACGCAGACAGCAGCATCCAAGCGCTCGAAGAACGACTCGCGATTGGATCTTGTGCCGGTAACTCAGGCTCTTTCCTGATTAATGATTCGCCGGGGCCTGGAGCATCAGCCACTATGATCGTTCCTCCACACTGCTCATATGTTGAATATCTTGGGGATCACCCAGACGTACTTGATAGTTAACGTCAGCCGTAACAGGAGTTTAATGGGGAGCGCCAGCAAAACACTCACTGCAAAGAATTGAAACGTCAGGTATTGCAGAAGACTTGTCCGCGCCAGGAGTTTCTGCTCAAACGGATCCTTGGGAAACAGATTGAAGGGTGGCCGCAGTCGAATGCGCTTGAAATCGACTGTCATCAACCAATGGAAGAATAATCCACCAATAATGTAGAAACTACCGACCACTATAGCCCCGAAAATCACTTTCCCGGGTGCGCTTTGAAGAAAACCTAAATGCAGCGCCTTGCCTATGCGACTGGTGGCGATGAAATCGTGTAAATCGATGTTCTTATCGAAAACGACTGCGTTGTGATCCCACGTTTGTCCCGGCCAGAACCAAATCCAACCCGGACCGCGGATAAAAGTTCCAATGACGATCAGAAGGATCCACATCAAAAAGCCCCAACCAAACATCATTACAGAGAAGCGCCGTTGCTTGATCGTGTAATAGCCATTGCCCAATGGGTTGGAATCGACGTAAGGGAAGACCATCAATCCGATCATGATGATCGAAGGCATCACGACGCCTGCGATCCAGGGATCGAAGTAGACAAGCATTTCCTGAAGACCGAGGAAATACCACGGCGCCTTCGAGGGATTCATCGTCAGGTTCGGATTGGCTGGTTCCTCGAGAGGCGCATTGAGTGTGATTGACCAAACAAAAAGGACCACCGTCACAATAAGGGTGGCCAGAAACTCTACTCGAACCAGGTATGGCCAGACATGAAGCTCCTTCGCCCAGCCTGGTCGCCAGGGTTCAACCTTTCGGTGATGAGTCTTTGCCGTTTTAGGATCGGCCTCAAGTTCACCGATGAGTCGATCATTGGCAATCGCCTGCCTGATTCCGAGCCACGTAAAGAACGGGACAAGAAACAGCATGGCGACGATTGGTATGTTGTCGGGCGCCGACGATATCACCCAAAGCTGATGCCAATCCTGTACGGACCATGCCGCGAGCCCGACAAGCACCACCACTAAACCAAGAATGGTCCACTTGTTAATAAATTTGCGCATACGTCTACTTCTTCTTAGCAACTGACTTCATCTCAGATTCCAACATCACCGGAGCCGGACCCGAGATTCCGCCGTCCTTCCTGATGCGCCAGAAGTGCACGGCCATGAAGATCGAAGCGACCAGCGGAATGCCTATGCAATGCCAGATATATGAACGCAACAACGCGTTCGAATCCACGATGGATCCGCCCAGCAAGCCAAAGCGCACGTCGTTGTAAGCAGTCAACCCAAGTTGCGGTCCGAAGGGGCCTTCATGTCCGAGCATCGGAGTAGCTCGAGCCATGTTCGTGCCAACGGTCACTGCCCAGAATCCAAGCTGATCGTCCGGTAGTAGATAGCCTGTAAACGAAAGCAGGAGCGTTAACACCAGGAGCACTACGCCGACGCACCAATTAAATTCACGTGGCCTTTTGTAAGAACCTGTCAGCACAACTCGAAACATGTGAAGCCAGGTCGTGATCACCATCAAGTGCGCGGCCCAGCGATGCATGTTGCGCAACAATTTGCCAAAAGGTACGTCGTGCTCGAGATAAAGAATGTCTCGAAATGCATCCACCTTTGTCGGGTGGTAATAAAACATCAACAGCACGCCGGTGAACGTCAGGACAATAAATAAATAGAACGTGATTCCACCCATCCCCCACGTAAAGGGATAACGTACTGCATCGCGGTTGATCTTCGCCGGATGTAAATGCAGGAAGACGTTTGACAGAACTGCTAGTGAACGATTGCGCGGATCGGAACGGTCGTGAGAAACGCGAAAGATCGATTTCCAAAGCTGCGTGTCCTGCGGGTCCTTATATTCTTTGGCTTCCTCTTTCGCTCGCTGGGTAAGCGCAGTCGCGCCCTCGCGAACTCTCTCAATCATGCCTTTCTGAGAGTCTTCGCCCGTGGTCAATTGCTTTGTTTCTTTCGGATCGGGATTTTCCGAAGACATACAGTTTCTCTACTCCGACCTATAGTGGAATATAAGCATCGGGATCATTGAAGTGACCGACTTCGCCTTTCGGCCACTCAAAAAGCTTTCCAGTATCGACGACGACTTGACCTTCCGCATCGATGGTCACTTTCGCCCGGTCCATTGGTCTTGGCGCCGGACCTTCAAAGTTTATTCCTTCACTATCGTAGCCGCTGCCATGACATGGACACTTGAATTTGTTTTCGCTCGCCTTCCAATCAGGCGTACAACCCAGGTGCGTACAACGCGCATAGATCACGAATAGACGATCGGAAGTCTTTGTTACCCAGATGCGATATTGCTGCTGCCATTTCGTATCTACACCTAACGCATAATCGCTGGGCGGACCGATTCTAAACACGCTTGAAGGTTCAAGAATCGAACGCGGTAGAAAGAACCGCACAAACATCAGGAAATCTGTGATCAAGAACGTAGCAACAGCCGACCACACGATGCGTCGTCGCATCTTGTTGACCGGCGGATCGGGCGTACTTTCAACGACGGCAGCTGCCGGCTTACCCGCAGCTTTCGCAGGAGCCGCTGTCGTCGTCGCAGACGCCACCATTTGATCAGCCTCACTTGCCAAAATCAAAACCTCCGTGCTGATTCTATAAAACTAGCGCTACTTCTTTCGCGGATACACTTCGACTTGAATGCAGAGCGCGAACTATACAACTTCCCCACCAACAGGGATCACTCTCTGCGCAGCCAAGCGAATTATTAGCTTAATCATGAAGAGCGCCGGCCTTAGCAAAAATCAATATAATGTGGTCGGCGGAAACATTTATACCTGTTTCGTAATTAGCTGGCAAGAATTTTTCCCAGACTGATGCGCGCATATCACCTTTAGGAGTCAACGTTAGTTGTCAAAAGCTCATGTGATTGTTTACTCGCGGCCCGGTTGTCATCTTTGTCACGACGCAATGGAAGCGATTCGTGCAGCCGGATGTGATGATGCGTTCACCGTTGAGGAGGTCAATATCGAGACAAGTCGAGATCTCCTCTTGAAATATCAGTTTGACATTCCTGTTATAACCATCAACAACGTTGAAGCCTTCCGCCATCGGGTAGATACCGCAACGTTTAAGGAACTGCTCCAAAAATCGAATTAGAACGGTGAGCGAACTAACTGATGGTCCGACGAACTTTAGGTTGTCGTGTTCGGATCGAAGCCCCTAATTGTGTTCGAAGCACTTATTCAACAACACGACAAACTAAAGTTCGTCGGACAATTGCTCGTCATCGTTCTAATTCGAAGCCTCCAAACTGCGAAGGTTTAACTTCCCACTTAACTCTTCAATCGACTTAAACAACCTTGCACGGTCATCTTCGTTGTTCAACTGCCGATAACTCATAACCATATCTTTAAGCTGGGAGAGTTCGCGGTAAAGCCCTGCGTTCTCAATTGGCGGCGTCAAGTACGAAATCAGCTCGGCGTATGAGCGACGCTTTGCTATCGAGCCCTCTGAAGGGTTATTGACACTGTAGATGTAAAAGTTTGGTAACTCATCGATCAAACGATCTGGCCAGCACTCCCCAGAGAGTCCGATTTGCTTGCCTGGCATGAACTCTAAAGCGCCGTGCGTGCCCACATGAACGACCCCATTCACCTTCAACACTTTAGTCAGGTAAGTATAAAACGCCATGAAGCCGTGGTGCGGCGCGCCACTTCGAGACATCATTAGCCTCATCGGATCGCCTTCGTAACCAAATGTCGGCTGAACACCTATGAAGATGTTCCCGAGTGATAGACCCTGAATAAGTAGATCTCCCGCGAATGTGTTGATCGAGCCAGGCGCCTTGCCCCAATCTCTCTCAATCTCGTTTACGTATGGACAGAATTTCCTGTATTGCTCGTTGCTCATTCGATCGGCAATATTCGCGGCGGCTCCGAAACGTTCGCTGTTACCACCGAGAAGTCGTTCGCGAAGTTCATCAGGAGAACCTGGCAGATCTACGGCGTACCCTTCGGCGGACAATCGTTTTAGCAAGTCCCAGACGCTCGGAAAAACATCAAGCTCAGCGGCAGTCCCAATGTTCCCTTTGTTAGGTGGAAAGCAGAACAGCACAAACGCGAGTCGGACTTCTGAACGTGGCATCGTACGCAGATCGTTCCAACGACGTAGACGACGCGCGAAGCGCATGCATCGATCTTCAAGACCCAACGGCTCCTGCCCTTTCGAAGGAATTCCGCCAAAAATCATCGGCTCGGTTGCACCATCGATCTCGGGAATAGCGATCTGCATTCCCGCCTGGACCGGATTTAGACCAGTTGCTGATTCAGTCCACTGTTCGATTGTTTGCGTGTCGAGACTGACAGCGGACCGATAGGGCAGATTGAGCTGAGACAAAAACTTTGCAGCAGCGGCACTGTCGTTCATCGCAGGACCGCCGACAAAACTAAACCCGGTGAGCGAAACGATTTGAGAGACTCGGGCTTTGTGCTTTGTACTTTGTCCTTTGTTCTTTGTCTCGACAAAGAATTTCGCCACAGCCTCGCGATTGTCCATGAGTGTCGCTATAGCGGGAATAACGCTGAGGCCTTGTGCTTCAATTGCATTGATCAGAGCGTCATAGTGTTTCGTGGTCCTGCTGATTACTTGAGGCCGCATCAACAAGAGACCGATAGTCGAATCAGGATCCAATGTGCAGTTCTTGCGGCGATACCATTTTTCGTAGTCGGAAAGTGTCTCGAAGAGCTTTGACGCTTCCGGATGGTAGATTGCGACGGAAGGCATTTGCTCCGGTTCAGGTATTCGACAACGAGGCGTTCCCGGAATGTAGGACCTGATCGCGTACAGCAACATCGATCGGATGTTCGTGGGTGTCGGCTGCAAAAAGTAACAGAACAGGTAGAGATAATGTTTTGCGTCGGTGAGTGCTCCTGCGGTAGGAATGAACTTCAAAATGCCGGGTAAGCGATCCGCAAGTTTTAAATATTGACTGTGACCGGATTTTTTTGCACGCCCTCGAGCAGCTTGTTTGCCTATCCATGAACCGATTGAGCCCAGCAGTTTTGTTGGGTGGCGTGTATTCAACTCCCCATTTCGAGATCCTCTGGCGAAGCCGCTGATGTTCAATCGACCCATGCGAGTACGTCGCATTAGATCTGGCATGCAGTTGATGACGACAACGGCGTTGAACTTATTCGAGTCAAGCACGGTCATTAACCGCTGTGCGTTTTCACCATCCATCACATGGATGACGAAGACGATGTTCGCCTGACTAAGATCTTCCTCAACGTCTTTCCACTCGAGATCACTCAGAGCGGAGCCGAAGTTATACGGGGCAACACGAAGATCGAGATTGTGCACGCGATTTATCTCCCGCTCCGCATCTTTCAGCGGACCGAGAAGACTTGAACCGACGTAAAGGACAGTGATGTTCATGAAGGTATGCTTTGGAGTGCGACGGCCTGCCGTCGCTTTGTTACCAAGGACCTGGGAAACAAAACTTTTGGCGTTCAGCTGTGACAAAGCGACGGCCTGCCGTCGCACTCCAAAGCCTAGACTCCCTCCAACTGATCCTCAAGACTCCTGCTGATCTCGCGTAACTTGTCCAGCGACGATTCCTCAGTGTCCCAATAGCCTCGACCGTTTGCCTCCAGCAGCCGGCGCACTAACGAGTGGGCCGAATGGGGATTCAGGTTTCGCAAGCGTTTCAACATCTCGTCGTCAAAAACGAAAGTGTTCGCAACTTCTGAGTAGATCCAATCATCGACTGCGTCTGCAGTTGCGCTCCAGCCAAACGTGTTCGAAACGTGATTTTCAATTTCAGCAACTCCTCGGAACCCGTGCTTCAACATCCCTTCGTACCATTTCGGGTTGAGCGTCTTGGCGCGTGTTTCCAGTCTCACCGTCTCCTCGAGGGAACGAATTCTTAGTTCGGGTGACAAACTGTCTGAGAGGAAAATTGCGGGTCGAGCCTTCGCGCGCTTTTCAACAGCTTTTGAGATGCCGCCAAGGTATTCAAAATAGTGATCCACATCAGTCAAACCAATCTCGAAGGTATCGATGTTCTGATAAGTTGCTTCCACTCTCGAAAGCGCTTTGTCCATCGCTTGCCGCGCTTCGACTCCTGCAATTGATCTTCCAAGCGAATCTCGACCGTAAGCAAAACATTTGCGTGTGACAAACAGATCTCCGAGTGTTTCCTCGTTATCCCATTGTGAGTCCATTACCATGAAGTTAACGTTCGTTCCGTAATTTCCTGGGGCGTTTGAGAACACACGCGTTGCTGCGTCATCCAGTGCGCAGTCCTCATTCGCTACTTGCTCAAGAACGTGCTTGCGAACAAAGTTCATTTCAGTTGGTTCGTCCAGGCCCGCCACCAAACGCACCGCTTTGTCGAGTAGCTGTACTGTTGGACTAAACAGATCGCGAAAGATCCCGGAGATCGTCATTACCACATCTATTCGTGGTCTCTTCAGCTCTTCGAGAGGAATCGCTGAAACATCAGTTGTCCTGTTCAAGCCATCGCGCACAGGTCGCACGCCTAACAGCCAGAGCGCCTGGGCCACACCTTCTCCTTGTGTCTTGATATTGTCGAGTCCCCACAGAACGAGTCCCATTGCCTGCGGATAGCGACCACGTTCGTTGAGATAGCGTTCGAGCAGACTGTTAGCTACAGATTCAGCACGAGCAAAGGCGACGTCCGAAGGAACGCCGTACGGGTTAATCGCGTGTGTATTTCGTCCGGTTGGCAGAATTGCGGGGTTCTGAACAATGTCGGCGCCGGGCCCAGGCTCGATGAACTCGCCTCGCAATGCTCGCACTACCGAATCAATCTCGCTATTGGTATTGAGTGACACGGAAATGTTCGACAGTAGCCTCAACATCCCATCAACAGACTGACGATTGACTCGGCATTCACGAAGTAGGAAATCACTCGCCGTATCAATTCCCTCTTCGATCAGCTTTCGTATGGCGATAGTTACTACTCGATCGATACTTTCTTTCGCGTGCTGGTTAGACACGCCCATCGACTCAGCGACTACGTCAGGTAGCGAACGTGCGCCGAATTCAAGCCGATCGAACGATGCAACCATCTTCAAGAGATCGGTTTTTTCAGAATCCAGGGCTGGACGCCCAAGAACGTGCAGACCGGTGGGGATCAATCGCTGCTCGATCTCAAGCAGCTCTTCATAAAGCTGCATCACTCGAGCGTCTCGTTTATTTGACAGCGTTAGATCTTGCGACATGCAGGTAGAACAAATATTCGGGAACATGAAGTACGTCTGGGACCGCAGGCGTCCCAGCCTGCCCCCTTCGAGAAGAACCAACTCCATTTCGTCGAATGGCTCTGAGCAATGTTCCTGGTTAGGTTGGGCACGGGCAGGCGGGGACGCCTGCGGTCCCAGCACAATCGGGCTTCTATCTGGGAGCGATCCCCAACTTCACGAATCGCGCTTTCAAGATCTCTGCGAGCCGCTTCGATTCTTCGCTCGACTCGAATTCGCGTTGCACATCGATCACCACGATCCTCGTACGCGTTTGTTGAAGCGCTAAACTAAGTCGCTTCACTTCCTCTTCAATACATTGGTGACGTAAAGCGCGTAGCTTTTTTCCATTTTGACTTGCTGCGACGTTCGCATGACCGTCAGTGAAGAGCAACACTGCCGTGTCTCTATAAACGTCGCGAAACCGGCGAATCAGGTCGATTGTGCAAACTAGCCCCGCAGACAAAGGCGTACTGCCGCCCATCAGCAATGAATCGAGCACACGACGCGCGCGCAGGATGCTTCGCGATGGCGGTAACGCAACGTTCGCCTCAGTGCCACGAAAGGAGATTACGGCAACGTGATCGCGATTCAAGTACGACTTGCGCAATAGCTTGACGATCGAAGCCTTCGCCCTCGCGATTCGATTCGCCGCCATACTGCCAGACGTATCGATCGCAAAAATAAAAAGCGTGCCCTCTTTGTGTTTCAGAAGCTTGTAACGAAGCGCATCTCCTGATGCTGTCGGTCGCAATGCCAGAGCACGCAACGTTGCATCGAGCGCAATTCGTGAACCTGACGTCTTAAATGCAACTGAGCGACTATATCTACCGCGTGTCTGACCGGAAGCAGCTTTCATAGTACGCGCGCGCTTACTTTGGGAGTGCGGTTTCGCACGTCTAGAGTGATTCGTAAACTCATCTTCCCACTCAGCAGCATTTCGATCGCCCTTCGCGGCGGGTGGTGAAGGCACTTCCGTCGAGTTGTTGCGGCCTTTTCCTTTGGCGGTCGAAGGATGAGTTACTTCCGACTCAGTCGTCTGTCTGCGATCCTGCTTTTGTTTACGATTACCTGGCCCAGACTCGTGATCATCACCATCCTCAGAATCCTGTCTTGGTTGGTCAAGTACTGACTCAACCGCCTGCTCGATGCGTTCAGTTGTGGCGGTCTCCTCCAGGATGTCGCGTCTCAGACGATGACGAAGCGACATCCCAACAACTCGCTTCACATCCTCCTCATCAACGACCTTGCGATCCTCGAATGCTGCCAATGCACGCGCCGCACGCATGATTGTCAGCTCACCACGGTGCCCATCCACTTTTAGTTCAGCACAGAACTGCGCAATTCTTGTCAACAGCTCCTTCGGAATCTTGACCAAATTGAAGTTCTCTCGCGCCCGCACGATCCTGCGTCTGAGTTTCATCTGTTCGGATTCATAAGCAGCAACAAAAGCTTCTGGGCGCCGATCGTAAGCATCGCGCAGTTCGATAATCGCCACTCTGTTGGCCAGGTAGTTGTCAGTCTTTACCTCAGCATGGAGGCCAAACCGATCAAGGAGCTGCGGACGGAGTTCACCCTCTTCCGGATTACCTGATCCAATTAGAACAAAACGCGCGGGATGCTCGACTGAAATGCTTTCTCGTTCGACCTTGTTCCACCCTGATGCAGCGACATCGAGAAGGATATCCACCAGATGATCGTCAAGTAAGTTCACTTCGTCTATGTAGAGAAAACCGCGATTGGCGCGCGCTAACAACCCGGGCTCAAATTCCTTCTTTCCTTCTTTTAGTGCGCGTTCAATGTCGATCGTTCCACAGACGCGATCTTCAGTAGCGCCGAGTGGCAAATCGACGATTGGCACCGCTTTCGTCGTTGTCTCAAAGTCGGATCGATTTGAACAGGATGCGCATAGATTTCTTTCATCACCGGGATCGCAACCAAAAACGCAGTCAACCACCACTTTCATCGGCGGAAGTAGATCCGCAAGTGCACGCACTGCTGTGGACTTCCCCGTGCCTCGGTGTCCCATGATCAGGACGCCACCGATATGCGGATCGATTGCGCTCAGAATCAAGGCCAACTTCATCTCGTCCTGTCCGACGATCGCGGAGAAAGGGTATGGACTGGATCGTGACGAGGTGCGCTTTTGAGAAGAACTCTTTTTATGGGCAGGGAGCTTCGACATGCACACGGGTCTTTTAGCGGAAAAAGAATTAAGGAGCAAGTGGGCTCGCTGGTCAATGAAAAGTGGAATTGGTCGTATAGGTCCTATAGGTCATATACGACCGGTAGATCCATCCAAAAATTTCTTGACATGCATGCATTCATGAACTAGAGTGCGCCCACTCCCGACCTGAATAAAATAACAAGCCCAGTCAGTTGAATCTTTCGAGTAAGCGAATTGCTTCTCGCTTTTCTCACAACTAAGTCTCGCACTTAGTTTCTTGTTCAGTGAGAACCTTATCACTCTGGTCGTCCCCCGGACCGGAACAGCCTCGAACAACCCGACGATCATAGGAACAAGCAGGGTCGATGACCGTTTAGGCAGGACTGCACAGTCTTACCCACAGTGGACTGTCTCTTCTGTTGAGGAACCCGTCTACGCAGTTTCAGGAGGTGAAACTTGAAAACTACTCTCCAGGTTTTAGCTTTACTCTTATTCGCGGCGGCGCTTGCATTACCACTCAGCATCCCTCGAGCCGTCGAAGGTCAAGGCGCAACTGAAGCACTCACGACTGACATGGATGCCAAAACAGATGACCTCTTTAATGGATTTGGTGCCAGGGGTACGCCAATCAATGAGTGCGTCGCTGAAGCCCAACCGCCAACCGCGCGCGGCAACGGCAGATTTGAAGACAACAAGTTCATTTTCAGTGAACGCGAAGAAATCGATGAAGGACTAGGACCAACCTATAACGACGTTGCCTGTGTTTCATGCCACCAATCAGTGGATGTTGGCGCGTTTAGTCAAGCAATGGAATTCAGAGCCGGGCATATCGTCAATGGCCAATTTGTCGATGCACCCGGTGGTCAACTCATTCATGTGCGAGGAACAGATTCAGACATCGTGGAACACATTTCCACTGCTGAAACTGTAAAAGCCTTCCGTGTCACGACAAGCACGCTCGGTGATGGATTTGTCGAGTGCATATCCAACACCGCGCTACAAAACAATGTCGCGGCCCAACCTGCCGGACAACGGGGAACATTAACCGCAGTGCCCGTTGTCGAGGCTAACAACGCACTCCGGATTGGTCGTTTCGGTTGGAAAGCTCAACAGGCAAGTCTGCTTTCGTTCGCTGGGGATGCTTATCTCAACGAAATGGGTATCACGAGCAAGTTCGACGGGTTTGGCGGAAGAAGCTCCTCCGATCCAAATGCGGGCACATCAGAAAATCCTGCGAGCACTGCTGATGGCGTTATCAACGTAACTTTCCCCTCGGCGTTCGATCCAGTTCAGGACCCTGAGGACGATGGTGGAGATGTTCTGGCCTTTGCCGATTTCATGGCAGCAACAAGAGCGCCTGGACGTCAGAATCCGATTCCCGCCGCGGCTACGCGCGGCGACTCACTATTCAACTCGGTGGGTTGTGCAGTTTGCCACACGCGCACGTTCACCACGGCGGCACCGGGAACACTCATTAACGGCGGCGCGTTTGCAGTGCCCACAGCACTTGGAAACAAGATCATTCACCCGTTCAGTGATTTTGCTCTGCACAATGTCGGAACCGGTGACGGGATTGTTCAAAATGCTGGCCAGGGCTCGGCAAACATGATGCGAACCGCTCCACTCTGGGGAATTCGTGCTCGAAACAGACTAATGCACGAAGGTCTCAACATCACGATCTTCGATTCGATTCAGCTTCACGCCGGCCAGGCAACCGCAGCACGAAATAACTTCAACGCGTTGACTGCGGGACAAAGGTCGGATCTGATTGCGTTTGTCCTGTCACTATGAGTTGGCACCAATTGACTCCCCTGACTGGGCACTATCCCAAGGCTCGCCGGTCAATCTAAGCCGGCGAGCTTTGGCCCCCGAACGACAGGCTGTCCGCCTGTCGCAGCGTTTCTAATCACCATGGTCAGCAAAAGCGAACCACGACAGGCTAACAGCCTGTCGTACAGGTTGGAGGTCATGTTCATGCTGAATCAACGACTAGCATGCTGCGTTAGTCTCTTGTTACCGATGGTGTTCACCGTAGTCAATATCGGATGCTCGAGTAAGACCGCCAGAGTCGTTGAAGCGCCGCCGGCCTATCAACCGAGTCCAGCATCGCCGCAAATGAAAATACCCAGTGTAGTTTCGGCAAAGCTGCCTGAGGTGCAGGAGGCAGTTCGACGTGTGTTCAAAGATGCCGCCGTCGTTGATTCAACTTTCGATCCCAGTTTCATAACGGGAGACTTCAATGGCGATTCGTCTCAGGACTTGGCTGTCATTTTGAAACCGGCGCCAGACAAACTCGCGGAAATGAACGAACAGTATCCTTCGTGGTTATTGAGGGACCCATTCTTGAGTGGTAATCAGCAACGGCCGCAGAAAGTTGAAGAGCGCGATGTTCTTCTTGCAATCATTCATGGTTACGGTGAAGACGATTGGCGAGACTCGCAAGCAACACAGACTTATCTCTTAAAGAACGTTGTTGGCTCAAATCTGTCTGTGAAATCGGCAAAGGAGTTTCAGAGTGCACGCAACGGACGGCGATTACCTCGAGCCCAGGGGGATCTCATACAGGAAACATTGCGCGGCTCGGATGGCTACCTCTATTACGCAAGCTCTACCTATTCGTGGTACGACCCGAAGACATTCAAACCAAAGCCGGATGTTGGGATGGCGCATGGCGGACGCTGATGGACCTTCGTGTGAACTCATCTCCTCTGCGCCCGACAAACGTTCCGCGAAAAAACAGAAACCGCCTGACATGCAAAGTCACGATGTGTCGAATTCGATGGAGAACATTTGTCATGCTTAGAAACTGGAAACCAGTTGCATTTGTAATTGCGGTGCTTGCAACGCTTCCCTTATCCGCAGCTGCCGTAAACGATGTACCCAAAAAAACAATTGGCGTGGATCTCATAAGCGTCGAAGAGCTCAAAGCGAAATTCACCGCGCACGAAGCTGTCGTCATAATCGATGTAAGAGGCTCTGAGAGTTATGCGAACAGTGACTCGAAGATAAAGGGTGCGATTCACGTCAACGTGCGGAAGCTCAAGTTCAGACTCGGATTCGCGCCTTTGAAGGACGTGCCGAAGGATCGAGAGTTAGTGACCTATTGCGCCTGTCCCAGCGACGAAGCCAGCATAAAGGCAGCGCAGATTCTGCTTGAAAACGGATTCAAAAAAGTCCGCGCACTCAAAGGTGGATGGCTTGAGTGGCAAAAAGCCGCCGGCCCAATCGAACCGAGACCGCGGGGATGATCTCAGATCCCAGATCTCAGATCCCAGATCCGGCTTGCAGACTTTAAATTCGATGCTGCCCCGCTGTTCCAAGAAATCTGAGATCTGGGATCTGAGATCTGAGATCCGTTTTGTGCAAGCCGGCAAACTTCACTACAATGCGGCAACCAGCGAATCGTTCTAATTGGAGGTTGAGCAACAATTCTCGACGTCACAAACCTCGGCTGCGTACGTGGAGATCGCAGGATTTTTAGCGACATCAACTTCTCAGTTTCTCCTGGCACTTTCCTTCAACTCACGGGGGCGAATGGTAGCGGCAAAACGAGTTTGTTAAGGATTCTATGTGGGTTGCTCAGTCCTTCAGAGGGGCGCGTCAAGTGGCAAGGAGCGGATATTCACTCACTCGGTGAGGAGTATTTCACGCAACTTACCTATTTTGGGCATCGGCCCGGCATCAAAGATGAGCTAACCTCCGTTGAAAATCTTCGAGTCGCGGCGGGACTAAGCGGAATAGCGCTAACCACGCAAAAAGCCGCCGAAGCTTTGGCGAAGGTCGGTCTTGCGGGTCGTGAATCTCTAGCCGCGAGGTTGCTGTCCGAGGGTCAAAGACGTCGAATTTCCATCGCGCGACTTGCGATTTGTACCTCCCGGCTGTGGCTATTGGACGAGGTATTAACGGCGCTGGATAAAACAGCCGTCGCATTTGTTAGATCTTTGATAGAGGAGCATTTGGCGCACGGCGGAATGGCCATAGTGGCAACTCATCAGGATATCGAGTTAAGTCGCGGCGTTACGCAACGCTTAGAACTGACAACGTGAACGCACCTTCGAGTTTATCGATGTTGCGCTGGATCGTTTGGCGCGATCTAATCCTGGCGTGGCGCCGACGCGCTGACGCACTCTCGACACTGTTTTTCTTTGTTATCGTCGTGAGTTTGTTTCCACTCGGTATTGGACCCGAGATGGAACTTCTGCGATCAATCGCGCCGGGAGTTGTCTGGGTGGCGGCCCTCCTCGCATCCATGCTTTCACTTGGCAGGCTGTTTGCAAACGATCATCAGGACGGAACGCTGGAGCAGTTGCTGTTGACTCCGCAACCGTTATACCTGGTCGTTTTCGGCAAGGTGTCGGCGCAGTGGCTCACTTCCGAATTGCCGTTAGTTTGTATAGCGCCACTGTTAGGCGTTCAGTTTGGTCTTTCCAATGAGACGCTGAAGATTCTGGTTATCAGTCTGGTACTGGGCACACCGGTTCTCAGCTTCATTGGTTCAATCGGGGCAGGTCTTACTCTGGGCCTCAAGAGTAGCAGTGTTCTGATTTCAATTTTGGTGTTGCCGCTTTACGTACCGGTTTTGATTTTCGGGGCAGGCGCAGTCGAGGCGAGCATCATGGGGCTGAGCCCGAGTTCACATATTTACTTACTGAGTTCATTGACCGTGCTCTCTTTGATCTTCGCACCATGGGCGACGGCAGCCGCACTGAGGATATCGATTGAATAGGTCTTTGGTTTTTGTCTTGGATGGAGTCAGTACCACCTCCCGGTAGCGGGTGGGTCGCAGCCAAGATCCAATGGCAACACAAGCTGCGCACCCGCCCGCTACCGCGAGGTGGTACTGACTTCATCCAGTGAAAACCGAAGACCAAAAACCAAAGACCCAAGACCATGAACATCTATAAATACGCATCACCCACAATGTTTTACCCACTCGCGGGGAAAATGATTCCGTGGTTCGCATGGCCCGCCGGGATCCTGTTCGCGCTGGGAATGTTCGTCGGATTTTTCATAGCGCCAACTGATTTTCAACAAGGTGACGCCTACCGAATAATCTTCATTCACGTACCGGCTTCATGGTTGGGAATGTTTCTTTACGTACTGATGGCGCTTTACGCCGGTATTGGTTGGGCGTTCAACGCACGGCTCGCATCGATGATGGCATCGTCTCTTTCGACCACCGGAGCAATGTTCACCTTTATTTCGTTAGTGACAGGGGCATTCTGGGGTAAGCCAACCTGGGGAACATGGTGGGTGTGGGATGCGCGACTGACTTCCACACTGATTCTGCTTTTTCTATATATCGGTTTCATTTCCCTTCAATCTTCAATCGACGATGCGCGGCGCGCGGATCGAGCAGGCGCGGTGCTGGCTCTGGTTGGAGTCGTTAACGTTCCCATCATCTACTTCTCGGTTCAGTGGTGGAACACGCTTCATCAAGGCGCGACGATTCGAATACTTCAAAAACCAACTATCCATGGCTCAATGTTGTGGGCGATGCTTATCATGCTCGCTGCCTGCTGGCTGTATTCAGTCGCCGTCGTGCTAATTCGATTACGCTGCATTATTCTTGAGCGTGAGCAAAGCGCGCGCTCGTTTGCGGAGGTCGCTGTATGAACTGGCCGGATCTCTCAATGGGCGGTTACGGGTTTTACGTTTGGGGTTCTTATCTGTTTTCATTGATTGCAATCGTTTGGGAGTTGGTGAGTCTGAATCATCGAAAGAAAGCCTTAAGTCGCGCGCAGAAAAGAGTCTCCCCAGGAATTTTGAGAGGAACTACAAATGAAACGACGTCATAGGCGCATCGGGTTTATTTTGGTTGGTCTTGCCGGATTGACGATCGCCACAATTCTGGTAGCTCGAGCGTTTCGAAACAACCTCGTCTTTTTCTTCAGCCCAACTCAGGTCGCAGCGAAAGAGGCACCAATCAATCGCACCTTTCGTGTGGGTGGTCTCGTACAAGGTGGGACGCTACAACGTGAAAAAGACGGACTGACAGTTCGTTTTGTTGTAACTGATACGGCCGCAAGTGTGCCGGTAGTTTACAAGGGCATCTTGCCTGACCTTTTTAAAGAAGGACGCGGGTGCGTGGCTCAGGGTCGACTTGAGTCTGATGGTGTGTTCCACGCCGACCAGGTGCTGGCGAAACACGATGAAAACTACATGCCACCCCAGGCTGGTGAAGCGATCGATAAAGCGAAGATGGCAAGGGAGGCTTCGAAGACTGTTGTCGATAATTAGTTTTAACCAGATGCCACGTGAATTGAATGTCCGACGAACTTTAGTTTGTCGTGCGTCGGATTTAAAGCACGCGATAATCAATGCACCTTGAACCGCACCACGACAAACTAAAGTTCGTCGGACATTAAATTAAAATGGTTCCTGAAATTGGGCAGTTTGCCTTAATCATTGCACTGCTACTCGCGTTAACGCAGGCTACGTTTCCGCTCCTCGGTGCATCACGTCGGAATCGATCATGGATCGCCCTGGCAGCACCGGCCGGCCAGGCGCAATTCATCTTTCTCGCAATTGCAATTTGCTGCCTGGGCTTTTCGTTTATTACCAACGACTTCTCTGTTCTAAACGTCGCCACAAACTCGAATAGTCAACTACCACTTCATTACCGTCTCGCGGCAACCTGGGGATCGCATGAAGGCTCGTTACTTCTCTGGACCTTTATGCTTGGACTCTGGACGGTTGCGGTGTCGCTCTTCAGCAAGCATCTCCCTGAAGCAATGGTCGCACGCGTTTTGAGTGTAATGGGCATCGTCAGCGTGGGCTTTCTTCTGTTTCTGCTGACGACATCAAATCCATTTACAAGAATTCTGCCGGCGCCGCCTGACGGTCGCGATCTGAATCCTTTACTGCAAGACCCGGCGATGATCGCGCACCCACCGATGCTTTACATGGGTTATGTCGGTTTCTCAGTAGCATTTGCTTTTGCGATCTCCGCTCTCATCAGTGGTCGCCTGGACGCGACATGGGCACGCTGGTCTCGACCCTGGACCACGATTGCGTGGATGTTTCTGACTTGTGGCATCGCACTTGGAAGTTTCTGGGCTTATTACGAATTAGGTTGGGGCGGCTGGTGGTTTTGGGATCCAGTTGAAAATGCCTCGTTCATGCCATGGTTAGTAGGAACGGCTCTGATCCACTCTTTAGCCGTCACAGAAAAGCGCGGAAGTTTTAAGAGTTGGACAGTGTTGCTTGCGATCGCCGCGTTTTCACTGAGTCTTCTCGGTACTTTTCTTGTGCGATCAGGCGTGCTGACTTCAGTCCATGCTTTTGCGACAGATCCAAGGCGCGGAGTTTTTATCCTCATATTTCTGCTCATCGTGATTGGTGGTTCATTGCTCCTGTATGCCTGGCGAGCGAGGCACGTAGGACTCGGTGGTAAGTTTGATTTGGTTTCGCGGGAGTCATTCCTTCTTTCAAATAACGTCTTACTAACCGTCGCGGCCGGCTCGGTGCTCCTTGGTACGCTTTATCCTCTGATTGTTGACTTACTGGGCATGGGCAAGCTTTCAGTAGGTCCCCCATATTTCAACATGGTGTTTGTTCCACTTATGGCGCCGGCGATGTTCTTGATGGGCATCGGTCCGATCGCGCGGTGGAAGAAAGCGAGCGTGCCGGATCTTGCTGTGCGTTTGCGATGGGCACTTGTGGTGAGCATGATTACCGCAGTTGCGCTGCCGTTCGCTTTCGGGCAATGGAAACCACTTGTTAGTTTGGGACTATTACTGGCGACCTGGATTGTGGCAACGATTGCTGTCAACTTGTGGGAACGTACTCGCGCGACAACGGGCCAGCTGACCACGCTGCAAAAACTGCGAATGCAAACTCGCAGTTATTACGGAATGCAGGTGGCGCACCTCGGAGTCGCAGTATTTATCGTGGGTGTAACGCTAGTGACTGGATATCAATCCGAACAGGACGTGAGGATGGATGTCGGCGACTCAGTGAACGCGGGCGGTTACGAATTCAAGTTCAACGGTGTCTCAAACGTTCTTGGGCCAAACTATCAGGGCGCGAGAGCTGAAATAATTGTTAGTAGAAACGGGACTGAAATCCAACGAATGTTTCCCGAAAAAAGGAATTACACAGCCACCGGGAACGTTATGACTGAAACCGCTATCGATACCGGCCTAACTCGCGACCTTTACGTTTCTCTTGGTGAACCAGTGAATGGTGGCGCCTGGAGCGTGCGCGTCTACTACAAGCCGTTTGTGGATTGGATTTGGGGAGGCGCAGTATTGATGGCATTTGGAGGCGGCCTTGCATTAAGTGACAGACGCTACGCACTTGCTGCGCGAAAACGACGAGAGGCAAAAGCAGCTGCACAGCAGACAAGTCCTCTTCCTGCGTCCGTGGTCGCTTCCGTTCCGGTCGAGGCAGAATAAATCTAAGACATGCGTTACTTATACGTACTTCCACTCGTATGCTTCATCGTGCTCGCCGGTTTTCTCCTGGTGGGGTTAAATCGCGATCCTCGCGAGGTGCCATCGCCGCTAATCAATAAAGCCGCGCCAGCGTTCACGCTCCCACAGCTTAAAGATCCAGCAAAGACTTTTTCCGCACAGGAAATGCGCGGCAAAGTCTGGATCCTGAACGTTTGGGCATCATGGTGCGTTACCTGTCGCGACGAGCATCCATTGTTACTCGAGTACGCGAAGACCGGCGCTGTTCCTATTTATGGCTTGAACTACAAAGACGTGCGTGACGATGCGTTGGCATGGTTAGGTGAACTCGGGGATCCGTACGTGTTGAGTGTCGCCGATCTGGATGGTCGTGTGGCCATCGATTACGGAGTATATGGAGCGCCTGAAACTTACGTGATCGATCAGTCAGGTACAATTCGATTCAAGCAGATTGGACCTGTCACGCCGGATGTTTGGTCAAAACAAGTTCTCCCGCTGGTGCAGGATCTAAACCGTCAAGGTAGTAAATGAAAACTCTGCTGTTCGTCTGCTTTGTAATTCTCAATCTCGGGGCAACGGTATATGCCTGGGATGTCAGGCCCGCTTCTGGTGACGATCCGGTCGTCGAAAAACGGTTAATGAATCTTTCAAAGGAGCTTCGGTGTCTCGTTTGCCAAAACGAAACATTGGCAGATTCGCAGGCGGGTTTGGCTGAGGACTTACGACGTGAGATTCGCGAGCAGATAAAGGCAGGTAAAAGCGATAAGGAGATCATTTCATTTCTAACCCAGCGCTACGGCCAGTTCATCCTTTATCGTCCACAGGTCACCCCGACAACGTATCTGCTCTGGTTCGGCCCGTTCGTTGGTCTGATCGGTGGGCTGGTTGTTCTATTTCTCTTTATCCGCTATCACCGAGATTCCGTCAAAGAGCAGCCGCTAAGTTCTGAGGATCGGCGACGTGCAGCTGAATTACTGGCCAGTGACTCACGAGGGGAAAAAGCATGATCCTGTTCTGGTTGATATGTGCAGGTCTGATCGTAATCGCACTTGCCTTTGTGCTGCCTACCCTTCTGCAGGCAGATGATAAGCAGAAGGAGACTTCCGATCTCGAACGTAAAGAAGCAAACGTCGCCGTTTACAGGGATCAACTCCTGGAACTAAAAGCTGACCTCCAGAATGGAATTATTGGTAAAGAACAATTCGATCAGGACACGGAGGAAATTCAAAGACGTTTGCTGGAAGACACTTCGTTCAGTACCAGGACAGCAAAAGTGAATCTGGCTAAGAACCGCAACACAGCATATCTCGTTGCGCTCGGCATTCCTCTGGTCGCTGTCGTTTTTTACCTAAAGGTTGGATCGCCTCAAGGAATTATCAGCGCAGCTACACAGGCGCCAGAGACAATGGGAACGGCTGGTGGCGAACGTTCGCAGCAACAGATTGCGGCGAACGTGCAGAAACTCGCCGATCGACTGAAAGCAAATCCTTCTGATGCTGCCGGGTGGATTATGCTGGCGCGGTCATACAGTTCGATGGAGCGATTTGGCGAGGCTGCCGGCGCATATGCAAAAGCAACAGAGTTGAATCCAAATGATGCCGACCTCTGGGCAGAATACGCATTCGTGACCGCCATGGCTAACAATCAAAACTTCGATGGTAAAGCTATAGAGTTGGTCAACCATGCCCTGAAAATTGATCCGGAAAATGCAAAGGCGCTACAGCTGTCAGGATCGGCAGCCTTCGCCGCCAAAGACTACAAGAGAGCGATCGAACTGTGGCAACGTGTTCTTGCTAAAGTTCCGCCAGGTTCAGAAGAGGCTCAAGCGATAACAGAGCGGATTAATGAGGCGAAGAATTTATCAACTGCCAAGTGAGCAACCAGAATGAGTAGAGAGAATTTGTTGTTTGCCATCATCGGGATTTTGTTTGGCTTCATAGTTGGTTTTATGTCTGCAAGTGTGATGAGTCAGAAGTATGCGGCGGCACCGGCAACTGCAGGAAATAGCCAGCCGCTTCCCCCAGATCATCCACCCGTTGGGTCTCAGGCTGCGTCAGGCAATCCGCAGGCAATGCAGGCTGAAGTAACAGCGTCGATTGATAAGGCGCGCAAGGAGCCAAACAACTTTGACGCACAACTTAAAGCCGCTGAGCTTTACTATCAGATTCAAAGATACGATCAGGCGATCGACTTTCTGCTCAAGGCAAATCAATTAAAGCCTACCGACTATCGAACAGTGGTGGTTCTCGGAATGGTTAACCTCGATGCCGGCCACTACGACATCGCTGAGAAATGGTATCGCGCCGCAATGAAGATGAAGCAGGACGACACGATGGTTTTATCCGGACTTGCAGCGGCAACACTACAGAGAGGCGACGCAAAAGCAGCGGAAGACGCAATCGCACAACTTGAGAAGGTTGATCCAAACAGCGTGGACTTGCCGCAGTTCAGGGACAAGCTCGCGAGTTTGAAAGCAGGCAAATAAGGTTGAGGTTGAGGTCATTTCTCATTTTCCATTTGACATTTTTCAGTTGGTCATTTGAAGAAGCACCAAGTCACTCCCTGCAATTGACCAACTGAAAAATGTGAAATGGAAAATGAGAAATGATTGTTTTAAGGCGCGATACTCATCCGAACCACATTCACCAACAGAATCCGATCAATCTTTCCATCCTTTCCAGTGATTACCACCTGACCATTCTCAACAATCACTCGTCGAACCGTACTCATCGATCGGTTGATCATCGTCCCGTCATTCGTTTCAATTACCAGTCGTGGGCCGGCTTCCGGCTCGGCTGTTTCTGAGGTTGATGGTTCCGGTTTCGTGGTTCGCGATGCTGTTGTTCCTCGCCGGGTTCTCGGCGCTGGCCGCGCCTTTGCCGGTTCCGGACTTTCTGCAACTGTTTCTTCCTTCTTTGGTTCCTCGGTCGTCGTGGTTTCAGTTTCTTTAGGTTTCGTCGTCGTAGGCGATGCGGTTCGTCGAGTAGTTGAACGTCTGGTTCGTGGTGTCGTACGCGAGGCTGTCGTTCTTGGAGCAGATGCAGCTTTCTCCGCTTTGGGTTTTATGACTGTCTCCTCAGGCGTTGCCTCGGGTGTGGGCTCAGGCGTCGGCGCAGCTGCAATTTCAGCAGGCGTAGCCTCAAGTTCGGGTAAGCGGGCGCCTGCAGATGAAACGCGTTTGCCTCTCCGATTCGTACTGGCAACCGACGTTTCGGTTGTTGACGCTTCGTCTTCGCCAGCATCGGGTCCACTGATGGCCGCGAACGATCCACCGAAAAACAAGTCGTAGATCCCTTCATCATCGTTCGGACTACGAGCCTCTATTCGCAGGATTAAATCTTCCCGCTTACGCAAATAGATTCCTTTGGTGATTGGATTGGTACTTTCGGCATAGAGAGTGACCTTCAGTAAAGGCCGCAAGCCCACGGCAGTGAACACATCCAAATCGCCATTCAAGTTCTGACTGCGAACCGTAATCAAAAGGTCACCAGGTGTACCAGTGAATTTGTAATAGTGATCCGTAACGCGGGCGTCCCCGAGATCGCGTGCTGCGATGTGGCCATTCAGCGTGCTACCTCGAACCGGCGTGGGCTTTGAAGGATCCAGAGACTGAGAGCGTACTTGACCACAGATCGCGACTAACCCAATCAACGCCACGAAGAGCAACTTTGAATTATTCGTTATCATTCGCTTACGTGAGAAAAAGAATACCATGTCCGATCTGGTTTAGCTTGTCGGCAATCTTCAATCTGAAATCTTAAACCTTAAATGCTATAGTCGCTTCATGCCTGCTTCGATAGAACTCGAGAGACGTTTGCGCTGGGCCGACGCCGATGCGGCCGGTAGACTTCATTTCCCACGCATCTTCGAAATTATTGAGGAAGCGGAAAGTGAGCTGGTACGGCGTATCGGCTGGCCGATGAATCGCAGCATGGGCTACGATTTCCCACGCGTTAACATCAACTGCAATTTCAAACGCGTTTTGGAGCTCGATTCAGTATTTCGACTTCGACTGACCGCTGGTAAATTGGGGCGAACGTCAATTCGGTACGACTATCAAGTATTCAACTCTGATGGAGAAGTAGCTATCGAGGGAAACATGACACTTGTTGTCTTACAACACGGCAAATCTGCGGAGATTCCTTCGACGTTGCGTGAGGCTTTGTCAGCCGACACCCCTCGCTTCAAAGCATAATTATGTCAACTGCACAACTCAGCCTGCAAACAAAAATAGACGCAGCCAAAGATGCTCTCGATGCCTGGGTTCGCGAAGTGGTTGATTGGCACTTTGATCCTTCAAGCGGTTGCCCCTTTTGGCTCGACTACGCAAAGAAACTCGGATGGGACCCTCGGAAAGAAATCCAAAATTATGACGATCTGGCGCGCCTCGGTCCTTTTCAGGACGAATGGTTACGCGGAGGTCCGGTTCGCCGGTGGGTACCAAAGGCTTATTCAAATCGACCTGTCTTCACCTTTGAGACCGGAGGCAGTACCGGCGTTCCCAAGTCGCGAATTAACATTGAAGACTTCCGCGTAGATTACGAGGCTTTCAGTGAAACGTTACCCGAAGAGTTCTTTCCCAAAGGTGCCGATTGGCTGTCGCTTGGGCCAACCGGTCCGCGCCGGTTGCGACTCGCCGTAGAACATCTGGCTCAACATCGCGGCGGTATTTGCTTTCTAGTGGATCTCGATCCGCGATGGGTAATCAAGTTGTTGAAAATGGGCCAACCGAAGATGGCTGAAGCTTACAAGCAGCATGTCATCGAACAAGGGCTAACGCTTTTGCGTGCACATGAAAACATACGATGTCTATTCACAACGCCGAAGCTGCTTGAGGCTCTCTGCGAAAAAGTGTCGCTGAAGAAGATGGGCATTACTGGCGTGTTTTGTGGCGGCACCGAAATGACGCCTCAGTTTCACCGGTTTGCCACTGAAGAACTGCTTGAGGGCGCTTATTTCGCGCCGACATATGGAAACACTTTGATGGGACTGGCTGTTCATAAACCCCGCCAGGCAGAAGATAATTTCGCGGTAATTTATTACCCACCGTCGCCACGAGCGATGATTGAGATCGTCGATCCGGGCAACCCCGATCACGTCGTCGAATATGCACAAACTGGTCGAGTGCGCCTGACGACATTGACGAAAGAGTTCTTCATGCCTCGGTTTCTCGAACGTGATGAAGCTGAACGCGAGCCACCTTGCGATAAGTACCCCTGGGATGGTGTCCGCAACGTTAGACCGTTTTCTAAACTGCAAGCGAATGTAGTGGAGGGAGTGTATTGATATTGCCGATTTCCGATTGCCAACTGCCGATTTGCTCAAATGTCCGACGAACTTTAGTTTGTCGCGCTTCGTTGATATGAACGTAGAATTAAGCACAGATTCCGTTAATCGACGATCGACAAACTAAAGTTCGTCGGACAATCAATTGGAAATCGGCAATCGAAAATCGGAAACGCACATAACCAACCATGACCGACCCGATCAATCTTCCTCTTCTTCGTCGTGGCGAGCCATACACCAGTTTGGACGTAGCGGTCGTGCCGCATCATCAAACACGTGAACCGTTCGTTGCGGTGAGTCAAGCAAACGCTGGATTGATCAGACGAGACCTCCGCGATCAGAAAACTGCGCACGATAAACTTCGCTCGTTCTCCACCAGTGAGCTCATTGAGATCTGTCGCAAAGCTGCTGATGCGTTCTTGAACGGTTCTCTGCCACTCGCCGATATCAAACAGTCACCAGACGATTACGTCCGTGAGGTTTCTGCGACCACAGGAATACCCCACGTTATGGCGCGGCGAAACATGCTGAAGATCCACGGCGTCCTTGCTGAAGCAGCGAGCGTACTCGACGGGCTCACCCGGCACATAGATTGGCAGATCCTCGATCGAGGTTTCGGCATGATAAAGGGCAACGCTGTCAGCTTTTTTGCACGAACGGAATCCCTGGGCGTAGTTCTGCCAAACAATTCGCCGGGCGTTCATTCACTCTGGGTTCCATCCATACCGTTAAAGATTCCTCTCGTCCTGAAACCAGGAAGTGCCGAACCCTGGACGCCTTTTCGAATCATCCAGGCGTTCATCGAGGCGGGTTTATCGCGCGAAGTTTTTTCCTTTTACCCCACCGATCACGTGGGTAGTAACGAAATCCTCAATCGGTGTGGCCGGGGAATGATCTTTGGCGATGTAGGCTCGACAGGCGGGTGGGCAAACGATCCTCGAATCGAAGTACATGGACCCGGCTTCAGTAAAGTGATCATCGGCGATGACTGTATCGATCGCTGGGAAGACTATCTGGATGTACTGGTTAGATCTGTTGCTGACAATTGCGGTCGGTCCTGTATCAATGCTTCCGGAATATGGGTGACTCGTCACGCGGAGGAAGTAAGCCACGCGCTTGCTAAACGATTAATTCACATCACGCCTCGTGCTGCGGATGATCCAGAAGCGCAACTGGCACCCTTTGTCGATTCGAACGTCGCGATACGAATATCCAGTCTTATCGATCAAGGATTGGCTGAACCCGGCGCACGGGAAATCACGGCAGAGCTTCGTCATGGTGAACGACTTGCTGACTTTCAAGGCTGTAAATATCTTCTGCCTACTGTGGTCCTTTGTGAAAACGCCGAACACAAACTTGCTAACCGGGAGTTTATGTTTCCCTTTACGAGCGTTGTTAAAGTCACGCCGGATCAAATTCCGAACGCGTTGGGACCAAGTCTTGTTGTCACCGCGATCACGGAGGATGATCAGTTGATTAATAGCCTTGTCACTTCGCCAAATGTAGATCGCCTGAACATCGGTGCTGTGCCGACTAGTCAGATCAGTTGGGATCAGCCGCACGAGGGAAATCTCTTCGAACATCTTTACGCGCGGCGGGCGTTCCAACGTGCCGTCGCCTCCTGATATGTCTTCTGCCTAATTCCGATGAAGATTCTTTATCTGACCGGCGGCGCAGGGCAGATGTATTGCGGCAGCTGTCTGCGCGACAACGCGCTGGCTACCGAACTCCTTGCGCGCGGGCACGATGTCACGCTATTGCCGGTTTACACTCCGACCCTCACCGATGAACCCAACGTCAGTTACGACAAAGTTTTCTTTGGCGGCGTCAGCGTTTATCTCGAACAGTACCTTCCTATCTTTCGCAAATCACCAAAGTGGCTTGATGGAATCTGGGACTCGAAACCGATGTTGAGTTTCGCATCGCGCCGGTCTATTTCAACCAGTCCGAAGATGCTCGGCGAGATGACCGTGTCAATGCTTAAGGGCGAAGCAGGATTTCAGCAAAAAGAGATTTCGAAGATGCTGGATTGGTTGAACGTTGAAGGCAAGCCAGATGTAATTAGTTTGCCGTACACGCTCCTCCTGGGCCTGGCACAACCGTTAAAGGAGGCACTCGACAGACCGGTTCTCTGCACACTCCAGGGAGAGGATCTGTTCCTTGACGGATTGGAGGAGTCCTACCGGTCTGAATCAAAGCAACTCATCAGTGAGCATCTCAAATACATCGATGCTTTCATTTCGGTGAGTCAGTACTACGCTGAATTCATGCCGAGATATCTTGGTGTTCCAGCCGAAAAGATTCGGGTTGTGCCGCTTGGAATTAATCTTGAGGGCTACAGTAAGAAGGACCGGGATCCTTCGCAACCATTCACCATCGGTTTTTTCGCTCGTGTAGCGCCGGAAAAAGGCTTGCACGTCTTGGCGGAAGCGTACCGTCTCGTGCGAAAGGACGGTCGTCTTGAGAATGCCTGTCTTCGAGCAGCTGGTTACCTGGCGCCAGAGCATCGAAGCTATCTTAGTGAAATTCAGGAGGCGATGAATCAGGCAGAGTTAGGTAGCGAGTTTAAGTATGAAGGTGTCGTTGATCGACAACAGAAGATCGCGTTTCTTCAAAGTCTTGACGTACTTTCAGTGCCAGCGACTTACAATGAACCAAAGGGAATCTTCTTGCTCGAAGCTATGGCCTGCGGAGTTCCTGTGTTGCAGCCAAGACGCGGTGGATTTACGGAAGTTGTTGAACGAACCGGTGGCGGCTTGTTGGTCGAGCCTGATAATGTCGATGCGCTGACTGAAGGAATTTTGAAGTTGGCGACGGACCGTGAGCTCAGGGCGAGCCTTGGACAATGCGGGTTCCAGAAAGTTCGTGAACACTACAGCGTGTCCCGAATGGCTGACAGCGCGCTTGAGGCTTACACAAGCGTGATCGGTTAGATAACTTTGCAAGAACCAACGTCAAGAAATTTGTGCCGATGTTGGATACAGTCAGTACCACGTCGCGGTAGCGGGTGGGTGCGCAGCTTGTGTTGTGAGTGGATCTTGGCACCCGCTACCGCGAGGTGGTACTGACTGCGCATCCAAGTCTCGATCCAGTGCTGTAAGTCATCGTGCTTAGAATCGACAACGTTTCCAAAGAATATCCAACGCCGCGTGGACCTCTGCGTGTGCTGACCGACGTCTCTCTAAGCCTCAACAAAGGTGACGCTGTTTCGATCATGGGTCCGTCAGGCAGTGGCAAAAGCACTTTGCTGTATCTAGTGGGAGCGTTGGAACCACCGACAAGCGGCACGATCACCGTTGACGGACAGAATCCATTTGAACTGAATGAGAAGCAACTCGCCGCGTTCCGAAATCGTCAGATCGGTTTCGTCTTTCAGGACCACTGTTTGTTGCCGCAGTGTTCTGTCCTCGAGAACGTGCTCACCCCCACACTCGTTTCCACCAACGGCGCGGATGCTACGGCTCGAGCCAAAACACTGCTGGAACAAGTTGGACTCAAGGATCGCCTAGATCATCGTCCAGCGGCCCTTTCAGGCGGCGAACGTCAGCGGGTGTCGCTCGCTCGCGCACTGATCACCAGACCGCAGCTGCTTCTCTGTGACGAACCAACCGGCAATCTCGATCATCAATCAGCTGAGGTTGTCGCATCACTTCTGGTAGATCTGCACCGACAACAAGAGACTATCCTCATCGTCGTTACGCATAGCGCAGAGTTGGCAGCGCGTGTTCCAATCCGATATCACCTCGTCGATCAGCAGCTACAATTAACTGAATAGCGGTTGGTACGGATCTCGTGCAACGAGTCATTCCCTTTCGCCTTCGCCCAACGTGCTCCGGAGGAGCAACATGTTTATAGTCGGAATGATCTATGATTGCGCGCTCCAGCGGAGCGGCATGTCGCTGTCGTGGGTCTATATTCCGCTCCTGACGGAGCGGGCAGCCGCGGATGAATCGCCACCTATAAACATTGTGCTCCTCCGGAGCAAAAAAGAGCGAGAAACGAAACCGTTTTTTGCCAAGCTAATGAGATGGGAAGCTTAACCCTAATAAAGCAGAGTCTTCTTTACTACTGGCGCACAAACTTTGCTGTGGTTCTGGGTGTGGCCACCGCAGTCTCGGTGCTTGCCGGTGCCTTGCTTGTTGGTGATTCCGTTCGTGCCAGTCTTCGCGACCTGGTTGTACAGCGACTGGGAAGGACTAGTTTTGTCATCAGCTCCAGCGGTTTTTTTCGCGAACAACTCGCCGACGACATTCAAGCCGATCCTCAATTTACCCAGGACGGCTTGTCCAGCGCGTGCCCGCTTATCTCGCTTGAGGGAACGGTTAGGCACGAACAAAGTAAACGGGTTGCGTCGAAAATAAATGTTTACGGAGTGGATGATCGCTTCTGGAGGTCCAATCAGTCGACTCATAGCGCGCCCGACAGTCGAAATGTTTTCGTGAGTCCGGACCTGGCGCGTGAACTCGGAAGCTCGGTTGGTGATTCGATTCTTGTGCAGGTTCAGAAGCCATCAGCAATTCCACTCGAATCTTTGCACAGCAAAAAAGAAGATGTGGGCAAGACGTTAAGGGCGACGGTAGCTGAGGTGCTGTCTGCCGAAGCACTCGGTCAGTTTTCGATCCAGCCTCAACAAGCTGGTGTCCGCGCTGTTTTTGTTTCACTAAAACTGCTTCAGCGGGAACTCGAACAGCCAGACAGAGCGAACCTGATTCTAATCTCAGAGGCGACAACTAACTCGACTTCGACAAACACAAAGTCAATCGAAGAGATTTTGCGTAAACGGTTTACGCTCGCAGACGTCGGCGTCACCCTTCGAAGTGTTCAGGAAGACAACAGAACTGCTATTGCCCTTGAACGCGACAGCGAAATGATCGACGAACTACTGGCAAGGGTCGCAGGCGACACGGCAAAGAAGCTTGAGCTGCAACAAGGAACGTTCTTCTCGTATCTGGCTAACAGTATTAACGCTGGTAATCGCTCAATCCCTTATTCGCTGGTGACCGCTGTTGACGACGACCAGTTCAAACTTCTCGCCGGCAAAGACCTTTCCTCGAGCCTGCCGCCAATCGTTCTCAATGATTGGGCTGCTAGCGATTTAGGTGTACACGAAGGCGATCAAATCACTCTCGAGTACTACTTGTGGCAAGACACTGGCCGGCTTGAAACAAAGACGGCGACATTCTCATTGATAAGGGTTGTGCCAATGCGGGACCTTGCGGCAGACCGAAATCTGGTTCCTGAATACCCTGGAATCAGCGGTTCTGAAAATCTGTCCGATTGGGATCCTCCCTTTCCAGTCGATCTTCAGCGCGTTCGACAAAAGGACGAAGACTATTGGCACGCATTCAAGACAACTCCCAAGGCCTTCATTCCATTAACGAGTGGTCAAACGCTTTGGCAGAGCCGTTTCGGAAACGCAACCTCACTCCGCTTTTGGTCCGACAAGGCTACCGTTTCGACAGAACAGTTCGCGCAAAAACTCCGAGAAACTGTAGATCCAACGCTGTTGGGCATTGTAACCACGCCGGTTCGCACCGAAGGACTACAAGCGTCAAGAGGCGCGACCGATTTCGGAGAGTACTTCCTCTACTTCAGCTTCTTTCTGGTAGTTTCCGCGTTGCTGCTGACCACCCTCTTCTTCAAGCTTGGTGTCGAACAACGCATCCGTGAAATCGGTATCATGCGCGCCGTTGGTTATGGTCCTGGTTTGATTCGCACCTTGTTCCTGGGTGAAGGAATCATCGTAGCGATCAGCGGTAGCTTTCTTGGTTTGGTGGGTGCAATTGGTTACGCGGCCTTGATGATGTTTGGCTTGCGAACGTGGTGGGTCGATGCGGTGGGCACCACTGCGCTGAAACTTCACGTATCGGCTCAGTCACTTATTGTGGGTGCCGCAGGCGGTATTGCTGCAGCCGTAATCTGCGTAGCGTTTACTTTACGAGGCTTGCGAAAGTTCGCCACGAGAGGTTTGCTCGCCGGCCAACTCCAAAGTGATTTGCCGAGAGCGAGACGCTCACGTTCCTTGCTATTGGCTCTCGTTGCCACAGTGATTGGTATTGCGCTCCTGGTCCTTGCGGTTACTCACACGATTGGACAAGTGGCTGGTTTCTTTGGCGGAGGAACGCTGGCTTTGATCGCTTTGCTCTCGTTTCAATCCGTTTGGTTGCGCCGCGATCATGGAGGTTCACTTGGTGGAAACGGCTGGTGGCCGGTCACTCGTCTCGGCTTCAGAAACACGACTTATCGTCCCGCGCGAAGCATTCTGTGCATTGCCTTGATTGCTTCCGCGGTTTTTATCATCGTCGCTGTAGATTCCTTCCGACACCGTGCGGGAACGGAGACGCTCGATCGAAAATCTGGAACCGGTGGGTATCCTTTATTGGCTGATTCGTTGTTACCACTCGTGAAAGATCCGAATTCACGCGAAGGTCAGGAAGACTTAAACCTTCGTGATGACAACCCTGACTCACCTCTCACGGCTATAAGGTTCACTCGTTTTCGGGTTAAGCCAGGCGATGATGCTAGTTGTCTCAACCTGTATCAACCTCGCAATCCAAAGATCATTGCGCCTACAATGGATTTTATCCAAAGTAACCGTTTCACTTTTCAAACCAGCCTCGCAAACAACAGTCAGGAAAGTGCAAATCCCTGGCTACTCTTGAATCGTGAGTTTGCTGATGGCGCAGTGCCTGTCATAGCAGATGCCAATTCCCTCACCTACGTGCTTCACTCCAAACTTGGTGATGACTTTGTGATGCAGAATGGCGATCGCGAGATAAAACTTCGGATAGTGGGCGCGCTCGCTGATAGTCTGTTTCAAAGCGAACTACTGATGTCGGAAGCAAACTTCACTCGGCTGTTCCCCGACGCACAGGGATACCGCTTCTTTCTTATCGACTTGCCTCACCCCGATCGCTCAGCCACGGTTACGGCTGCACTCGAGGATCGTCTTTCGGATTATGGCTTCGACGTCCAACCCACTGCGGAGCGGCTGGCAAATTTTCATCGTGTAGAGAACACGTACTTGTCGACGTTCCAGATGCTCGGCGGCTTAGGTTTACTGCTGGGCACAATCGGCCTCTCAGCGATTCTTTTACGCAATGTTCTGGAGAGACGGCGAGAACTCGCCCTAATGCGCGCTGTTGGCTATAACTCGCAACACTTCACGTTGATGATAGTTGCGGAAAATGTGGTGCTGCTTGTTGCTGGGCTCGTGACTGGTGTGTTCTGTGCGTTCCTCGCGATCTCTCCAGTGTTGTTAACGCGGCATGGCAGTTTTTCAAATCCATCTTTGGGTTTGCTGTTGGTTGGCGTACTAATCTCGGGATTGGCTGCTTCGATACTGGCGACGTGGACAATCCTACGCGCACCATTGTTGGCCGCATTGAGAGCTGAATAGTCGGTTACCGAACTAGGTCCTCTAGGTCGTATAGGTCCTATTTCCGGTGGGTCAGTTCTTCGCCTTCACATCGTAAGCGTAGATTGTGTTCTGGTCGCGCAGATACAACCGTCCACCGGCGATTACCGGATGCGTCCAGGTCGGTAACGAGTCTTGTTGAATTCTGAAGCGTCCTTTCTCCACGTAGCTCGTCGGTGTCGCCTCAATTAAACCAACAACTCCGTTTTCGCTGAACGCATAGAGATTCCCATCGGCGTAAACCAGCGATCCTTTACCGACACTCCGATCGCGCCACGCAACAGCACCTGTATCGAACCGCATCGCGGTTAATATCCCACTGGAGAATCCATAGAGATAATCACCGATCAGGATCGAGCTGCTGTGATGATTGCGCATCTCTTTGGTGAAGTAGACTTCTTGTGCAGTGCCATCTGCTTTTACTTCAACCAGACCGGCGCCGGTTCCGTAGTCGGATGATATGAAAACGCGATTGTCTCTGATGACGGGTGTAGCGACGTTTGCCACGTTGTTCGCAGCACGGGGGTACGACCACAACAATCTGCCATCTTTAAGATCCAAACCGACAGCGCGCTCGCTGGTGAAGAAGACCACTTGCGTTGTCGAACCAATCTGCAGGGGCATGCCCGACGAGTAACCAGCAGGATCGCTCTGGCTTTTCCAAATCAGCGCGCCGTCATTCTTGTTAAGAGCGATAACGGACGCGTCTGCGCCTCCGGCATTTACCAACACCTTCTCGCCGATGATCAGCGGTGATTCGCTAATTCCCCAATTCGGATTTGACCCACCAAACTTCTGGAGGACGTTCATCGTCCACACAACGCGACCTGACTTTGTGTCGAGACAAGACAGATCGCCACTGCCGCCAAGCGCGTAGAGTCGATCGCCCTCAACAGTTGGCGTACCGCGCGGACCATTACCGCGATCGTTCATGTAGGTGCGGCCATTTGCAGTCGCCCAAACTTGCTTTCCCGTCGCAACATCAAAGGCGATGATGTATTCACGATCACCTCGAGCGCCCATTGTGAAGATCCGACCGCCGGAGATTGCGAGCGACGAATACCCGTTACCAGCTCCAGTTGCTTTCCATACCAGCGGCGGGCCTTGCTGAGGCCACTGCTTTAGTAATCCGGTTTCTTTCGAAATACCATCACGATTTGGACCGCGCCACTGTGGCCAATCGCTTGTGCTTTGTGCGATCGCGAGATATGAACAAAACGCAACTAAAGAAAAAATCGATACAACTCTGCTCTTCATTGCGATCTCCTTTAATCTGCCAGCCCTTTTCCACGGGGAGTGCTTTCAGGCAACGCAAAAAGTTATAGGACCTATGAGACCTATAGGACCTATCCCTCTTAACTAACTACCATCAGGCCGCTGGTTTGAAATACAACACCATACCTGCGCCCGCTGCGGCCAAAACAAATCCCAAATACAACATTGGATTCGGCGTACTCTTTGGCGGATGAAGCCACATCGTAAACAGCACATTCACCAGTGGTGCACCCGCGAACACCAAGGGCATAACGTATGTAGGCAAACCACCATTACTAAAAGCAAGGATAATACAAATGGCTCCAATCGCTCCCAGCGCGCCTCCCGCTGTCGCCAGAAGTGATCCTTTCATTGTGAACCCTTGAAGTTGCCCTTGAGCAGCAAGGCTAATTGCCGGCACAAGCACACCAATCAGAAAGTAAGCCACGCCGACACACAGCAAGGCCTTCATTGGACTGCCCAACTGCACCTGCCCCTGGTGTAACGCCGGTCCATACAGACCCCACGCCAGCGCGGCGCCGAAAGCGAAAATAATCCAAAGCATCAGAACCCTCCGAGATTTTGGATGAAATACAAGAGCGAATGTCTGGAAGATCGGCTCAATTTAAACGTCAAAGCTTTTGCACGACAGACAGCGTTACAATCTGAAACTCCGGAAACAGTTTTGCCGTAATCTGCTCTGGACTTTGATGAGTCGAAACCTCTTGGGACCGTCGCATTCTATCAGTCAGTTTCGGAAATTGAATAGATTTGTTTACTCGATAAGACGGCGCGTACTTTGCTCTTTGTTCTTTGTTCTTTGTTCTTTGTGATTTGCAGTGAGTTGGGAACCGAAGACAAAGAACAAAGCGCAAAGTACAAAGCACGAGGTACAAAGTACAGGGCCTTAGACAGGTTGAAGACGCATCTGTTAAGGTCTCCGAAATTTAAGTTTTTAGCCACTCTTCTCAAACGGGAGAACCGAGCCTTGAAGTTGAACTCATACCTTGTTGTTGGCCTCCTCTTAGGCTGCTTCGTCTGCGTCCATGCACAAACTTATCGAGGAACTCTACGAGGCACCATTTACGACCCTAATGGCGCCGTTGTTCCGCAAACCGAAATCAAACTGACAAATAGCGAAACCGCGGAGACGAGATCAATCACGAGTGGCAGTGAGGGCGAGTATTCCTTTTCATCTCTTCGGCCGGGCTCCTATGAGCTCACTGCGACCGCAAGTGGTTTCAGAGTCTTCAAGCGGACTATCGAACTCGCCGTCAATCAGGAATTGAGATTCGATGTGGATTTGGGCATTGGATTGGACGGAGATGGTGTTGAGATAAAAGAACCCGCGGATCTTCAGCGAGACTCCTCATCGTTGAGCACGATTATCGATCGCAGTCAGATAAGAGGTCTTCCGCTCGATGGACGGAATTTCTTTGAGCTGACTTTGCTTGTGCCAGGAGCGGTCCCTGCAGCCCCAGGCTCGGCAGGATCAGTCAGAGGTGATTTCGCCTTCAGTGTCAATGGTGCACGTGAAGATGCTAATAACTTTTTGTTGGACGGTGTTTACAACGTCGATCCGAAACTCAACACATTCGGCGTTCGTCCTTCAGTCGATGCGATTCGCGAGTTTCAAATGCTCACGAGCACCTACGACGCATCGTTCGGGAGAAATCCTGGCGCGCAAGTGAACGTCGTTCTGAATTCCGGGTCAAACAATGTTCACGGATCTGCCTTCGAGTTTTTCAGAAACGCCGCGCTTGATGCTCGTAATTTCTTTGCTCCTGCATCAGAACCAAAGCCGAAGTACCAACGCAATCAATTCGGCGGATCGCTCGGTGGTCCCATTAAAAGCGACCGCACTTTCTTCTTTGCTGACTACGAAGGCACGCGCTCTCGTGAAGGTATTACCAGAGTGGCAAACGTTCCTACCGCGGAGGAACGAGCCGGAAACTTTTCGCACAGTTTATTTGGTGTGCCGAACGATCCATTCGGCCCTCCATTCACAAATGGAACCATCCCGGACTTCTTTATTAATCCCATAGGAAGAGCAATCGCTGCGCTGTACCCGCTTCCGAATCGCAACGTGCCATTTCAAAACTTTGTCTCCTCGCCAACTCAACGTGATGACAATGACAGCTTCGATATACGAGTGGATCATCGACTTAATAGTCGCGCCGATCTTGCTTTCCGATACAGCTTCGGTGACAGAGATCTATTCGAGCCATTCACGGGTCCATCGTTTTCAGTCGTTCCCGGCTACGGAGACTTCGTAAAACGTCGCAGTCAAAACGTAATGGCCGCTCTGACTTACGTGGTTACTCCAAAATTTGTTACTGAAACTCGCCTGGCGTTTAGCCGCGTAGGATCCTCGGTAACACAGGAAGCAAGCCGTACAAATTCGAGCGTGGGCCTGCCTACAGTCTCACCAAACCCACGCGATGTCGGTCTCAGCTTCATTACGATCACCGGATTCTCGCCGCTCGGTGACGAAGGCAATAATCCACAGAACAGCGTTACGAATGTCTATCAGGTGCTTAACAACGCGAGTTATGCGCATGGCAATCACCTGTTTAGGTTCGGTGCTGACCTGCGCTTCTCCCAACAGAACGCATTTCGAGATGTTGAGTCGAGAGGTCGTCTGCAGTTTTCACCTTTCTTCCAGTTAACTGGGAACGGTTTAGCTGATCTGCTCCTAGGTTTTCCGCTGCTCACCAGCGTCGCTCGAGTTGATAACGCCCAACACATCCGAACTCAAAGTTACAACTTCTTCGTCAACGATAGTTTTCGGGTCCGACGTAATCTGACACTTAATGCGGGCTTGCGCTACGAGTACAACACGCCGCCAGTTGACGCGCAGGATCGCGCGAATGTCTACGACGTCTCCACCGGCTCTCTTGTGGCGGTTGGAACTAATGGTGTCCCGCGGAGTGGCTTCGAAGGGGATAAGAACAACTTCGCACCACGAGTGGGATTTGCCTGGACGATCGGTCGCGATCAATCAACGGTTCTCCGTGGTGGTTACGGTGTCTATTACGATCAGTCTCCACTCGCGCCGGCCGAAGCTCTCTATTTCAATTCACCTTATTTCGACAACAACATTTTCTTTTCACTTCCTGGATTGCCACTGACTGTCAGCAACCCTTTCCCGTCTTTCTTCCCGTTTCCGCTTCCTGACTCCGCGCTCGCTATTCAACGTGATTTGCGGACCGGTTATATGCAGCACTGGAACTTGAATATTGAAAGACGACTCTGGCAAAACAATGTGGTCGAGGTGGCCTACGTTGGTTCGAAAGGGACCAAACTCTTAACTGCTCGCGACATTAACCAACCTGCCCCAAGCGTATTACCTCCTGGACTTCCCTTTGTGCCCAGGCCGAATCCACGCTTTGACGACGTTGATTTACTCGAGTCGCGCGCCAATTCAAATTATAACGCCCTGCAAGCCAGATTCGAGCAACGGCTGAGTCGCGGCTTCTCAGGGCTTATCTCCTACACCTGGTCGAAGTCGATCGACGATGCATCAAACTTCTTCACAAGTGCGGGCGATCCCAACTTCCCTCAAAACAGTTACAACGTGCATGCGGAGCGAGGCCGGTCGAACTTCGATGTTCGTCACCGACTATCAGCCAGTTATTCCTATTTGCTACCGTTCGGTAAAGGTCGCAGGTTTTTGGATAAGTCAGGCTGGGCAACCACCGTTCTGAGTGGCTGGGAAACCTATGGTATTGTCACCCTGCAGTCGGGACGTCCTTTCACGGTTGCGCTACTATCAGAAATTGATAACAGTGGCACCGGACGGTCGATTCTTGGCTTCGGTGCAAACGATAGACCCAACGTGAATGGCAATCCGACACTAAGCAACCCGACTCCCGAGAGATGGTTCAATACGAGCGCGTTCGTGTTTTCAGCACCAGGCACCTTTGGTAATGCAGGTCGCAATATTCTCGATGGCCCGGGTTATCAAAACGTCAATGCTTCGCTGGTCAAAAACACTGCGCTTACTGAAGGAGTGACGCTCCAATTTCGTACTGAGTTCTTCAATTTACTCAATCATCCAAACTTCAATCTGCCTGACAATTTTCTGGGGTCGCCAACGTTTGGCGTGATTAGTTCGGCACGAGACCCAAGACACATTCAGTTTGGTTTGAAGCTGTTGTTCTAATAGTTTGGACAGCGCGACCGTCCTCGGCCGCCCCCATAGAAGAGAACCACCATCCCCGAACACACGAACGCTCTTCTGTCGGAGCGCGGCCGTCCTCGGCCGCCCCCGTCCAACAGAAGTCATCAATGACCGCGCGTGCCTATCAAACAGTTATGACTTGGGGTCGTCGCTGCTTCTGTTTCCGATGTCTGATGGCTTCTGCTGGACGGGGGCGGCCGAGGACGGCCGCGCTCCGACAGAAGAGCTTTTGTGTCTTCGGTCAAGGGGCTTCTGCTGGACGGGGGCAGTCGAGCCGTGCTGCTGGAATCTAGTCGCCTGATTCCGGTACTAATACCCGGTCGTCGAACTCCTGATACTTCGCTGACATCACCTCATGCTCTGGCTGATCAGGAACCAGGACGAGTGTGTCGCCATCGAGTTGCTCGTAGAGTGGTGGGGGGATGATCGCGAAATCAGCCATCGGCTCGTAGATGTCGTCGACACCTTCCTTGAACACATTACCCATTAGCAACGTGATGATGTTGACGCGCTGTTCGGGGTACTTATGCAGAAACTGCGAAAAGCTAAAACCTTCGTTGTAGAACGCGTAGCAGAGTTTTCGCATCGACTCGATGCCTTTGTCTAATTTGGCTTGTGACTGCCCGAGTCTGGCCGCGGAAAAGTCGTTGTGTTTGAATGCATCGTGAATACGATCGGCAGCCAACTCAGCCATCTTCAGTGCCAACAGAACACCAGACGAGTAGATGGGATCAAGAAAGCCGTAAGCATCGCCGATGAGAATAAAACCATCGCCCGCATTGTGCGTAGAACGATACGAGTAATCGAGAATCGAATAAATCCTGTCGACTCGCTCCGCGCCGGCAACACGACGCCGGCACGCTTCGACCTTTTCAATTTCCTCGTGAAAAATCTTAGCGAGATCCTGTCCACGGCCCTTTACGAGATATTCAGGATCGGCGACGACACCAACACTCGTGATGTCGTTCTCCAGTGGGATATACCAGAACCATCCGTTACTGCCTTTGGGCGTACGTAAGACGAGGGTAGCCCCACCGTTGAGATCCGGCTCGCGATGTGCACCTTTGAAGTATGAATAGAGCACGGCCTTCTTCAGCTTCGGATCGCGAACACGCCAGCCTAGTCGATTCGAAAGCATTGCTGATTGGCCGGTGGCGTCCACGATCACTGGTGCTTCAAACTGAACCGCAGTTCCATCCTTCATTAGTGCTTCGACGCCATAAGCGCGACTGCCGTCGAACAATACACGCTTAATTGGTGTTTCCTGATAAACGTCCGCCCCCTGATCCGCGGCATGCTCAATTAACATCAAGTCAAACTGCGCCCGTGTGATTTGCCAGGTTACTGCCGCCTCGTGATGCAAAGCCTCAAAGAAATAAAACGGTCGCGACTCCTTGCCCGCGGGATTTGCGAATTGGACGCTGTACTTCCGCACGAATGGACTTGACTTCATTTTTTCCAGCAGGCCCATGCGCTGAAATGTAAAATAAGTGTCGGTCATGAGTGATTCGCCAATGTGATGCCGTGGGAATCTCTCTTTCTCAAACAGAACGACCTGCTTACCCTCACGCGATAAAATGCTGGCGATAGTGCTGCCCGCCGGCCCGCCGCCCATAACAATCACGTCGTACTTAGTTTTCATGTCCATGTTCTATACGTATCTCACCGTCTTCAGTTCAGGTTCAAAGAATTCCGAAAGGAAATGATCAACCTGCAGCAAACCTGGACGTGTTAAGTTGATCTGGTCAGAACTTCGCTCAAGAAAACCATTGCCTTCGAGCTGCTCAAACACGGGTCGGAATTCGTTCCAAACGTCAATGTCAAATTTCATCTGGAAGTAGTTTCGATCGAGCGTACCTGTCTTCAGTTGCAGGATCATCTCGCGAATCAGTTTCTGCTTCGAAGTCAGACTAAGTGCGCGACACAACGGCAACTGATTCTGTTCGATAAGGTTCAAGTACTCTTCAAAGCTATGCGCATTTTGAAAATGAACTCCGCCGAAGTGTGAAAACGAAGAAACGCCAAGGCCAATCATGTCTCCACCATGCCAGAGCGCATCAGTATAAATGAATCGACAAGGCTTCTTCGTTGTCGCAAGTGTGTATGCACTCGCTATCCGGTAACCGTGCGCCTGAAATTCATCGAAGGCATAACTGAGCCAGCGCTGTTTGGTCGGCCAGTCTGCAATCGGCGATTCAATTCCGTCTTTCAGAATCTCTTGTGAAATGATCGTGTTGTAAGGCAGCTCCATCTGATAGATGGTAACTGAGTCGGGTTCCAGCTCAAGCGCTCGACGGATTGTGTCTCGCCATTTAGCTTCCGTCTCGCCAACCATTCCTGCGATCAAGTCGATGTTGATTTGCGGAAAGTTGACCCGACGTGCGAGGTCATATACTTCGTAGATTTCAGGAGACAAATGCGCGCGTCCATTAGTCGCAAGTACTTCGTCGTCGAAGTGCTCAACGCCTAAACTCAGACGCGTAACACCGATGCTCTTCAACGTTTCAAGTTTGGATTGTCTTAGCGTGCCGGGTTCACATTCGAAAGTAACTTCTTCCGCGTTACTCCAGCTGACATGACGATTCAGACCTTCTACAAGTTGATGTAGCTGCTTCTCACTGATGTAGGAAGGCGTGCCTCCGCCAAAGTAGGCAAAACGAAGCTGACGCCCCTGAAACGCGGGCGTGCGCGAGTAGAACTCGGCTTCCTTAACTAGGGCTTGTAAGTAGACTTCGATCTCGCTCGCATTCTTGTCTGTATAGACTTTGAAGTAACAGAACTTGCAACGCTTCCGACAGAACGGAATGTGCAAATACAGACCGAAGGGTTCGGCGGTCCGAGCTGGCTGATCAAGTGCGGCGATGGCTTCGTTTATGTATTCTGGCTTCCACTGAGAAAAAGGTGGATAGTTTGAAACGAAATAATTGCCAACCTGCGTGGATGTCTGGGACGTATTCGGCATTTCAACTTTATGATGGCGCAACAATGCTGTTGCCTGTTATTCAAAATTCTGGAATCAATCCTGAAATACATTGGGATCAAACCGAGTTGCGTGCGGTTGACCAAGAATACCTGACACCTGAAATTAACATGCGCGCTTACCGCGATCAATTGAGGCTTACGCAGCACACAGTCAATAAGTTGCGCGAAGTTGGTTTGACGTTGTTCTACGCAGTTGGTGGTTAGGCTTTGAAGCATCAAAAAAGGGCCCAGCGTCGAGCACAAGCCCCGTCACCAAGAATAAGTGAGAAAGGGTGGTTTACCCCCGCTGTTTCCAAAAGAGATTAGATCGGGCAGCAGCGGGGGTAAACCGCCCTTCCTTACTTGTTCTTGATGACGGGGCTTGTGCTTAATGATGGGGCTTGAACCTGGCCGTTAACCAATTTGACAGTCATCAGCCTGATATCAACCGGAGCCTGAATTGACGAACTCGCGCCCCCGTTCCACCAATTATCTCTACTATGTCGTTCTATTAATCGTTTTTGCTGTGGGCCTGTGGTTGGTATTGAGCCGAGGTTCAAGCCTCAAACCACCATTGGAACCCGGCAGTGCGCTCACAAACGCTCCCACGTCAACTGGTTATCAAACATCGCCAAACCCAGCAGAGACCAGAAGCCCCGTCAGTATTCTGCTCCTTCAGATGGTGGTAATCATCATCATCGCCAGATTGTTCGGTGCTCTGTTCCGCAGAATTGGTCAGCCACCAGTCATGGGTGAGATGGTGGCCGGGATCACTTTAGGCCCATCTGTACTCCAGGTCTTCTGGCCTCAAGCTTCAGCGTTTCTCTTTCCCCAATCGTCGATGGGGACATTGGGAGTACTCAGTCAAGTCGGCGTCGTTCTGTTCATGTTCGTCGTTGGAATGGAACTTGACCTGAAACACCTGCGGGAAAGAGCATCAACAGCAATCATGGTCAGCCATGCGAGCATCGTCGTGCCGTTCCTTCTAGGCTCAGGTTTAGCCCTGAGCCTTTATTCATCCCTTGGCACTCCGAATACATCGTTCACGCCGTTCGCCCTGTTCATGGGAATAGCAATGAGCATTACTGCCTTCCCGGTGCTTGCGCGGATCCTGAAAGATCGTGGCCTTACCGAGACTCCACTGGGCACTATGGCCATAGCGTGCGCGTCGATCGATGATGTAACAGCATGGTGCGCACTTGCATTTGTCATTGCGATCGTAAAATCGGCCGGCTTTGTCAGTGGGTTATGGACGATTGCATTGACATTTCTCTTCATCGTTTTGATGTTGACGCTTGTCAGGCCCTGTATGGAGATGCTGCTACTTAAGCGAATTCAGAATGCCGGTTATTCACGAATCATCATGGCCGGCATCCTGGCATTCTGTTTGGCCTCTGCCTGGTTCACAGAAACGATTGGCATACATGCCTTATTTGGCGGTTTTCTCGCCGGAGCCGTAATGCCTTCGACGCCGGGCGTGCAGTCGTTTCTGAAAGAGAAGATCGAAGGCTTTAGTTCAGCCGCACTCTTACCGCTGTTCTTTGTCTTTACTGGATTGCGAACTCAGGTCACATTATTGAACGATCGCGTTGGTTGGTTAATGTGTTTAGCAATCATTGGCGTGGCGATTGTGGGCAAGCTCGCGGGAAGCATGCTGATGGC
>DATDFV010000144.1:0-77234 GCA_036522415.1 Pyrinomonadaceae bacterium | reverse complement strand
CTGGCCGTTGGAAATCCCTGATCGACTCCGCTGAACAAATACAAGAGCTCCTCGAAACCGGGATTATGCCCAACCAGCAGCACTTCCTTTCGATCATTCTCCAGCTGCGAGATTATTTCCAGCAACTCCGACACCGTGGCTTCGTAGATGCGCTCGTCAAACCGCAACTCACTTTTCAGCTTGGCATACTTACTCACAAGATCTATCGTTTCTCGCGCTCGAATTGCCGTAGAACAGAGCACCAGATCGAATTCAAGTCCTCGATCCTGAATTAGCCGCGCGACAATTTCGCACGCCTTTCGTCCGCGATTTGCCAGTGGTCGTTCAAAATCAGATTGCGATGGATCTTTCCAACTCGACTTGGCATGCCTTAAAAGATAAAGAGTGCGCATCCAGATCACCTTCAATCGAAGTTCACATTACCGTAACAGATTTTAACTAGAGTCTACGTCTAAATACCGTGAAACTTGCTGCGATAGACATCGGCTCCAACTCAATAAAACTCGTCGTAGTCGATGCTGCGGCCAGCGATTCGTTTGCTGTGCTGGCTCGCGATAAGGAAGTTGTTCGACTCGGTCATGAAACACTCAGCAGGGGCCGGCTCTCGCAAGACGCTATCGAACGGGCCATCGCCTGCATACAACGCTTTCGCACAGCAGCTGAAGTTCGTCAAGCCGAGGTGACGGTAGCTGTCGCGACGGCGTCAGTGCGCGGAGCGTCAAACGCATCTCAGTTCATTAAACAAGTCGAGAAAGCCACCGGCATTCGCGTTGACGTGCTTTCTGGTGTTGAGGAAGCGCGATTGATTGGCCTTGCAGCGTCGCAAGGTTGTGCTGGACGAGGCACGGTAAACCTGAACATCGATATCGGTGGAGGTTCGACCGAGATTTCTCTTTTTCGTGACTCGCGGCCGCTGTCTTTGTTTTCAGTCAGAGTCGGCGCCGTTGGCTTAACCGAGCGCTATATCAAGACAGACCCGGCAAAATCGAAGGCGTTACTAAATCTGAAAGCGGAACTCCACGCCGCCTTTCAGAGACCTGCACGCGAACTGAAGACGGCAAGATGGCAACAGGTTTCGGGCACGTCAGGAACGATCGTGGCGATTGGTGCGATTTTGAGATCGCAATCAGCTCAAAATGGACACAACAAAATTCAACCAGCACAACCAACAGAGGCAGAAGTTCCACTTAGCCGGTTAACTCAATTGAATTCCAGTTTGAGCGCGATGAGTCAGTCAGAAAGACGTGAACTCGGCATCAGTGCTCAAAGATCTGAAATCATTGTCGCCGGAGCTCATATTCTCGAGGCATCAATGCGAGCGTTGCGAATCAACTCCTTGCGCACATGTGACTGGGCGCTGCGCGAAGGCGTGATCATCGATTACCTCCAGGAGCGTGAAGATGAAACGCGACCGCCTGTTCCTGATTTTGCCGATCAAAAGTTGCTGGGTGTTCACGGTGTTGGTCGCAGATTTGGATATGAAGAAACGCATGCGAGACAGGTAGCAAAGCTTGCGGACCAATTGTTTCAATCTCTGGCGCCGGCAGAAGATTTGACTCGACATCAACGCACATTGATGTTGGCAGGAGCTTTACTCCACGACATCGGATATCACATCGCGCACGAGTCTCATCAAAAGCATGCGCTGTATCTCATCGTCAACTCCGAGTTAACAGGATTCTCGGAAATGGAGCGCTCCGTAATCGCCAATATCGCCCGCTATCATCGCGGATCGCTTCCAAAAGAGCGACACCCTGAGTATGCCGCACTCAACGCAGCCGATCGTGAGAACGTTTGGAAGCTGGGAGGAATTGTCCGTTTGGCTGATGCACTCGATCGTAGTCACGACAGTCGCATAACGGAAATAGGCTGCAAGGTAACTTCAAGCGAAGTCATTCTCGATCTCGCAAGCGCCTCCGATTGCCAAAATGAAATCGTCGAAGCTGAAAGGAAGAAAGATTTATTCGAACGCGCTTTCGAACGACGGTTGACGTTCAAGTCAATGAAGAAAGCAAAGAGCGCGTAATCTCGTCATGGCAAAAGCACGCAGAATCCGGGGCATTGATTGCAACGCCGCGGCTACAGTTGGAATTCAACAAGCCCTGATACAACGGTTTGATGAGATGTGCTCATTCCGAGCAGAGGCACTGGACTGGAAGGATCCGGAGGGCGTGCATTCGATGCGTGTTGCCTCTCGCCGACTTCGCAGCGCATTGAGGAGCTTTTTGCCCTATTTAAACGAACGTGCTCTCGCGCCGGTAGTCAAACAAATCAAATCCATTGCCGACATCCTGGGAGAGGTTCGCGATCAGGATGTGGCAATTGAGGCACTGCAAGATCTGTCGAAAGAAGCACCCAAGCGCTTTTCAAACTCCATAGAGCGACTACTGGATCTAAGAAAGGAAATGCGCGAGGCAGCGCGGCGAAATCTGAAGAAAGAGATCGGCAAGACCCGATTGAAGAATTTACGAGTTGAGTTCCAACGAGCGGTAACGTCAGTTTCACAACATCAGGCCACAATAACATCGCCTGATACCCAACCCTCCTACAATGAAGTCGCACGCATCATCATCGATGATCGACTAAGCGACCTGGAAGAACTCAGTAAGAGTCTTTATTACCCTAACGATGTTCAACCACTTCATGACATGCGCATTGCCGCGAAGCGTCTCAGGTATGCAATCGATTTGTTCGCAGAATGCTGGGAGTCTGACATCGGATCGTTTGCTAAACAAGCCGCACTCCTGCAAACCGATCTCGGACAACTTCACGACTGTGATGTTTGGATTGACGACTTCAGGAAACGGATCAGTGGCTTTCGAAGAGTTGAAAACCATGACGAAGCTGAAGCCTTCGTCTGGCTATTCACCTATTATCAGGAAAAGAGAAACAAACACTATCGAGAAGCGTTCTTTCGTTGGAGCTCCTGGCGAGCTGAAAACTTGAGCACCAAACTAAGAGACATGCTTCACCCAGATGCGCGAACCTTAGTGCTGGGAGCGCAGGCATCCTCGCCTGCCCGTGCGGAATAGGAGCAAGAACAACTATTTTGGACCGTTTGATAAATGCTGTTGGTTCTTTTCGACGCGGGCAGGGGGGACGCCTGCGCTCCAGGACGACGTTGCAGCTTCACCCCGAGGCCGCACGCGAAATAAACGCCTCCGGATTAGCAAGCGCCTCCTCGAGTCTCTCCAAATAGCGACCTACGTGCAGGCCATCAACCAGTGCATGATGTACCTCGATCGAGATGGGCATCCACACGCGCCCATCCTCGTTTGTAAACTTGCCGAAAACAAATCGCGGCACTGAGTCGCCACGTCCGGGCGTTCGAGCATGCGCGAAGCTCGTGAAGGAGATCCAGGGAAGCGTCGTGTGGTAAATCACATCGTCGCGCATTGTTGGCTTTAGTGGCGCGGTGCTGTTTCGCACCTCATCAACTGCCTTGCCCATATTTGCAACGAAGCGTTCGAAGTCGTGCTCGTAATCGAAGTAGGCGTAGGCAAAGCTATCGTTCGGCAACAAAACTGTCGTCCCACCATTGATGACGTCGTAAACAAACACTCCTCCATCTTTAAGTCGATAGCGAAATGGTTCAGTCTCGTTGGCGATGCGAAGCGCGAAGTAATGGATCGCTCCGGAAACTTTCAGGCCGGGTTTACTTCGCGTCAGTGCCACCAACTTAGCGACGTCAACACGAGTACAAACGTTGAAGTACGGGTTTGTGTACCCGATGAAGAATTGAAATAGCTCTCGTCGAGACCAATTTTCCAGATCAATGAAGTGGGCCATGGACGGGATTGTAACTCGTCCAGATCCCAGATCACAGATCTCAGATCCCAGATCACAGATTTCAGGGGAAACTGCATCGTATTTGAGATCTGAGATCTGGGATCTGAGATCTGAGATCGTTTGTGGCATTATGTCCGCCATCTTTGCCCTTCGTGGAGTTAACAATGATCCGAGTTCAGAATCTCGTCAAACGTTTTGGCGAAATCACCGCAGTGGACAATGTCAGCTTTGAAGTGCAGCGCGGCGAGATCTTTGCTTTTCTGGGACCGAACGGCGCAGGAAAAACCACGACAATCAAAATGCTGACAACACTCTTGAAACCAACGAGTGGTTCCCTGGAGCTTGATGGGCTCGACCCGACGGTCCATCGAGATCAAGTCCGGCAGCGATTTGGTGTCGTGTTTCAGGATCCAAGCCTGGACCAGGATCTGACTGCCTGGGAAAACATGGAAATTCACGGCGTGCTTTATGGCGTTCCTCGGAAGGAGCGTCGTGAACGAACAACAACGCTGCTGAAACTATTTGAATTGTGGGAACGACGGGATGCACTGGTGAAGACATTTTCCGGAGGCATGCGCAGGAGGCTCGAGATCGCGCGTGGCCTGTTACACACACCCAAAGTTCTGTTTTTGGATGAACCCACTTTGGGACTCGATCCGCAGAGCCGAAATCAAATGTGGACACACGTGAAGAAGTTAAACGAAACCGACCAGGTGACGGTCTTCCTGACAACCCACTATATGGATGAAGCCGACCGCGTTGCTAATCGAATAGCTGTAATCGATCACGGCCATGTAGTCGCAATCGGCTCATCACGTGAATTGAAAGAACGCACCAACACGGAATCGCTGGAAGACGCGTTTCTTGCCTTAACCGGCACTCCAATCAGAGATGAAAGTGCGACTGCTGCTGATGCCATGCGACAGATCGCGCGGATGTGGAGGCGCTAAAACAATGCAAGTCATATTCATTCTTTGGTTGCGCGAAGTTAAGAAGTATACGAGGTCGCGAACACAGATAATTGCGTCTCTCGGATCACCAATCATGTATCTCGGCATCCTCGGTTTTGGACTCGGTCCAATTTTTCAGAAAGCTGGTCAAGGAAGTTATCTGCAATTTATGGCTCCGGGTGTTATCGGAATGACAGTTCTCTTCACTTCTATGTTTTCAGGCATCGCATTACTTTGGGACAGGCAGTTCGGATTTCTCAAAGAGACGCTGGTGGCGCCCGTTCCTCGTCTTTGGATCATGTTGGGACGAACTTTCGGAGGCGCGACTGTTGCTATGTTGCAAGGCTTGTTGATTTTTGTCGTCTGCTTCATCGCCGGATTTCGCCCTGCAAACGTCGCCGCTATTCCTTTAGCATTGGTTTTCATGGCGTTGATTGCGACTGTGTTTGCGGCGCTAGGCACGGTGATTGGATCCAGTCTGAAGGATATGCAAGGGTTTCAGCTCGTGATGAACTTTCTTGTCATGCCGATCTTTTTCCTCTCCGGTGCTCTATACCCGCTGGCCAATCTTCCAAAGGTTCTGGCGCTCTTAACGAAAATCGATCCGCTGACCTACGGCGTAGATGGCGTGCGAACGGTGCTTATTGGAGTCACGCATTTCGGTGTAGCAGCCGATGCAACTGTCCTCATTGCAGTGGCCATTGTGCTCCTGTCAGCCGGCGCATGGCGGTTTTCGAAGATTGAGATTTAATTAGTGGGCAGTAGTCAGTGGTTAGTGAGCATCGGTCCTATAGGTCAAATAGGTCCTATACTCGCTTGCTTGCCAAACTTGGTAACACTCGTTACACTCCGGCTATCGTTACAGCAACCTTTAAATCAAAAAGCTGGGAATGGGTTCTGCTCGTTCACCAGTTGCCGGCCAGGCCAACAAATCTGAGGGTACGCATCTGGCGTCAGTTACAGAAGCTCGGCGCTGTCGCAATCAAGAATTCTGTCTATGCCCTGCCCGCAAACGATAAAACGCACGAAGACTTTCAATGGCTGAAACAGGAGATCGAAACGGCCGGAGGTGAAGCCGCGGTTTTTCGAGCGAACTCCATTGAGGGAACAACCGATCAGGAAATCATCGCCACTTTTCAACGTACGCGCGACGAAGAGTTTTCAATCATCGCTGCTGAACTCGACGGCTTGAGAGGCGCCATTCGTCAGCAGGCTCGAGGCAAACATCTTTCACCTAACCGCTTGGCAAGACACGAAGCTGAACTCGATAAGCTGCACGCTGAACTGGAACGCATTATTAATAACGACTTCTTTGGCGCACCAGCTCGAACCGCTGCGCTCAATTCCTACACTCAATGTGAAAAGGTCGTTCGCGCTACTCAAACGCGAACTCCTCGCCCGCGCGCGAAAGTGCGAACCGGATCTTTGGATAAGGCCAAGTTTCAGAAGCAACGGTGGATGACGCGTCGCAATATCCATATCGACCGCCTCGCGTCCGCATGGCTTATCAAACAGTTCATCGATAAAAAGCCGCGATTCTACTTCGTTCGTGATAATCAACGTATCGAAGGCGCAATTCCATTCGACATGTTTGGCGCCGAGTTTGGTCATCAGGGAGAAGACTGCACGTTTGAGACTCTGATCAATCGGTTTGGCTTAAGCGATAACCTGGCACTGGTCGAACTCGGACAAATCATTCATGACATCGATTTGAAGGACGACAAATTCCACCGCCTCGAAGCTGCAGGACTCAACGCGATAATCGATGGATTGAGTCTCACGCTACGAGATGATCGTAAGCTGCTGCAGCAGTCGACAGTTATTTTCGATGGTCTCTTGTCCGTGCTCGGAAAGACAGAATCCAAATCATCTCCAAAGAAGAGAAAGAGACGTTGACTGCTTCGAGTGCCGTCACACTGGATGGACAGGAAGTAGGACGCATGCCGTCGTGGCGTGAAGTTTCGCTCTATTTCCTAATGCTGGGCTTCATCAACATCGGTGGACCGGTTGCTCAAATCACAATGATGTACAGCCATATGGTGGAGAAGCGCCGGTGGCTTAGTAAAGAACGTTTTGTGCAAATCATGGCTTTTTGTCACATGTTGCCCGGGCCTGAGGCTTTGCAGCTCGCGATTTACGTGGGGTATCTGAAGCGAAAGTTGTGGGGCGGCATCATTGCCGGATTGACATTCATACTTCCGGGCGCGGTTGTGATGATTCTCTTGAGTTGGCTTTATGTGAGGTACGGCAGTCTGCCACCCGTCAATGACTTTCTCTACATTCTTAAACCTGCGGTGTTGGGGATCATCGGGGCGGGAATAATCAAGCTTACACGTGCTGCAATCAGGAATGTCTTCCTTGCGGTTCTCCTCGCAGTGGCTTTTTTCGCGATGAGGTTCGGCGGAGTGAACTTCCTTTTGATTCTGTTGTCAGCTGGACTCGTGAACCTTATTGCCGCGGAAGGTTGGCAACGATTTCATAGCGTCAGTTTAGCGATGCCTTCACTGGCAGCTGTCTTCGGAGTCAGCGATTCGCGCTGGCTGCAAATGGCATGGCTATTTCTTAAGACCGGATTGTTCAGCTTCGGTGGCGCATATGCTTCCATGGCTTTCCTGCAACAGGGAGCTGTAGAACAGCATCAGTGGCTAACTTCAAGTCAGTTGTTGGATGGCGTGGCATTGAGTGTGGCGACTCCTGGGCCCTTCATGCTTTTCACAACCTTCACCGGCTTTGTTGCTGGTGGATTGAGCGGGGCAATTATTGCGACCTTTTTTGTCTTCCTGCCTTCGTTTGTATTTGTACTCGGCGGCGCTCGTTACATCGAAGCGGTCAGAAACAATCAGGCACTGCAATCGTTTCTGGCAGGCGTGAGCGCGGGCGTAGTCGGTGTGATCATCGTCGTGTCTATCGAACTGTTGCCGGCCGCTCTCATCGATTGGTGGACCGTAGTTATCGCACTTGTCGCCTTCTTAGCAATCGTTCTTATCAAAGTCGATATTGCACTTGTAGCGGTTAGCACAATGGGATTGGGAGTTCTCTACGCGCTCGGTCGAGCTTTCTTTTAGCGGAGACTGGTTATGACGAACAAACGCGTTCTGTTGATTAGTAACTCAACCCTCTATGGTAGCGGTTATCTCGATCACGCAGCGGCAGAAATTAGTGACTTTCTCGGCGCTTTGAAGTGTGTACTGTTCGTTCCTTTTGCTCTTTATGATCGCGACGCCTACGCCGCCACTGCAAAGGCTCGATTTGACAGATTGGGGTACGACCTCACATCGATTCACAATGCGCCAAATCCAGTGGAAGCAGTGAATGATGCTGAAGCTGTCTTCATTGGCGGCGGTAACACGTTTCGACTGCTGAAGTGTCTTTATGATTTCAACCTGCTCGAGCCAATCCGCCGCAGAGTTTTGGATGGCATGCCTTACGTCGGCTCAAGTGCTGGTTCAAACGTCGCGGGACCTACAATCAAAACGACTAAAGATATGCCAATCGTTCAGCCGCCTTCTTTTGAGGCGCTCGGATTGGTGCTGTTTCAGATCAGTCCGCACTTTCAAGATCCGGATCCGAATTCAACTCACATGGGCGAAACTCAGGAGGAGCGAATTCTTCAATTCCTTGAGGAGAACGACACCCCAGTCGCCGGCCTGCGAGAAGGAGCGATGGTTAGGGTCGAGCACGCAACGACGACATTGAAAGGATCTTCAGGTGCGCGAATCTTCCGCAAAGGTCAGGCCCCAGTTGAAAAAGCGCCCGGGTCAACGCTGGATGATCTCTTTTGTACGACAGGCTGTTAGCCTGTCGTGGTGAGACTCCTTTAACCAGAGAACGGTGTTAGCCCTGTCGTAATTCCCTTGGCTGCGGCGACAGGCTGACAGCCTGTCGTACAAATTTATGACGCTGTTGCTTACTCGGAGTGATGTCGCAGCTCTCCTGACGATTGACGACTATATCGCATCGATTGAGCGCGTCTTCAAGTTATATGGCGAAGGTAGAACCGATGCTCCTGGTATCCTTGGTGTGCACGCGCCGAATGGAGGATTTCACATCAAGGCAGGCACGTTGGATCTCGACCAAAGTTTTTTCGCCGCTAAAATCAATGCCAACTTTCCGCAGAACGCCACGCGCTTTGGCCTTCCATTGATTCAGGGCGTCATTGTTCTTTGCAACGCTGAAAATGGATTGCCACTCGCGGTTATGGATTCCATCGAGATCACCATTCAACGAACCGGTGCAGCGACAGCCGTTGCCGCAAAGTACCTGGCAAGGAGGGAATCGAAGTCATTGACAGTTTGCGGTTGTGGTAACCAGGGAAGAATTTCTGTTCAGGCGCTCTCCAAAGTTCTCCCAATTGATACCGTCTTTGCTTTTGATATCGATAGTGACAACGCTACGAAATTTGCCGAAGAGATGTCACAAGACTTCCGGGTGATACCTACAGATGACGTGCACGCCGCTGTCTCGCAGAGTGACCTTGTCGCTACTTGTACACCTTCAAACAAGTATTTCCTGGGGCGTGAGTGTGTGCGAGCGGGTACATTCATTGCAGCCGTCGGCGCTGACAGCGAAAAGAAGCAGGAGTTGGATCCATGGCTGCTCGCCGAGAATACAACGATAGTAGACGTGTTGGATCAAAGCGCATCAATTGGTGAGCTGCATCACGCGCTGGACGCCGGCCTGATGGCGCGGTCCGATGTTCGTGCTGAGCTGGGTGAGGTTGTGGCCGGAATCAAGCCGGGACGCACCTCGGCAGATGAGATCATTGTGTTTGATTCGACCGGAATGGCGTTGCAGGATGTGATTGCAGCCGCGACGGTGTATGAACGGGCGAAGCAGCGAACGGTTGCAGGAGTGATTGACCTTGCGTTGTGAGAAGTCGCCGCCTTTTTTTGTTTCGTGTGATTCGTGCATTTCGTGGATCGTATTCTTAGAACCTGGATAAAACGATCCACGAATCACACGAAAGCACCGGTGTCACTTCCCTTCTTTCTTCAACTCTCTATAAAACTTTTGCAAAACGAAGAAGGCCTGTTTTCTTTCACCACGACTTGAAATCAATCCTTTACGATTGAAGAAATCCTGTATCCCCGGTAGCGGCCTTCGCGGTGAGCGAAAGTCGGTCAGGATCCATGGCGACATGCCACGCAGCGCAGGAATCTTTTTAAGCATCGCAATCTGGTGTTCGTAAACATCCTTCTGATACTCCTCAGTCCATCTCTGTCCCTTATCACCATGCTTCCCATACAAAGCATCTGCGCCGAACTCGCTGATGACTAATGGCTTGTTCAGAGTCACCTTCCAGGTGAGGCCGTCAGCTTTTTCTGGAAGTCCGTCGTACCAGCCGACGTATTCGTTACAACCCAGAACATCCAGATACTGCCCGAGCGGATCGTCAACAACCTGCGTCGAAGGATCTGCGTAATGACGTTCGTTGGCAGCGGTGATGAGTCGTGTTGGATCCAGGGCGCGCGCGGAATCGATTAAACTCTTGAGGAAAGTGTTTCGCGGTTCGCTGACAGGAGTTTCGTTTGCCACTGACCACAGAATCACAGCGGCTCTATTTCTATCTCGTGTGATCAATTCCCCAAGTTGGTTTTGTGCATTCTTGAGCGTTTCCTGATTGTCCCACAGGATTGTCCAGTAAACAGGTATCTCTGCCCACACCATGATGCCCAGCTGATCGGCCATGCGCACCATGTTCTCGTTGTGAGGGTAGTGAGCAAGCCTGACAAAATTACAGCCTAACTCTTTGGCCCAACCTAAAAGCATGCGGGCGTCGTCTTCACTAAATGCACGGCCTCCGCGCAAAGGTGATTCCTCATGGATTGAAATGCCGCGCAGAAAAATCGGCTTACCATTTAGCAATAGATCAGATCCTTTGGCTTCAATACTCCTGAAGCCGATTCGATCTCGAATGGAATCTCTCGCGCTGGAAATTACAACTTCATAGAGTTTCGGGTTTTCTGGCGTCCAGAGTTGAAGCTTCGCTGGAAAACGAACTTGAGCCAGCCCGCGTGAATCAGTGGTTACTTGTTGCTTCAACCGTGCCTCAGGAATTTCTATCGAAAGCGATTCTCCGGCGGATGCTCCGTTCAACTTCACAAAGCCCTGAACTTCATCTAATGACCCTTTTGCTAATTGAAGAAAGTAATCTTCAACAAACAACGACGGCAATTCCACCAATCGAACTTCACGGGTTAGCCCACCATAATTCCACCAGTCAGTGTTGAGCGTCGGTACGGCATCGCGACGTCGTTTGTTATCGACCTTAACAACGAGAAAATTGTCTTTGTCTTTAACGAGAGATGTAATTTCAAAATCAAACGGCGTGAAACCTCCCTCGTGACGACCAAGCTTTTCTCCGTTCAAGTAAACATCTGCCACATAATTCGCTGCGCCAAAATAAACAAAAAGGCGTTTTCGATCCTTCTTCTGATAATCGAAGGATCTTTTGTACCAGAGTGTGCCTTCGTAGAAGAGCAAACGTTGATCTTGCGAATTCCAATCACCCGGAACTTGTAGTTGTTGTGACGAATCAAAGTCGTATTCGACGAGATCACTCGGACTGTTTGGTTTTGTGTTTTTGAAATACCCATCACCACGAGGCTGGAAGCGGTAGTCGTAATATCCGGTTTCGTAAGGATCAATGATTACCTGCCAGGAACCATTGAGACTGATCGTGTCACGACCTTGGATGTTTGTGATGAGAGGTGTGGACTGCTGGGCGACGGCTATAGCACTAACCCAAAACAGAATCACGCAAATTAACGCGACTTTGAACTCAATGCTCCAATTCGTGATCAAAGCATCCTCCAAGTTATCAGCAGACTAGACAGTCACTACCAGAATCTAACAGTACCAGAATCTAACAACTAAGGAAGGGCGGTTTACCCCCCCTGTTCCAAAATGCAAAGCTTATTGGTTGCGAGCGGGGGTAAACCGCCCTTCCTTACTTGTTAGATTCTGGCTGGCTGAGTCAATCGCGGCCGACACCCAATGCATCCGCAACTCGATTGATGTAGTTGAACCACGACGCTATCAGTGTGATCTGGAGAATGCCCTTGTCGTCAAAGCCGACAGAGCGTAACCGATCGTGATCTTCAGGTGAAATTCGCGTGGCGTCTTTTGTTACCTGCACTACGTAATCAAGCATCACGCGGTCTTGTTCAGATATCGGCGCATTCTCATAGTCTTCCTGAAGCGCCTTGACCATTTCCTCATCAAGTGTGACGCGACGCAGAAACTCTGCGTGAGACTCAATTCAATAATGACAACGGTTCGTCACTGAAACCATTGTCGCGATCATTTCATGCTGATGACGCTTCAATGGCAGGTCCGGAGACAATAAGGTTCCAAAGGTGGCAAACGCGTGAAACAAAGTGTCAGGCAGCAAACTGTGTGACTGCACGATCCCCGCGCTTTCGCCATCCGAAGTCGGATGAACCGGGGTCGCGTATTCAATTGGATACAAGTGCCGTTGGCCTTCAGAAGCTTTGCGAACTGCTTCATCCTCGTTTACTGAAATTGTTTTGATCCAGGTCATACTTTGGTCTTTGGTCTGTGTGCTTTGTGCTTTGTGCTTTGTGCCTAAGAGCTTAAGTCATGGTGGTAAGCAGTCAGTACCACCTCGCGGTAGCGGGTGGGTGCGAAGCCAAACATCAATGGTCAAAACAGGCTTCGCACCCACCCGCTACCGCGAGGTGGTACTGACTGCTTAGCAACTGAGATCCTGATCGCCATGATTATGATTGTGACGAGCGCCGCTTGAACATCAAATAATAAACAGGCACGCCCAGTAAAACTACTGCGCAACCCAGAAACGACTGCTTCGGTTGGCCCGCGGCTAGAAGGAATAACATCAGTAACAGCAAAAACAGAAACACGATTGGAGTCACTGGGTAACCCGGACTCAAATATCCGAGCGGTGTCGTGTCTCGTCGTCGCAAGAGAAACAGCCCAAATACCGTCAACCCAAGAAAGACTAGAACGACGAAGAAAAAATATGAAACGATCTGTTCAAAGGTACCGCTCAATACCAGTATTGATGCAAGCACTGCCTGTAATGCGATACAACGTGCCGGGGTATTGAAGTGTGGATGAATTACGGCCGCAGCTGGAAAGAATAGTCCATCGCGCGCCATCGCAAAGTACACACGAGGCGCCGACATGATAATAGCAGCCAGACTTCCGAGCACCGCCACAATCACGAAACCTGAGAAAAGCCATACACCTGTCTGACCGAAGAGTACCTCACCGACCTGAGCTGCAAATGCCTGGCCATTTGTCACCTGATCCATTGGAACCAAATACACGAACGCGGCGCTGGTTGAAACATAGACCAGCATGACGATCAAAAGTCCGTACACTAAAGCGCGTGGCATTGTCCGCGAAGGATCCTTGATCTCACCGGCAACCTTGGTAACGTCCCACCAACCGGCATATGAGAAGAATGACCCGACTACACCAACAGCAAGTGCTTCGATCAAAGGCTTCGAGCCCGATCGCTGCGCAACGAAGGGGACAAAGTTTGACCAGTTACCTTTTCCGGCACCAAACGCCCAGATCACCATGAAGGCAAGAAATCCAACTTTCAAAATCGTAAGCCAGCGTACAAACCACGCGCCGAGGCTAACACCGCGCATGTTCGCGAGTGCAAGCACAATGATTGCGAGAACTGCGACGATCTGATTACCCCGCGGTGAAAGATGTAGACCATATGCCACATAACTCGCCGCTCCCGTAGCAATCGCCGCCGTGAGGCCAGGGTCCATTACTAGCAGCGACATCCAACCGAAGACAAATGCGACACCAGGACCGTAGATCTCTCTCAGGTAGGAATAGGCCCCACCGGCTTCGGGAAAGCGAGCTGCTAATTCTCCAAAACAAAGAGCGCCGCAAAACGAGAGGGCTGCGATCACGACCCAGACGAGTAACAACAACAGGGGCGAACCCAGGGCCTTCGCCATTCCGGCAGGCGTCAGGAAAATCCCGACAGCAATGATTTCGCCGACGATTAGTGCGGTCGCTGTGGGTAGGCCGATTTGTCGCTGAAGTTGTGCGGGTGCGAGCAAGCCTTTGTCCGTCAGTTTTTATTCGTGTTGGTTCGTGTGGTTTCGTGGATCGTCTCTAACGCGCAAAAGGGATCCACGAAATTACAAGAACCGACACGAATAAAGCCGATCGATTGTCCTAGAACGTCACACGCGCGCCGAATTGGAATGCTCGCGGTCCCCCGGAACCAAATACTCCACCAGCCGTCGAAACAGGTTGTCCAAAACTCGACGAACGCAGGAAGCCAGGACTGAACGAATCGTTACTGTCGCGAACAAGCACATTGGAAAAGCCAGAGTAGTTTGACTTCGAAAAGCCCAGGACATTCGTGACATTAAAGAGATTGAACACTTCGCCAAGTGGCTCGATCTCCACACGCTCGCCCACATGAAAGATCTTTGAGATACGAAAATCAAATGAATTGAATGTGTCGTTGAAACGCGCGTCGTTGCGAACAAGCGGAAGTAGCTCGCCAGCAATTCCGCCTGCTGCGTTTAATGTCGTAATCCAGGCATTTAACTCAGCGCCAGTATGAAACAATCTTCCGCCTGCGTTACGTTGCAGTTGCGGAATTCGATTTCCACCTCCAGGGACAAGGATGTCCATGGGAACTCCTGAGGCGAGAGTCAAGATTGGAGAGAAATGAATGCCGTAAGGGAGATCCCACACGCCTGAAAAAGTAAAACGGTGTCGCTGATCATTTGGAGTTGGCCCGTACTCTAGCTGTAGATTCTGAGGATTGATTGGCCCGTTGGAGAACGGAATCTGATCATCGTTTGCAAAGTTGAATGATTTCGAAAGCGTGTAGGATGCACGGAACTGATAGTTGTGGGCGAAACGCTTCTCCAAACTCACCAGCAATCCGTCGTATTTTGTTCTGACACTCGACTCCAAATTTGTAATTGCATCAGGACCTCCGACAACCGGATTGAACACGGTTCCGATAGTGCGACCGATGATGAAGTGTGTCCCGAAGTTGTGCAGATAATCAGCGCGAAGCACGTAGTTAGATCCGAACTCGCGCTGCACCCCGACGTTCATCTGCTGAACCATGGGGTTCTCCATGGAATTGTCGATGATGTTAATACCGGCGGCGCCGGCCCCGGGAAGAATGAATCCGGTAAATGGATTTGCCAACGTAGGAGTCCCGGGCGCGAATTTACCCATTACAGGATCGAACGGATTTCCCTGAATGAATAACAACGAACCTGCACGCACTTCGATCGGCAGTGCGCGTCCATCGAGACCGCGTTCGAGTGATTGTATTTCAAGGGTGATTCGGTCGTAATAAATTCCATAGCCACCATGGATGCTCGTTCGTCCATCGAGCGATGCGTAATTGAAACCAAAACGAGGCGCGAAATTGTTTGTGTCTCGGCCTCTCGTGCCATGCAGGAATGGCAGAACAATGGGATTCAACTGGCGAATGCGACTTACGTTCTTTACATCTGTATCGAGCTCGTAACGAAGTCCAAGGTTCAAACTGAGTCGCGGGCGGACTCTCCAGTCGTCCTGGAAAAACCCGGCGAAGTAAGTGCTATCCGCATCGGGAATTAGAAGAGGTTGAGTAGGGTTGGCGCTACGCAAGGTAACCGCGAAAAGAAGATCATTATCGTCAACCTTACCGTCACTATTGCGATCGAAATCGGGAAAGTCTTCGATTAGTTCGATGCGACCCGCCTGAAAGACGCGCAAGTCAAAATCCGCATCAACACGTTGAATTTCGCCGCCAAAGGTCAGTGCGTGCAGTCCTCGAATCATCGAGAAGTTGTCACTGAATTGCAGCCGTCGTTGTTTAGTACCCTGAGGAACGCGAAAGGAGGCGCCATCTTGAATGCTCGGGAAGGTCAATTGCGGACCAGGCGTGACTGGTTCAATATCATTAAAGAAGTTGTTGTAACTGAAATTAAAGCTATTGAGATCCCGTGGCGTCAAAATGCGAGTGTAATTGGCAAGAATCGAATGGGTGTTGTTCCTGCTTGCCTGCCGTTGAGACGCTGAACCAATTGCACGATCGAGCGTGCTGCCAGCGACATCATCCTCACGCTGAAGCGAATAACGAAAAGACAGTTGATCAACGTCGCTTGCGTGCCAATCGAGGCGCTCCGTACTCAGGAGATCATTCAGCGGCGCAGCGGCAAAGGAGCGCCGAATCGATCGTGTTGCGAGATCCCGCGAGCCGACCAAAGCCGCTCCGTCCTGATTCCGATATTCAAATGAACCGAAGAACCAGGCGTGATTCCTTTTGATCGGGCCACCCAGTGTGAAGGCTGTTTGCTCGCGATCGAATGGAGGTGTCTGGCCCAGGCCGCGATCGAATGTCGCCGGCAGGCCCTGCAGTGAGCTGTCTCGCCAGAAGAAGGAGCCGGAACCGTGATATTCATTCGTTCCAGACCTCGTCACGATGTTGATTACCGACGAGCCTGAACGTCCCAGTTGTGCTGAGAAACGATTAGTGGCAATTTGAAATTCCTGGACCGCATCCTGAGAGATGTTTTGCACTGCGCCACCAACAACATCGTCGTTGTTATCAGCACCATCAACAGTCACATTGCCACCACGGCCGAGTTGCCCTGCTGATGAAATTACGAGCGTGTTTGTTTTAGTAGGATCAAAATTTGGCGCGGGAGCGTTGCCGGGAATGAGAAGGGCCAGTTCGAGAAAGTTGCGACCATTCAAGGGGAGTCTTTGTACTTCAAAGTTACGAATTACCCCATCAACAACTGAGTTCGTTGTATTTACTGGTTCATAGGGTGGGCTCTCATCAATCGTTATCGATTCCTGAACCGAAATAGTCACCTTGACATTTAGATCGGTTGTTTGACCAATCTCAAGATCCAGGTCAGGCAGAATTTTTTCTGCAAAGCCAGTTGCGTTCACGTGAACCTCATAGATACCTACGGCAAGGTTCGTAATGAGAAAAATTCCTTCGCTGTTGCTGGTAGTCTCACGAGACGTGCCTGTTGCCTTGTGTCTGGCTGTGACCTTGGCGCCGGCGACCACTGCACCGTTGGGATCTTTAATCGTTCCCGTCAGGCTTGTAGTGGCAGCTTGTTGTGCCTGGGAAAACGTTGAGCACAAACCAATCGTCATCAACACACATGCAATAAGCCCAAAGGCACGAGAGGGAAAATTAAGGCTTGGAACAAATTGCCAGGACGTCATCAAATAATTCCTTTCAGAAATGTGTATTGACGAGCAACCAGCCAGACGTTGCCCCTTTTGGGAGAAAGAGTCAGGCTCGTAAACAACTTGGGCATTAGAGCTTGCCTTTGGATCCGATTATGTTGGTTTAAATGGAGGTTGGTCCCGAGATGGAATAATCAGGCCTTCAAGGGTGCTGTGTCTGCAACAATTTTAGGAAGGAAGACCCTTGAACCGCCCCATCTCGGGACCATTGATTCGTCTGCAACGGTGGGAAAGTACCATTTGGGCCAGAATCCGTCACGAAACCGGCGATTGAATTTGGACTCCAACTTTAGGTGGAGAATGTCCGACGAACTTTAGTTTGTCGTGACGTGACAAACTCGAACGGAAACTTTCCAGGGTTCGCTCACAACAACCGTTAGTATTTGGCATCACACGACAAAGTAAAGTTCGTCGGACATTTACTTCAGATGCACGATCCCCCGCTGTAGCGCCGTCGTCGCTGCCTGGGTTCGATCCGTTACGCCGAGCTTGCTGAGAATGTTATTGATATGACTCTTCACAGTGGCTTCGCTGATGTTCAGGTGAGTGCCAATCTCTTTATTGCTTTTTCCAGCCACGATCTGCTGCAGCACTTCGAGTTCCCTGGTCGTAAGCTCTGAACCACTCATTCGCTCCGCTAAACGCTCGGCCACAGCTGCTGGAATTCGCCGCGAACCTGAATGGACCTTCCTTATTGCTTCTTCCAACTCGTCGAAGAACACGTCTTTGAGAAGGTAACCCTGAGCTCCCGCCTGCAATGATCGATAGATATCTTCATCACCATCGTAGGTCGTCAGCACAATCATTCGCGCTCCGGGAGACTCGCGCCGAATGGCCGAAATCGCTTCAACGCCGCTCAGTACCGGCATTCGCAGGTCTATTAACATGACGTCAGGCTTGTGCTCTCTGTAGAGTTCGATCGCCTGCTGCCCGTTCGTTCCTTCGGCTATGACTTCCATGTCAGCAACGGTATTTATCAATGACACAAAACCCTGACGAACCACAGCCTGATCGTCGATTACTATTATGCGAATCTTCTTTGTTGTCTCCATGGTTTCGATTTCTTCAGTTCGAGATCGGAACATCAACGACGACTTCCGTTCCCATATCCGTCGAACTCATGATGTTTAGTGTGCCACCGATTCGTTCAGCACGCTCGCGCATTCCGACGAGACCGAAGTGGCCGTTCTTAATTCCGGTCGCAACATCAAAACCTCGACCATCGTCACGCACACTGAGCTGAACACGTTGGATATCAAAAATCATTTTTACAATCAGCAGCCTTGCGTTCGCATGAGCTACTGCATTGTTAATGGCCTCCTGCCCAATGCGCAACAGATTGTCTTCGATCGTTGCCGGCAGTGCTCTAAAGACACCACTAATCTCTACCTGCGCTTCTACCGGACTGTCTGCTGTCAGACGGCGAGCAGTATCAGCCAGCGCGGTAGGAAAATCGGCCTTGTCGAGCGCCTGTGATCTCAAATCCCAGACATAACGTCGGGCCTCAGCGATGCCGTGGCGAACTAACATTCGAACGCGATCCAAATGAGTTTGAGCGACATCTGCCCCAGCAGGCATCGTCCGCGCAACAACTTCAAGTTGAACCGAGATTCCCAACATCTCCTGCGCGAGATTGTCGTGAATCTCTCGAGCAATGCGCGTTCTTTCACCTAAAACCGCATCGAACTGCTTCTGCATCCTGCGAACTCGTAACCGGTAGGTTTGCCAAACTGCAAAAGCGAGCAGCAAAAGAAGCAAGAGATAGAACCAATATGTCTGGTAAAAATGCGGCCGCCAATAGAACTGGAATGAAGCGCCTTGAGAATTCCAAACACCATCATTGTTGGATGCGATCACATGGAAGGTGTAATTGCCCGGTCTCAGATTGGTATAGGAAGCAGACCGTCTCGTGTCCGCGTCGATCCATGCCGGATCAAAGCCTTCCAATTTGTATTTAAACCGCACTTTGTCTGGAGCGACAAAACTTAGCGCCGTAAAGTAGAACTCGAGACGGGTTGTTCCGGCTGATAACTGCAATCCATTTTGTGATGCAACCCGGTGATCGTCCACACGAATTTCTTCTATAACCACCGGCGGCGGCTCTTTGTTGAACTGCGTGTTGTTTGGATCGATCATGGCAATACCTTTGATCGTCGGAAACCACAACTTGCCATCAGTGCCTTTCCACCCCGCCGGGTAGCCACCGCCACTACACTCGCGCGTCAACATTCCGTCCGAAGTACCAAACGAAGTCGGCGACACGGCTTGGATCCTGCCATCGGCAAATTCGCTCAATTCGTTTAGCGAGATTTTGAAAATGCCCTTGGGTGACGTGCACCAAAGATTGCGTTGGTTATCTTCCAGAATGCGATAGATGACATTGTCCGAAAGGCCATTATGAGTTGTATAGGAGACGAACTTTCGATCATGGAGCCGATTCAAGCCTCCGCCGTTTGTGCCTATCCACAGATTGTGATCGGAGTCTTCAAATAATGAAGTCACAACGTCATTCGAAAGGCCCTCTTTTGTCGTAAAGTTGGTAAATCGTCCGTCTTTGTATTCACTCAAGCCTGCGCGTGTGCCGATCCACAATGCTCCGTCTGAAGTTTCAGAGACTGTGCCGATGAAATCGTTGGCAAGTCCTTCTTTAGTTGTGTAGATGGTGAACTGACCATCCTTGATTCTATTCAAACCATTACGCGTGCCGACCCAGACAGAGCCATTGCGGTCCACAAAGATTGAGCGCACGAGATCACTCGATAGGCCTTCTGCGACAGTCAGCGTTGTGAAATGACCGTCACGAAATTCATTGAGACCGTCGGGAGTTCCGATCCAGATCGTGCCTTTGTTGTCGCCATACAACGAAAGGACGACATTGCTCGAAAGGCCGTCCCTGGTCGTATAGGTCTTTACTTGTCCGTCTTTAAGAACATTAACACCGCCGCCGTTTGTGCCAATCCACAATGCACCTGTCGAGTCCTGATAGATCGCCTTAACGAGATCGCTGCTTAATCCGTTCTTGCTCGTGAGCGTCGTAAACTTCCGATCGCGCAATACGTTTAGGCCGCCGGATTCAGTGCCAATCCAAACACTGCCTTCGCGATCTTCAAATAATGAAAGGATTAGATTACTCGATAGCCCTTCAGCAGTTGTTAACTTTGGTTGATTGTTGACGAAACTTAATCTGGTTAATCCTCCACTAGTACCAACCCATAGGCCTTCTTCCTGATCCATCCTTAAGTAATTCACGTGATTGTCCGGCAGACCGTCGTTAGTCGTGAGACTAAGCACCTGATTGTTTGAAATTCCCACCAGTCCAGTGTCAGTTCCATACCAAATTCGTCCGTGCTCGTCTTCGACCATGGAGTTCACGCTGCGACCCGCCAGTTCACTCATTGCTTTTGTTTGAACAACGGACCCGTTCTGGATACTCGTAACGCCTAAAGCATTACCGATCCAAACAACGCCGGACTTGTCCCGCAACACACTCTGCACGTCGGTCCCTCTGACACTCGGGATTGACATGGCGGTGAAAGAATTGTTCGAGTAACGGATCAATCCCGAGCCGGTACCAATCCAAAGGGTTCCGTCCGGATCTTCAATCATTGGACCAATCGTATTGTCAGCTAGTCCTTCGGTTGTGGTAAACGAAGTAAAGGTCTCCCCTTGCATTCGCGCGAGACCGAATGACGTCCCGATCCAAAGATTGCCTTTGCGATCTTCGAGGAGAGATCGAATGTCGTTGCTCTTTAGTTGAGGTGTGTTCTCTCGATCAAATACAACAAAGTTTGTCCCATTAAACTTTGCCAGGCCCTCTTGAGTGCCAAACCAAAGGTAACCATCACGTGTTTGGATGATGGTCTGGACGGTGTTTTGCGGGAGACCGTTTTCAGTTAACCAAACCTGATTGCTAAACTCACTTAAGTCTTTGTTTGGATTCAACCCCAGGACACGATTTCCACCGCAAAGCAGAGCTAACACGAACACCAGAATGGAACGAGTGTTCAACTTTGCCCGCAAGTTTTTGAGTTGCCCCTTTAACATTTCTTCAAAGTAGTGTAATTAACTGTGTCGTCTACCCGACTGACTTGAACCGAAAATAATCAGAATATGAAACTCCGCAGCTTAATTACCACCGGCCTTTTGGTGCTCTTCGCCTCAGCAGTAACCGCAGCACCCGCTCGTTGGAGAGCGGCGACCTCCCAGGAGTTGAGGAAATTAATTCCTGCCCGAGCTCCCGTGATAAAAGAGAATATCGAAACCGAGTTTCGCAGTGCTTCCGGCGTCACTAACGGCAAAGGAAAATTCATTGCCGGCGTTGTGATGATTACTGCCGGATACTCTGCCGAAGGAAAGTACTCGCATTATTTTATAAATCAGGTTGCGCTAAAACTGGGTGATCTAAATCTACCTGTCGGCGAGTACGTGTTCGGATACCAGCGAAACGGAAGCGACACTATTAAAGTCAGTTTTTACAAGGCTTCGAGTGGCGATGCAATCGGAGATGTGGAAGCGCACATAAACCGAAAGCGCAATCTCGTTACTTCGTTACTGATCACGCCGCCACAGAGCGGTAAAGGGACAATGCAGGTCGGAAGATTCATTTTCGAATATCGCCTCTCCGACTAAGCGACTGAGTGTCCGCAGATTACACAGATTACGCAGATCGTTTGAAAAACGAAACGCATCTCAACTCTCAAACAGAAATCTGTGTAATCTGCGTAATCTGCGGATGAGCTCTTTCAATTCCATCTCGACAAGGACAACCCAATGAAACTTTGCTTGCTTGTGCTTATCCTGGCGCTGGGGACTACGAGCTTTTGTCCGCTGTTACAACAAACTTTAAGCGCCAACGCCCTCGCTCTGCAACCAGCAACCTATGAAGTCGAAGATAGCGACGCGTACTTTCAAAAAGCGATTGCCAGGAAACCTGGGAAGGACTTTTCTAAAGAGGTCGCATCACTTGTCAGTCGCATGACTCTCGAAGAAAAGGTTGGGCAGATGACGCAGCTCGAGATCGGAATGATCACCCGGGGCGACGGCGACAACATCCAGATCGATCCGGAAAAACTTGAGAAGGCCGTCGTCAAATATGGCGCCGGTTCAATTCTCAACGTAAAAGATCAAGCCCTGACCGTTGATAAGTGGCACGAAATCATTGGAGCGATACAAACTGCCAGCCAACGCACGCGTCTCAAAATTCCGGTCATCTACGGAATCGATTCCATCCACGGCGCAAATTACGTTCAAGGTTCCACATTGTTTCCGCAGGAGATTGGAATGGCAGCAAGCTGGAACCCGGCATTGATGCAACGTGGCGCTGAAGTCTCTGCCGCAGAAACGCGAGCTGCTGGTATCCCATGGACGTTCTCGCCTGTACTCGATCTGGGACGGCAACCTCTATGGCCACGCTTCTGGGAAACGTTCGGTGAGGATCCATATCTCGCCACTGTTATGGGCGTCGCTTTTGTGCGTGGAGTAGAAGGCGATGATGTGGCTTCGTCAAAAAATGTTGCGACGTCACTGAAGCATTATGTTGGCTACAGTTTTCCGTTGACTGGTCGCGACCGCACGCCTGCCTGGATTCCAGAGAACTACATGCGCGAGTATTTCCTGCCGACATTCGCAGGCGCTGTTAAGGCGGGAGCGCGAACGATCATGGTCAACTCAGCCGAAGTGAATGGTGTTCCCGGCCATATCAATCATCATCTGCTAACTGATGTTCTCAGGAAGGAATGGGGCTTCGATGGATTCGTTGTATCTGATTGGCAAGATATTAAGAAGCTGGTGACGGAGTGGCGCGTTGCTGCCGATGAGAAAGAGGCGACTCGCCTTTCTATTCTTGCCGGTGTAGACATGAGCATGGTGCCCAGTGATTACAGTTTTAGTGATCTCCTGATTCAACTGGTAAACGAAAAAAAGGTACCGATGTCGCGTATCGATGAAGCGGTAAGTCGAATCCTGCTTGTTAAGTACCAGGTGGGATTATTTGATCACCCAATGCCTGATGCTTCATTGAAAGCTAACTTCGCCACCGCCGAATCACGCGCCGTCGCTCTGGAAGCGGCACGAGAGACAATGACTCTGTTGAAGAATGATGGGAATGTTCTGCCGCTCGCAAAGGATCGGAAGATACTCGTTACCGGCCCAACTGCAGACAGTCTGATTCCATTGAGCAACGGCTGGACTTACGTTTGGCAGGGAAACAACGCAGCGCTTTACCCGAAGGATCGGCCTACGGTTCTGCAGGCCATTCGAACTAAAGCCGGAGATAAAGTGGCGTACGTGCCGGGCGTCTCTTTTGATAAGGAGATTGACATCGAAGCCGCCGTGCAGGCAGCAAAGAATGCGGATGTCGTTGTGCTCTGTATTGGTGAACCCTCCTACACTGAAACACCAGGCAATATTACAGACCTAACAATGAGTGAACCGCAGTTGAAATTGGCTGAGCGTCTTGAGGCAACAGGCAAACCCGTCGTGCTTGTTCTAGTGGAAGGACGTCCGCGAGTGATAAACCGAATCGTGGATGGGGCCAAAGGCATATTGATGGCTTACAACCCGAGTAACGAGGGTGGCACCGCAATCGCTGACGTACTCTTTGGTGATTACAATCCGAGTGGCAGGTTACCGTTTAGCTATCCACGGACGCCGAATGGTTTGATCACATACGACCACAAACTGTTCGAAACCGAGAACACCAGCTATGGCAACACAGCTTTCACTCCACAGTTCGAATTTGGTAGTGGACTCAGTTACACAACTTTCGCGTATAGCAATCTCCAAGTGAGTCCAGCGTCTGGTGGCATGAATGGATCCGTGAAGATAAGTGTCACTGTGGCAAACACAGGACAACGTGCGGGCAAAGAGGCCGTGATTGTTTATGTTCGAGATGTCGTAGCATCACTATCGCCTGCTGGAAAAAGAGTGAGACGTTTCGCCAAGATCTCGCTCGCACCAGGGCAGAGTCAAACGCTGACTTTCACACTTCGGCCCGCTGATGATCTTTCATTCATTGGTAGTGACAACAAGCCCGTGGTCGAGCCAGGTGAGTTTGAAGTGATGGTGGGAGGGCTCAAACAAATGTTCAGTTTGCAATGAAAGTGACAGCCAATGTCCGACGAACTTTAGTTTGTCGATCGCCCAACGCAGGTGCCTGATTGCATTGACGGGCTCGAAATTCCACGATCGACAAACTAAAGTTCGTCGGACATTCTAACGACCCACCCGCTACCGCGAGGTGGTACTGACTTCTTCCAACAACCGGGTCTCTATATGATTAAACAACGGATTGCTTTTTTATTCGCGGCCTTCCTAACACTTGCTCTCGCGGCCACTGTCTGCGCCGAAGTTCGCGTACCGTCTCTCATCGGCGACAACATGGTGTTGCAGCAAAGCAAAAAGGTACGAATCTGGGGTTGGGCAAGTCCCAAAGAACGTGTAACGGTAGAGATTGCCGGGAACAAAGCAACTGCCGACACAGATGACGGTGGACACTGGCAAACAATGATCGGTCCGCTTAAGTCAGGCGGTCCGTTCACTCTAAACATCACCGGTAGTAATGCTCTGTCGTTCAAGAATATTCTGGTTGGTGAAGTTTGGGTCTGTTCCGGCCAATCAAACATGGAATGGCCGCTCGTCAATACAAATAATGGCGCCGACACTGTAGCCCAGGCAAACTTTCCAGAGATCCGACTCTTTACAGTTCAGAAGTCGACCTCCAGTTCTCCACTCGACGATGTTAAGGGACACTGGGTAGTGACCACTCCCGATCAAGCAGCACAGTTTTCCGCCGTCGGTTATTTCTTCGGTCGCGAGCTTCATCAGAAGCTAAGAGTTCCTGTTGGTCTCATTCATACTTCGTGGGGAGGCACGCCCGCTGAAGCATGGACGAGTCGCGATGCGTTGGCTTCAGTTTCCGACTTGCAACCGATTCTCGATCGATACCAGGAAGGTCTCAAAGATCTGCCTCAGCGCCAGCAGGACTTTCAGCGTCGTTTAGCTGAATGGACCCAAAAAAATCTCTACACAGACGAAGGTAATAAAGGTGAGGGCCTTGGCTATGCTGATCCGCAAACAAACACGGCTGACTGGCCAAGTATGAATCTTCCCCAGTTTGTCGAAACAGCTGGCTTGAAGATGGATGGTGCCATTTGGTTCCGCAAAGAAATTGATGTCCCCGCATCCTGGGCAGGCAAACCTCTCGAACTGAATCTTGCCGCGATCGACGATTACGATGTCACCTACTTCAATGGAACTCGTGTCGGAGGCATTGGAAGCGAGACTCCCAATAGCTATATGGTTCCACGTCGTTACACTGTGCCGGCGGAACTGGTAAAGGCAGGACGGAACGTCATTGCAGTGCGAGTGTTTGATAGTGCAGGCGAAGGTGGATTTGGTGCAGGAAAGATGTCGATCGGGCCCGTTGGTGGTAACGAAGCAGATCTGATTTCACTGACCGGCTCGTGGTCTTATAAAGTCGAGTTGCAGTTACCACCAAAGAGCCCCGATTGGGGTTCGCGTCCGGAAGCGCCGGGACCAACCAATCAGAACAGTCCAGGTGTTTTATATAACGCCATGATCGCTCCGGTTCTACCAATGACGATTCGGGGTGCAATCTGGTATCAGGGCGAGAGCAACGCAGGTCGGGCCTATCAATACCGCACACTTTTTCCGCTGATGATTCGCAACTGGCGGGGCGCCTGGAATGAAGGCGACTTCCCTTTCTACTTCGTCCAGCTGGCAAACTTTCAACCAGTGAAACCCGATCCCGGTGAAAGTGAATGGGCCGAACTTCGCGAAGCGCAAACGATGACTCTGCGTGAACCGCAAACGGGAATGGCGGTCATCATCGATATCGGCAACGCGAACGATATTCATCCTCGGAACAAATCTGATGTCGGACATCGTCTTGCGCTGTGGGCGCTGGCGAATACTTACAATCAGAAGATCGAGTACTCGGGTCCGCTTTTCAGTTCGTTCAAGATTGAAGGCGACAAGATTCGAGTGAAGTTCACTCATGCCGCGGGCGGGTTGAAGACATCAGATGGCGGAGCACCAAAAGGATTCGCTATTGCCGGAGACGATCACAAGTTCGTTTGGGCAGAGGCGAGAATTGAAGGTGATGAGGTTGTTGTATGGAACTCGTCCGTTATTAAGCCCGTGGCAGTGAGGTATGCGTGGGCTGATAATCCGGTGTGCAATCTCTATAACAAAATCGATCTGCCGGCGTCGCCATTCAGAACCGACGACTGGCCTGGTGTGACAATTAATCGGAAATAAAGTTATCCGCAGATTACACAGATTACACAGATTCAGAAATCACTAATCAAAATCTGTGTAATCTGTGTAATCTGCGGATAATTTTTTTAGCCGACTCGAATGCTTCTCGAATTCGGTAAGCCAAAGAACCGCACATCCGTCGCCTTCACTTCAAGACTAAGACGATTCTCGCCACTCTTATCTTGCCATTGTCGTGGCTTCAATCTGCCTGCAACGTAGACTGCGCTTCCCTTCTTTAAACTCCGCGCGCAGACTGCCGCTCGCTCACCCCAGACAGTGATGCGAAACCAAGTCGCGGATGAACTTGATTTACCTGTCTTGTCGCGAGTAGTTTCATTAACCGCCACATTGAAATTGCAGACTCTGGCGCCATCGTTAAGCTGCCGGAACTCCGGATCACGTCCGACATTGCCAACCATTGTGATTTTGTTGAACGACATATTGGTCCCTCCGCTAATGTCTTCTCTGCGCTTCCTCTGCTCTGCGTCTCTGCGGTTTTATTTGGGACGAAACAAAACGAATCGCAGAGACGCAGAGAACGCAAAGGAAGCGCAGAGAATTCTACTCCGTAAACTGTAGTTTAATTGACGGTGCTTTTCCATGGATAACTAAATGAATATCGTCCTGAACCAACACTCACTACGACAACTCGCCCCTGCTGCGTTGCTTTAAATGCTTCAGCCAAAGGTTTCCCGGCTTCTGTAGTACTTTCCAGCATTGCATTCGGCAATTCGACTGTAGCAGTCGTGTTTGCAGGAACCTCAATCGCGAGTTCAAAACGATTATCCACGATCTGCCAATCCGCCGACACACTTCCGTACATCGTCGCATGGCGCGCTTTGACGTGAGTGAATCCACCACCAGGATGTGGCCTAATCAAAATATGCTTGTAACCCGGGACGAGTTGATCGACGTCGATTCCTGCTACCACTTCATACATCCAATCGCCCACCGCACCATAGGCGTAATGGTTGAAGGAGTTCATTCCTTTATCCTGGAACGATCCATCCGGCTTCTGACCATCCCACCGTTCCCAGATAGTCGTTGCGCCCTGCTTCACCGGATACAACCATGACGGATATTGATCGCGAGTCAGCAGGAGGTACGCTTCATCCAGATAACCATAACGACTCAGCACATGACAGATGTAGGGCGTGCCGAGGAAGCCTGTTGTCAGATGCTTTCGTGCTCGAACGTCCTTCGCCAGTCGTTCGGCCGCAATCGGCCTGAGTTGCTCCGGTAATAAATCAAACTGCAACGCCAGCACGTAAGCCGTCTGAGTGTCTTCACCTACTCGGCCACGTTCAGTCACGTACTCGCGTTGAAAAGCCGTTTTGATCTTGGTGAACAGGTCGCCGTAACGCGCAGCATCCTTGTCTCTCCCAAGAATTGATGCGATGCGTTGCATCAAGTCAGTTGAATGCGCGAAGAAGGCGGTAGCAATGAAGTCTTTGCTCGTGGTCGCACCGGGATAATCCGGTCGCGTTGTGGCAAAAGCCAACCAGTCTCCGAAGTGATAATCGCCGTCCCAGATGTAATCGTCGCCCGCGCGTATTCGCATGTACTCGATCCACCTGGCCATGCTTTCGTACTGCTGCTCGAGCAGGCGTTTGTCACCATAAGTTAAATACATTGTCCATGGAATGATGACGGCGACATCGGCCCAACCTGCGGCCCCTCCGGCAGGGTTGCGCTTGCCCGATAAGACGTCTGGAATTACATACGGGATGCTGCCACTCTCTAACTGATCGGCAGCAACATCTTTGAGCCATTTCGTGTAGAAGCCGGCGACGTCCATATTGAATGCCGCAGTACGCGAGAAGACCTGGGCATCACCGGTCCAACCTAACCGCTCATCACGTTGCGGACAGTCTGTGGGAACATCTAGAAAATTACCCTTCTGTCCCCAGACGATGTTGTGCTGGAGTTTATTGATCAGAGGATTTGATGTTTCGAACTCCCCTGCACGAGGCATATCTGAATGGACGACTATTCCCGTGAGACTCTGTGGCGTTACGTCACCCGGAAACCCGCGAACAGAAACATAACGAAAACCCTGAAAGGTGAAGTGTGGTTCGTATTCCTCCGGGCCACCACCTTTAAGTGTGTACTGAATTGTTTGTTTTGCCGCGCGCAGGTTATCGGTATAGAAGTTTCCCTGCTTATCCAGGACTTCGGCATGCCGAAGCGTAATAACGGTACCGGCTGGTCCCTGCGCTTTCAATCGAACCCAGCCGACCATGTTCTGGCCCATATCGGCAACAACTTCTCCAGCTGGTGTCTTGACAATTGCGACGGGCGTAATTTCTTCGTGTCTGGTTACTGGAGGACCAGCCGGCGCAACTAACAGATCCTTACGATCGTCGCTAACCTTCACGCCCGACCATGATTTGATGTCGTAGTTTGAACTGTCCCAGCCACTGCGCTCCAGGCGTGCATCATAAGTTTCCCCGTTATAAATCTCAGACATCAGAATCGGACCCGTCGTAGCCTTCCAGCTTTCGTTGGTGCTAACGACTTCGCGACGACCGTCCTGGTATTCGATCTCAATTTGGGCGAGTAGGGCCAACCGATCACCATAGAACTGTCGCTGCCCTGAGAATCCGATGAAGCCACGATACCAACCGTTTCCCAGAACCGCGCCCGCAACGTTCTCGCCTTTTCGTATGAGTGACGTCACATCGTACGTTTGATATTGAAGACGCTTGTTGTAACTGGTCCAGCCCGGTGTGAAGAGTTCATTACCTACACGTTGTCCATTCAAGTGGAACTCGTACAAACCGTGGCTGGTAACGTAGGCACGCGCCTGGCGCACCGTACCTGTGACATTGAAGACGCCACGCAGGATCGGAGACGCTTCAGTGGTTTTCTTAAAATCAGGCTCGATCCATTTTGCTTGCCAGTCTGAAGCGACTAATAGACCCATCTCCCAAAAGGCCGGCTCACTCCACGGCGAAGCGACGCCTTGCTCATTCCAAATGCGAACGTGCCAGTAAAGCCGTTGGCCTGATCTGGGCGCCGGACCCTCGTAGACACGATTGACGGAGTCGTCGGACGTGATTCGATTTGAGTCCCAAAGGAGTTTGTGTCCCGCAGCTAAATCGACCTGAGTTGCAGCAACCTGGATCTGGTATGCGGACTGGAGAACGTTTCTGCGTTCCGATTTTAGTTGCCAACTTAGCCGAGGTTTCAAAGTATCGATGCCGATCGGATTCGCTTTGTACTCGACGCGCAAGTTGCCAACAGAAACTGCGCCTGGTTGCTGTGCATTTATTCTGCGAGGAAAGTCAGAGATAAAGATCGCGAGTAAGACAACCAAACAAACGAACGTGCGCGGATTGCGAAGAGAGCTATTCATAGATTTGGTGAACCGCAAAGCCGCGACCGTCTCTAAACTCAAGTTTGCCTGGCCGCTTCATTCGTGTTAGTTCGTGTGATTTCGTAGATCGCTTTTTTGTGGGTAAACGAACGATCCACGAAATCACACGAACTAACACGAAATAGTCATATCGGACATCAGCATTAGCGAGCTGTTATCGCGACCGACGCCGCCGTCAATCCATCAGCTGTTGCCTTCAACCGAACGGTTCCTGGTTTACCCTTTGATTGCACGATCGCCAGAGCCATCCCGTGAAATGCTTTTCGCTGATTTCCTTTAAACGACTCGTGACTGATCTCGCTGCCATTGTCGACGCCGGCGATAAATGCTGGCCCATCAATGTCAAAGTGAACAAGATTATCTGCCCGCGGCACGAGTGTTCCGTTTTTATCAAGCACTCGCACGGTTACAAACGACAGATCCGTACCGTCTGCTTTAATAATCTTTCGATCGGCAACTAATTCTATCTGCGCGGGGGCTTCAGCTGTTCGTACTTCTTTGGTCAGGACTACCTTGCCGTTCTTCCGGGACACTGCTCGCAGTGTTCCTTCTTCAAATGGTACACGCCATGCAACATGCAGATCGTCGCCTGTCTTTCGCTTCGTTCCGAGCGAGCGTCCGTTCAGGAAGAGTTCCACCTCATCGGCATTGTTGAAGTAAGCCCATACATCGACGTTCTCGCCTTGCTTCCAATTCCAATGAGGTAGGAGATGGAGTACGGGCGTTTGTGTCCACTCGCTCTGGTACATGTAATAGGTATCTTTCGGGAAACCTGCGAGATCGATAATGCCAAAGTACGAACTGATCGCCGGCCACGGATAAGGCGTCGGCTCGCCAATGTAGTCCCAGCCAGTCCAAATAAACATGCCTGACAAGAAATCGTATTTCTTCACAATCTTCCAGGTCTCTTCATGAGTTGATCCCCATGGAGCGCTGCAATTGTCATAGGCAGAACATGTGTAATCGGGATTGCCGTCTTTGAATTCCTCATCCCATTTCTTTGGCCAGCGCCTGATCTCGTCGGACGGCATGTCGTAACTCCCACGCGTTGAAAGCGCTGACGTGGTTTCGGTAAGAAGGATTGGTCTGTTTGGAAACATTTTTGGAAACTCGTGCATTTTCTGGTGCGCGTAGTTTGTGCCAACAAGGTCTAAGCCGCCATCAGTAAGAAGAGTGTTTTTCTCACTGACGAAATTACATGCCGACGTGACCGGCCGTGTAGGATCAAGCGCTTTGACGATTGCGGTGAGCTCACGTCCAATCTTGCCCGCCTCCGGATTTGGTCCCCACTGCTCGGCAATTTCATTTCCGATGCTCCAGATAAAGACACTCGGATGATTTCGATCGCGCAGGACCAGGTCTTCGAGATCGCGCTTGTGCCATTCGTCCCAATCAAGGTGATAGTCAAACTTGGTCTTCTCTTTCTTCCACATATCGAAGGCTTCGTCCATCACAATGAAGCCCATTCGATCAGCAAGCTCCAACAACTCAGGCGCGGGCGGGTTATGCGAAGTGCGGATTCCGTTAACACCCATTGCTTTGAGCATCTCAAGTTGTCGCTCGAGCGCGCGTCTGTTTACTGCTGACCCCAGCGAACCAAGGTCGTGGTGATCACAAACGCCTCTGATTTTCACAGGTTTGCCGTTGAGAAAGAATCCGCGACTAACATCAAAGTTGAAACTACGAATTCCGAAATCGGTTTCGTAACGATCAGAGGCAATACCATCAACCGGGTGGCCGTTTAGTGTTACCAGCGAAACAGCCTTGTATAAGTAAGGTTGCTCTATCGACCAGAGTGTTGGCTGTACTACGTCCAATTCCTGAGGCATAACCTCCGCAATGCCACGTGCGATCATTCTGGTTGTGGAGGAACGAGCAACTTCCTTGTTCTTCATGTCATAGATGAGCGTCGTGACGGTCACTGATGAGTCGGATGGCGAATTGTTTTTTACAGTGGTTTCGATTTTGATTTTTGCATCTTGCGGCGTGATGTACGGCGTTGTGATGTAGGTGCCCCAGTGATCGACTCGCACAGGATTCGTAGTGCTGAACCAAACGTTGCGATAAATTCCCGAGCCTGAATACCAGCGCGAATTTGGCTGCTGCGAGTTGTCGACCTTAACGGCAATCACATTCTTCTGACTGCCGAAGTTGAGGTATGGAGTTAATTCGTATTCAAAGGAGCTGTAGCCGTACGGTCGCTTCCCAAGGTAGTGCCCGTTGAGCCAGACCTCACTATTTCGATATACGCCGTCGAACTCAACGAATATCAATTTACCTTTTGAGGCGATGGGCACCGTGAACGTCTTTCGGTACCAACCTAGACCACCGTTTAGTGCTCCGCCACCTGTTCCTGCCGGACTCTTCTCGTCGAATGTGCCTTCGACGCTCCAGTCGTGAGGCAGATTGAGCGCGCGCCAATCTGAATCGTTGAGGTCAACGCGTTGAGCATCCGGCACGTCTCCGAGATGAAAGCGCCAGTCGTTGTTGAAGCTGACGGTGGCACCCGGTCGAGGATTAGCTTTGATAGAGACTGCGAAGAAGGTCAATAGCAGAGTAAGCAGCAGAAAGTGTCGATACACGTTGTTCACCTCTCTGAGGAATTCCATCGACTGAGTCGTTGGGTGGCTAACGTAGCCGGGAATGCAGTTACCAGCCACCCGTCAGCAGAACTTTTGAAAAGAATATGAGCATCGTCGTGCTGGGACCGCAGGCGTCCCCGCCTGCCCGCGTCCCACGCAGCCATGATCGGCAAACACCAGTCCCAAGCTAGGGGCGCCCAAGCAACTGAATTGGTTACCTTCTACGCGGGCAGGCGGGGACGCCTGCGGTCCCCGCACCACGATGCTTATATTATTTCACGGGTTTCCGCTGCGAGGTTTTGCCTCTACTCGAATGATCTTCTTCAACCTCACATCAGCAGACGACGACCCAACCATCAATTCGATCTGCCCGGGTTCGACCTCAAATCGATGCGCATCAACATTCCAATATGCAAGCTGATCACCTTTTAAGCTAAGGCTGACGCGTTTCGTTTCGCCCGCTCTGACTCCAACCCGACTAAAACCTTTCAACTCCTTCAGTGGTCTGGAAACTTTTGAGTCCAAGTACTTCACGTAGAACTGGACGACCTCTTCACCAAACCGCTTTCCAGTGTTTGTAAGATTAAAGCTTATCTGCACCTGCCCGTCAGACTTCAAGGTGTTTGAACTAAGCCGCAGGTTGGAATAACGAAACGTTGTATAACTCAGACCATACCCAAATGGATAGAGCGGTTCGTCTTTGAAATACATATAAGTGCGGCCATGACGAATGTCGTAATCCATCATCGGCGGCAGCTGCTCTAACGACTTGGGCCAGGTCTGTACGAGACGTCCGGCAGGGTTATAGTCGCCAAATAAAACGTCGGCAAGTGCATTCCCCAGTTCCTGACTATTTTGCGCCATATGAACAATTGCCGGCACGTTCTGCTGTGTCCAGTTGATCGCGTAGGGAAAGCTTGAAATGAGAACTACGATCGTTTTTGGATTTGCCGCGTAGACCTGCTTGATCAGTTCTTCCTGCTCGAGCGAAATTGACTGGCGATCAACCGCCTCCCTGCCTTCGCTGGGAACAGAGACCTTGGCCCACACGTCATCAAAACCTCCGTTTGGGTGATTGCCGACACAAACTATCGCTACATCTGAACCTCTCGCTATCTTAACTGCCTCTGCGTTGTCGTTATTTGAAGCGAACTTAACCTGCGGGTTAGATCCAAGAGCTGACTTGATGCCTTCGAGAGGCGTAACTCGATAAGGTGGAGTGCCGCTGTACCAATCAAGCAGGACTTCGTTTCCTCTCGGACCAATAACAGCGACAGACTTCGTTTTGAGTTTATCCAGAGGAAGAAGTCCAGATGAGTTTTTCAAAAGAACGATCGACTTCTGCGTCGCTAATCGAGCAATCGTTTTGTGCTTCTCCGTATCCCACGGATCAACGGCCTCCGACCCGATCGTCGAGTAGGATACTCGGGAAGGCGGATCCAACAGTCCAAGCTTGATCATCACGCGAAACACACCGCGAAGCGAACGATCAATATCCGACTCGGTCAACAATCCGTTTTGCAGCGCACCGCGAACAGCATCCTGATACTTATCGAGGAATTGGCCAATACCAGCTTTCACTGACGAAGCAGCAGCGTGTTGCAAGTCTGGCGAGTAATGATTTGAGCGAACCAGGTTGGTCATTGCTCCGGCATCAGTGCAAATGATTCCGTCCTGGCCCCATTCTTTTCGAGTGACATTCTCAAGAACCGGGTTAACGGTCATTGGGACACCGTTCATCAAGTTGTAAGCCGCCATATAAGCACGCGACCCACCCTGGTCCACGCCCATGCGAAACGGAACCGAGTAGTATTCGCGAAACAGACGCTCGTCGAAGTTTGAGGATGTCTTGTCGCGATCATTCTCATTGCTGTTAGCAAGGAAATGCTTCATCAATGCAGCGGATCGCCAGTAGTTTGGATCATTACCTTGCAGGCCTTGAACGAACGCAACTACCATTGTCCCGTTGAAGTAAGCATCTTCACCGTAACACTCTTCAGTGCGCCCCCAACGTGGATCTCTACCGAGATCTGCATTGGGCGAACGGATTACCAGGCCACCCTGGTGATACTTATGGCTTTGAAAGACGTAGCGGGCTTCGTAACTCTCGACTTCCGCAACCTGGCGCAATAGATCCGGATCCCACGTTTCTCCTAAACCGATGCCCTGCGGAAACGTCGTGGTCGGAATCGTCTTTGGTCTGCCCCATTTGCCGGGACCACCTTGTGTGAGACCGTGAATACCCTCAACATGACCACTAGCTTTGATACCCAGGCGCGGCACACTCGGATTTGTCCCGAGGCAAGCGATCTTCTCGTCGAGAGTCATTACCGAGAGAAGATTTGTAATCCTTTCATCTACAGGTAACTGAGGATCCTGAAACAGGTGGGTTGTTTGCGGCGATTGCCGTCCGGCACTCTGACTGAGAGTCGACCGCCAGGTGATAGCCGACGCTGCACCGAAAAGCAAGAATAGAAGAACCGCTCGGTAAAAACTTCGATTCATGCCAATAGACAAGGCTGCCTGACTAGGGTGAAACAAGTAGTGCGCGCCACTTCGCCTGCACCGCCTCGAGATCAGCGCGATCAGGAATGTCGATCTCCAAAGCTAAATAAGCCTTGAGTTCATCAATGGCTTGCTGGTACAGGTGCTCCTTCGCGTAGAGGTTCGCCAGATGAACATGTGCGCGTAACGGAGGCGGATTGAAACTGAGAGCTTTCGTCAGCGAACCACGTGCTGCCTCGAGTCGATTGAGTTGCAAGTTAGTTATTCCTAACAAAAGATGTGTGCTGGCATTGGTGGGATCCTCCAACAGTGCCTGCTCAAATTTCGTAATCGCTTCCTCGTAGTTCTGTTTTTCGAGACTGCAGTAGCCCGCGCCCCGTAATGCGGGTCCATAATGTGAATTGAAGTGCAAAGCCAAGTCAAAGTTTGCTCCCGCTTCGTCAAGGTTCTTTTTGTTGACAAAGAGGTCGCCTCTTTCGGTCAAGGCCTGGTAATACTCTGGATACAATTCAATGGCGCGATTGAAACCGGTCAATGCTTTTTCAGAGTCTCCTCGATCCTTGAACTTGATACCTTCATCGAATGCCTTCCGCGCATTTTTTGGAATTCTCTGATCAACCTCATCAACTCGGATTACACCTGCCTTCCTTGTTACAGAAGTAGGAGCTTCCCGTAGGCTGAGATTAACTGTGAGATTACCAGTCACGGTGTTGCTGCTATCAGTCTGGACCACATCAGAGACGAGACTACTATCGGTCAGGCTCTTTGCACTAAGCACATAGCCACCTTCGTCCATACCGCTAAACTCAAATCGACCCGAGTCATTTGTAAAGACCTCTCGCGGTATCCCTGATCTGGTTGAGAGTCTGACCAGGACTCCTTCGGCTGGTCTGCCGTTGGGCAACGAAACTTGGCCGGTGATAGTGATAATTCGAAGCGGCTTGGCCGGACTTCTTCCAGTTTGAGGGTAAGCAAGATTTATGTTCAACAATAGGAGAAGAACGGGACTAAGGACCGAGGCTGAGAACTGTAGTTGAATGCGTTGACGGGTTCCCATCCGTCCCCTCCCTCCTCCTGGAAAGTGCGGATCTACGCTATCGACGACCAAAAGCACTTCTGGTGCGAAGGCAAGATGCCATTCGCACCAGAGAGGAAATCACCAGAATAAGAGAAAGATCAGAAGTAGAACTTCAGCGCTAACTCGATTCGTCGGTGACCATGTTTGTTTACAACCTTACCAAAATTCGAGATGGCGTTGTTTCCAGACGGGTTAAAGCTAAAACCACCTGTCGGATCGCACATGGGGTTCGTGGTTACTCCAGTCCCGTTGTTGATTCCCGCTGGGACATTTCGGTTGCAAACCGTGTCAAGTGTCAGATTGATATCACCCAGGTCAGGATTTGCAAACGCCTCATTAAAGACATTGAACATACCCATCCGGAACTGAAGTTTCTTGCTTTCAGTGATGTTGAAGTTCTTGAAGAAGGTCACATCAAAATTGTTGGTCTTTGGTCCTCGAATATCGAAGGGAGACTGGAACGGTCCGTTGTTTCCAAAAGACGGTAAACTGATGGCAGACGCGTTCAAGTAAGTGCCGTTTATGCTTTGGTCACCGTTAACCGGATTTGCGGTCAATATCGGGGCGACTCCGGTAGCCACTCCTGAGTTTCCTCCGGCTTTAGCGTTATAACCAAAATACGACATTAGGACACTGTCGCCTGTGATTGCGCCGCTGAGTTTCAACCGTATCGGTTTCCCACTCTGAAAGGTCGTGATACCCGACATTTGCCAACCGTTTAAGGCGCCACGGGTAAACCAGTTCGCAAAAGAACCCCGGGCCATATCGGGTAAGTAATAGTTGTAAGAAAGATTGAAGATGTGCGTCCGGTCATAACTCAGAATTCCATAGCTGCGACCACGCGTATCGACAGGATCTGGCGATTGATCTCCATCTGACTCATTCACCGAAGTTGTACCCAAAGCCTTCGAGAAAGTGTAAGTCAGAAAATACTGCAGATGCTTACTTGCCTGGCGATTGAGCGTCACCTGCAGTGAGTGGTAGTTCGAAGTGCCGGTGTATTCACTCATTCTCACACCGCCATTTGAACTGTTGTAGTCGGGGAATGGAAGTATCAAGGCCATTGCCGCCTGATTGTTGCCAACCGCAGCTCGCTGTAAAGGATCAGCCATATTGGCATTGCCAACGAATCCCGACAGATGAGGAGCCGTGACAAAGTTATATCCATACGTCTGAGGCAAGTGCCTTCCATACGTTCCCACGTAAGCTACCTCAAGCACGTTTTGGAATGGCAACCTTCGAGCAAGAGATAAACTTGTGGAATATATCGTTGGAGTCTGATGCGAATTCAAATCTGCTGTTCCCACGCCTGGGCAGTTACCTGCGACTCTACAGTTAGCCCCAGGGGCCAGTTTTGTAGGATCGAAGCTTGCCAGATTGCTAAGTGTTATATCGTTATTCGGCGCGCCCCAACTGTCAGCGTGAACACTCAGGAGGTTAGGCGGTGCTGTAAGGCTGTTGTATTGATAGTTGCCTTGCACGCGATTGTAGAAGATTCCACCACCACCGCGAATAACTGTCGAGCCGTCTTTGAACAAGTCCCAGGCAAGATTGAGACGCGGTCCAAATAAGATTCCGTTGTTACTGTCAAAAATGCCCTTCGGAATCTGGTTCAACTTTGCCTGAAGCACCCCGTTTGGTTTACTAAGGTCGCCACCGATGTAAGGACCAGCACCACGGACATAAGCCTTGGGATCGAACACAACTGCAAGACCATTGCGCTCGATATTGTTGGTCAGGAGCGACAGACGCATGCCGTACTCAAGAGTTATGTTCGGCCTCACTTTCCAGCTGTCCTGCCCATAACCTTCAAAATTCCAGAAACGAAAGTCTCCGTTCGGAACTCTGGTGGTCTGATCGATACCATTGATTCGACCTGTGTACAGATTCGCAAACGCATTCCCGGTAGTACGCGCCTGATTGTTTCCCTCGTAATCAACCTGGCCTTCTGGCGTGGCGTTTAGATCCTGACTCTTTGAAGCTCGCTCGACAAGGCCGCCAAATTTGAACGTGTGGTTGCCGGTGACCTTCGATAGAGTTTCATTGATTGAAAAACTATCGTTGAAGGCGAAGAGCGGCAGGTTTCCCGGTTCCCACATTTGACTACCAACATCCCAACTGATTAGAGCCAGTGGGGCATATGGCGTCGCACTCCTTGCACCCCATGGGAGTTGCAAGTTGGAGATCCCAAGCGCCTCTTTCGTCACTTTTGACGGATCTGAAAAATCATAATTGAGTTTCAATTTGCTCGCGCTGAAAACGAACTCGTTAGTCATCGAAGGACTCAAAACACTTGTCACATTGACGGCAGCGGAACGACCCAGATTAGTTCCAACAAGATGACTGGGAAGTTCAAAAGTGGACGGGCCCCACCAGATACCATATGGTGCATCATCGTTCTCAGACTCGCGTGCCAACCTTAAATAAATGTTTGTGTTCTGACTGACCTTGTAATCGAAGCGCATCTTGAGATCGTTTCGATTTTCAGGAGCAATGATCGCTGATTGGTAGTTGAACCGCGCTCGCGCCCCGGTGCCGGTGAAATTCGGCAACGGAAACAGACCGAGTAGGGCGGCACCGAATGGATTCTTGAAAGCGGTGTAATTAGCATTCGGCACCGCAGTACAGCTGTTGAAGTTGAAGGTATCTGGCGGACAAAACACGCCGTCGCTTCTCGCAGAAAGAGAGTGACTGAAATCGCCATTCCGCTCAGCCTGAGTCGGAACTGTGCCGAGTCTTGCGCCGGGATCTCTGGTTTGGCGTTGCAATTCAAATCCACCGAAAAAGAAAAGCTTGTCTCGGTTGCGGTTGAATTTGGTCCACGGCAGGATAATTGGACCACCTATGTTGCCGCCCGGATACTGAAAGTGCGTGAGTGGCTTGGCGCCGCCGATGCTCGAAATCGAACGATCTGCAGCTTGCAAAGACCTCGGCCGGAAGTAGTCGTAGATTTCACCATGAAAATCTTTCGTGCCGGCTTTTGTGGTTGCGCTGATCTGAACTCCGCTGGAACCATATTCCGCTGCAAAGTTACTCGACTTTACCGTGACCTCCTGCACCATGTCGTTATTCGCTGTAATGATGGTGCCGTTGTTTGAACCGATGTCGATTACGCGTGAGCCGTCGATGCTGACATTGTTATTGACGCCTCGGATACCATTTACTGTGTAATTAGCATTCGCATTTGAGCCGCCACCGAATGTGGTGAAATCCGGGGCCTGACTAGGGTCGGTTGCGTCAGGCGCGACGACACCTGGCAGAATTCGCAGCAACTCCAAACTGCTTCTCCCGATGATAGAGAGGTTATCAATCTGCTTTGCAGTGATGGTGTCAGAACGCTCACCTGTGTCGGTCTTGATGGCGGTCTCGGATTCGGTCGTAACTGTAACGGTCTCACTGGGCGCGCCAACATCCATTGCCAAGTCTAACGATCGTGTTTCGCTCGGCGCCACCCTGACGTCCGACTGCGAAAAGGTCTTGAACCCACTGGCCTCTGCCTTTAACGAATAGCGACCAGGAATGACGGCAGTGAAGACATAGGCACCGTCGTCAGAGCTCTTCGTCTGACGCTCATCACCTCGCTCGGCGCTCGTCAACGTAATGGTCGCTCCTCGGACCAGGGCGCCCTGTTGATCGCGAATAATTCCCCGCAGCGTGGCAGTTGACGTTACCTGCGCGGTAACCACAGACAAAGCCGCCAACGCTATCAGGAGAGTAAGTGCACCAAGTACGCGACTAACTCCTGCGTATCGGTTGCCAATCATTTTCCGCGAAGTTGGGTTTGGAAAATTAGCTTCGAACATCAGCCTAGCCTCCGGAGATCCATACCGAGTTCGTGTTTTTAATTGAAGATCGCTCGCAAAATGAGGAAACCACTGCACCTGGCAACGGCCCCGAGACGATCCGATAACCTAATCGAGCAACCACGCCGGGCAAAGGCTCGATTTACTGCCTAAGCTTTTTGAAAGGAGTGACTAATTGCTTTGTTGCATCACCAGACAAAAGCCTTAGTACTAAACCACATTAAGATTGTCAAGAAAAATTTTTTCGGGAACTGTTTTTCGTAGCTGTTGCGGACTACGAAAACATCGGATGCGTGATCAATTTTGCCGATGCAACGGAGGTGCCGCAGTCAACGCTGCTGAGCCGAGGTGCTGAGGTTGCCAAAGTCGAAGGAAACTTGAGCCATTGCAGCGAAGGCCAAGTGCAATCGCACGAGGTTAAATTGGAAATTTTGGCGAGCGATCCGAATTTCTCAATACGCCATCGAACGGTCGTTGTTTTAGTTCTTAGATGAGACAAAACAAGAGACCTCGGACGAAGGAGTGATCAACTTAGATCGCGTGTTGAAGATCAACCCGTTTAGATTAGGCCGCTCCTCCAGGAACGCATCACACGTTTTTGAGGCAGCCGGCTGTTAGGTTCACTCGAGATTAGCTTGATCCAATCATCAGGATACGCTAAATCTCAAGCGCTAATCTTTGCTCAATACAATGAAGTTCATCTCAACTCTGCTCATTTTGATTTCGGCATTTGTCCTGCCTGGCAGAAGTGCTCCGCGTCGCAACCGGCCCACCATTCAGCCAGTGCAATTCAACGACATTACGAAAGCCGCAGGAATCAAATGGGGAACGACTAAGCTCGCTAGTGGAATCCAATACTTGATCGAGACGATGGGAGGAGGCGGTGGCTTTATTGACTACAACGGCGATGGCCTGATTGATATCTATCTTGTGGGCTACACGCAAACACCGCAACCGGATCCGCAAGCAAAACTGCGAGATGCTCTTTATCGCAATAATGGCGACGGCACATTTACGGATGTCACCGAGAGTGCAGGCATAAGCAATAGCATGCTGGGAATGGGTCTAGCCGTGGGTGATTTCGATAACGACGGTTGGCCTGACATTTACATCACGGGGTACGGTACCAGCAAATTGTACCGCAATACAGGTGATGGCAAATTCAAGGACGTAACAACCTTAGCTCGAGTCGAAAACAAGGCATGGGGAACCGGTGCTGCATGGTTCGATTATGACAATGACGGATACCTCGATCTTTTCGTTGCGAATTACCTGACGTTTGACCCGAACGGTCCGGTACCTTGCGATTTTTTTGATGGACGTCCTTATTGTTACCTCAACAAGTTTCAGGGCTCAGCAAGTGCGCTCTATCACAACAACGGCAACGGAACGTTTACCGACGTCAGTACTAAGGCGGGAATTAGTGCGCACATTGGTAAAGGCCTTGGGGTGATCGCCTTTGATTACAACAACGACGGCCGCATGGATATTTTTCAAGCAAACGATACGGCGCCTAACTTTCTTTTCCGCAATGATGGCAACGGAACGTTTACGGAAGTCGCTCTGGCCGCAAACTGTGCGCTCGATCCGAACGGCCAGACACGGGGTGGGATGGGTGTTGATGCTGAGGATCTGGATGGTGATGGATACCAGGAGCTTTTCGTAACTAACTTTTCTCAACAAACCAACGCGTTATGGCATAACAACGGTGATGGTACTTTTGACGAGATCACCTATGAATCAGGGCTGGGAAGAATCAGTTTACCTTTCAGCGGTTTCGGCACGAGATTTTTTGACTACAACAACAGTGGCACTGTGGGACTGTTTGTCTTGAATGGTCATCCGTTTGAGCCCATTCAAAAAGTCTTTCCGGATACGACCTATGCTGAGCCTCCATTCCTTTTCGAGAATATGGGAAAGACTTTTCGTGACGTCACGGCTCAGTCGGGTGCTTCCCTAAAACGATCTTACCTGGGTCGCGGTCTTGCAATCGGAGATATCGACAATGACGGCGACCTCGATTTGTTGTTGATGAATGCCGGCGAACCACCAGTATTACTGCGTAATGACGGCGGAAATCAAAACAACTGGCTGGGTATCAAGCTAGTTGGCACAAAGAGCAATCGAGACGCGATTGGCGCATGGGTTAGCATCAGTTCCGGTACATTGCGAAGAACAAAGCAACTTTCGGGAGGCACAAGTTATTGTTCGGCGTCTGACAATCGAATGTTGTTTGGGCTCGCTCAGAATCAGCGAGTTGATGAAGTGAACATTCGCTGGCCCTCCGGACTGACGACAACCTTGAAAAACATTCCCGCGAAACAATACCTTACAGTTCACGAACAAAAGGCTTCACCACAAAAGCCATGATCGCTTTCGTTTGTTCTGATCCAAATTGCAACCTCAAGTGGGTTTTGCTACAAGTTGCTAGCGAGGTACTCCAATGAACAAACGAAGTCTCATCGCTGGCGTCTGCATGTTGATCCTTATCGCGTACGAAACGAAGGCGCAGAAGCCAACGTCAGTACCTGCTACACCAGCACAAGAGGAAGATAGAGTCGTTGTCGGCACGAACGAGGTGTTGTTAGACGCGATTGTGCGCGATAAGAAGGGACGCGTTGTTAAAGACCTTCAGCCTTCTGATTTTGAAATTTATGAAGATGGTGTGCGACAAGATATAAAGTCTTTTCGTTTTGCGAAAGAGGCAACTCCAACGACGACTGCGATACCAAGCTCTGAGACTTCTGGCAAGCCTTCCACTTCCACAAATTCAGGCAGCAGAAAACCATTTCTCAATATCGACCGGATCGGCGCTGTAGCTATTGTGTTCGATCGACTTTCACCCGAGGCTCGCTCAATCGCCAGGCAGGCAGCTTTGGCTTATCTGAAAGATGGGCTGCAACCTGACGATGCCATTGGTGTCTTTAGAATCGATCTATCACTGAGCGTCGTTCAGAATTTCACGAACAATGAAGCTCGGGTACGACTAGCGATCGACCGTGCGCTTTCACATGGCAACTCCAATTACACTTCGGCCACGGATCAGATTGCCACGGCTGCAGAGCGGCGCGCCGCACTGGAGGATCAGATCACGCAATCAGCTGCTGGGGCTGGTCCGACGAGTGATCCGGGTGCAAGCATTGGTGCTGCCGCGGCTGAAGCGCAGTTGGCCCGGATGACTCAAAATATTCTGGAGGGATTCGAACGACTCGAACAAAATCAGCAAGGCTTCGCAACTACGGATGGTCTATTAGCGATCATAAACGAAATGGCTCGTTTACCTGGTCGCAAAGCCCTGATCTTTTTCTCTGAAGGTGTCGTACTGCCAACCAATGTCATGGCGAACTACCGTTCGGTAATCAGCAATGCCAATCGGGCGAACGTTAGTATCTACTCGGTGGACGCGGCAGGGCTCAGAGCCGCCAGTTCGGACGTTAGCGCCGGTGGCTCGATGACGAAGTTAGGTCAGGCACGCGCCAGAGTTGCAAGCAGTAATCAGGATCCATTTGGATCGATGATGGCAGACTTGGAACGCAACGAAGAGATGATTCGTTCCAACCCGGACAGCGGTCTCAACGAACTGGCCTTAGATACCGGCGGTTTGCTAATCGCCAATACGAATGATCCGGGATCCCGGTTACGGCAAGTCGATGAGGATTTGCATTCGTATTACATCCTAAGCTACACGCCTAAGGACCAGAATTACGATGGTAAGTTTCGACAGATAACGATCAAGCTAACTCGTTCCGGACTGGATGTGCAGGGGCGAAAAGGCTATTACGCACTGAATAACTCTTACGGCGGGCCAGTGTTGGGATATGAAGCGCCAGCCTTAGCAGTGCTTAGCGGTCGAGCGCGCGACAATTCCTTTGCGTCGTTTACGGCAGCCTATAGTTTCCCCGAACGTACGAGACCAGGGTTGGCATCGATAATGGTTGAAGTTCCCGCAGGCGGAATAAGCTTTGTCACGAACGAACAAAAGAAAACTTACAGTACCAACTTTTCGATCGTCAGTTTGATAAAGGACGAGTCACAAAGAGTTGTGCGGAAGTTGAGCAATCAGTATCTCCTCGGCGATTCACTCAATAAACTTGCCGCCACGAAAGGTGGAAACATTCTGTTCTACAAAGAAGTGCTGCTCGATCCCGGTCGTTACACCATCGCCTCTGTGGTCTACGATGCGGTATCGGGTCGTTCCAGTGTGAACACTGCGGTTCTCGTTGTTCCCAACCCCGCAGATACTCAGCTGCGACTCAGCAGCATCGTTCTGATTAAGAACGCGGAGCGTCTTCCGAAAGAACAGCAACCCAACAACCCGCTACATTTTGATGAGGTGTTGTTGTATCCAAATTTAGGCGAGCCAATAAAGAAATCCGCCGTAAAAGAGTTAGCGATATTCGTCACCGTTTATCCAGGCACGGCGAGCTCATCGTCGCCAAAGTTAAGTTTAGAAATAGCTCGAGAGGCAAAACCGTTGGGCCAGTTCTCTTATGATCTACCCCCACCAGATTCAATGGGACGCATTCAATATGCGAGCGCGATTCCCTTAGATAAACTTGAGCCTGGTAATTACGTGATAAAGGTGACGGTCCAGGACGGACAACGTAGTGCGAGTCAATCGGAAGATTTGACCATTGCTCCCTAGCCTTCGCTTAACCACGACAGGCTGACAGCCTGTCGGCGGTCGTGCGGCGCAATCTTAGGCAAACCACAATAATCTGACAGCTTGTCGTACTAATCAGAGTTTCCCTAATTCGGAAACGCCTCACCCGGTCTCGCAATCCGAATACGGTGGTCTGTAAATTGAAAGTGCGAGCCCGGAATTTCGACTTTCGGCATATGACACGTCGTGCATTCTCGCGCGGCTACTGAACAGGCCGTAGCCGTCCGCCCCTCCGCAGTTTCACGATTAGCAATTTTTTCGGACTTGAGACTGTCAGCAGATCGATGGCACGCGAAACACCTCTCATCATAGTAGGCTTGGTTTTCGTGTGGGTCCTCATGAGGATTATGGCAAGCGATACACGTCATTCGAGGATCGGCCGGATCGTGTCCCTTGCTTGTGAAAATGCGGTATGGTTGAAAGCGTACGGTAATTATTCCGCGCAGGATGCGAATAGACATCACCTGTTCCGCGCTGCGATGACACGAGCCGCAGAATTCCTGTGATTGATCGTCTGGCGACATCTTCCCTGGATTGAAGATCTTCTTGTCTGCCAGTTGTTTCGTTTGCATCGCCACCACATGGTCGCCTCCAGGACCATGACAAGCCTCACAAGTCACTCCCGGCAACATCCGATCGAGTGCGACTTGTGAACCAGCAGTAGCTACAGTCGAGTGACACGAAAAACAATCACGTGTTTCATCGGAGCTCATTTGACGACCAGCCGCAACGTCAAGAGACGGCGGTACCGTGCTCGGATAGCCCATCGTCCAATCAAGTCCTTTTATGTCGCGATAGAAACTGACGCGACTTTCGTAAAACGATCCATTGTGACGAAACACGTAGGTCTGGCCGGCCTTCCCTTGTCCGAACGAATAGGCGATCGGTTCTGAAATAGTCGAGGTTCCATCGCTGACGGTGTAGATACTTTCCTGCCCCCGACGAGCGATTTCATATGAATAGGGCCCGCTGCGAAAAGTCAGTTTTGGATTTGACTTGAGGACCTCACTACTTGCAGCCGTCTGGACTGCTCTACCCATCGCGGTCGTCTTTTGATTCGCTGATTCTTCTTCATGACACTTAACGCAGGCTTGCGGCCCAACATACTTAACTCCCGTACCAGCTGGCCGCCACGTCGACGAAGCGAGCCCAGCGCCACTCATTGCCGGCCCTTGCGCGCGCACCACAAACCCGACGCAAGCAGCAATAGCAAGTATCATCAGCAGGAGAGCTTTGATGTCCCGAGATCGCGAATTCATGCGGTTGCTTTAAGTACTCTGTTAGACAAGCTGGAATCGAGAGCCAGGTTCGATTTTAAGGCTGCGGAGGCTTTTCAGCATTTGGATTGTCATTAGGTAGAGCATCGCTGTTTGTCTCATCCACTTTTTGGCTCAAGCGGGTGAACGTTTCCCTGGCCTTTTCGGCATCAGCCTTTCTATTGGCTTTCGCATATGCTCGAGCCAGAGCAAAATAAATTCTGGGTTCATCGGCGCGCAGGCGTTGCGCTACCTCAAGCTCGTCGATCGCGCGCGGATTCTGCCCCGCATCGAACAAGAGCCGCCCCAGAACATAATGGCTCAACGCTACGCGTGGTAATAACTTCGCGGCCTCTTCTGCGAATGGCAGTCCCTTCTCGACCTCTTTATTCTGCAAACTTATGTACGCAATAAGGATTCTTGCCAGGGCGTGGTTGGGGGTGTTGTGAAGTTCGCGTTGAAATGCGGCTAAAGCTGCTTCCTGATCGCGAGTGGCAAGCAAGAATCGACCGTAGGCGTATTGCACATTAGGGAAGGTCGGAAAATCCTTTACCAGCAGTTCGTACTCCCGTGCCGCATCGCTGGTGTTTCGTTGCTGATTGAAATGCTCCGCCAGGCCTGCGCGACGCACCACGTCGTGATCGCGATAATTGAGGTTTACCTGCTTTGGTAACAAGCTCATTCGCAGCACCGATAGCCCGAGGCCAATAATGAGGTCTTCGGTGCTAATACCTTGATAACTTAAGGTACCGAGTCGTTGTTGCGCCTTTTCATATTCTCCTTTCACGAGGTAGAGCAAACCCTCGTGATAACGCACCACGCGCTCCAACTCCTGGTTGTCTCCAAGCCCCAATTCCCGACCCTGTTGAAGGTGTGCATAAGAATCGTCATATGCAAGCAATTGAAACTCGCACAATCCAAGCATGATCCATGGTGGGCCAGCTTTTTTCTGAATTTCAGCAGCCCGCTTGAATGCAGGACCCGCGGCGGCGAAGTCGTTGAGGTCGTAATAGAGCGTTCCGAGGAACCACCATCCTTCTGCCCAATTTGGTTTTATGGCTAACGCCTGTCGATAAAGACCAATTGCCTCGTCGACTTTGTCTGCTTCACGTGCTGCTGACGCCTGGCTAGCAAGAGTGTCGAAGTCCTGCGGAGGAGTCACATCACGAGCAGCGCTGGTTGCATTACTTTCGTTGCGAGGTGTACTCGAGTTGGGACGCTGGGCCAACGCACTAACAGCAAAACCGACGAGGCAAACAACGATACCGTTGATAAAAAGAAAATTAGTTCGCTTCATTGTTTACCACCATTAGCGGGCTTAACCGCGTCGTTCACCACACCTTCACCTTCGACTACTTTGATGTAAACGTTTAGCGGTAAATTCGAAAGCTTATCTATCTTGCCACTGGGCCAGCGAATCTCTACAGAATCAATTTTTTTGTTACCCGCGCCTAGAATCTCCCGAGGATCATGTGAAGCAAGATAGCTACCGCCATTGGTTTTGAGACGCCGGTGAGTGATGGCTCCTGCCTTCCATGTAATCACCGTCCCAACGGCTCCGGGATTACTTTTGGAGGTCACGAGCCGCAGCCCAAGCCAGTTGTTCCGATTACCTCCGTCGTTTCTTAGCAACAAAGGGGCGCCACCGTTGTTGGAAATTAATACGTCCAGGTCGCCATCGTTATCGAAGTCTCCGACTGCTAGTCCCCGAGCGGGATAATCGTGTGAGAACGGCGCACCCGACTGCTCGCTAACATTCTTGAATCCGCTGCCATTATTGATAAACATCAACAGCGGTTCTTTGTACTTTACTCGTGAAGTCAGAGTTTCAACCATGTCGTCGGGATGGCCGTTTGCCAGAAAAAGATCTGGCATACCATCGTTATCGTAATCGAAAAATTTTAGACCCCATCCTGACAGCAATCGGGTAGCTGGACCGATCTCGCTGGGTTTATCAATAAAAGTCAAATCGTGCTGATTGGTATAGAGGCTGAACAGCTCCTGATCAATATTGGCAACAAATAAATCCTGAAACCCATCTTCATTGTAATCACTTGAATCAACACCCATTCCTGACCGCGGTTGGCCGGCATCACTATACGCAACGCCCGCTGAGAGACCTTCCTCCTCAAACTTACCATTGCCCTTATTTATGAATAGAAAGTTGGGCATCGTGTCGTTGGCAACAAACAGATCCATCAAGCCATCATTGTTAACGTCGGTTGCCACGGCGCCAAACGATTTACCCGGCGAACCGGCGATGCCCGACTCTACTGAGACATCTGTAAATGTACCGTTGCCGTTATTGTGAAAGAGTTTGCTCGGACGCGGCTTAAAAACTCGTGGGATGCAGTAATAGACCCTTCCCAACCGGTTGTTACCACAACTCATGTCCTTGTTGTAGAGAACAAAACTCGAAACAAAGAGATCCAGCTTGCCGTCGTTGTCATAGTCAAACCAAACAGCACAAGTGGACCATCCGGGTGCGCCGACACCGGTTCGATCAGTCACATCCGTGAATGTTCCATTGCCATTGTTGTGATAGAGGATGTTGCGTCCATAGCTGGTGACATAAAGATCGACCCATCCGTCACCGTCATAATCAGCTGCGGCCGCACCCATGCCAAACGTACCTCCAGCTACGCCAGCCTTATCAGTTACGTCGGTGAACGTACCATCATGATTGTTGTGGTAAAGAGCGTTCTTCAGAGGAGTCTTTGGCTGAAAGAAATCCGAAGGTCCACTGTTGACCAGATAGATGTCCATCCAGCCATCATTGTCGTAATCTAAAAAAGCGCAACCCGCTCCGACCGTTTCGGGGAGATAGCGTTCCGGGGACATCGCATTATCATGAACCCAGCGAATTCCGGCTGCCGCGGTAACGTCGGTGAACGTTACGGGAGCAGTTGTTTGAGCTGCGACACTGTAGGCGGAGATCGCGCAAAACAGTGAACTCAAGAAGAACCTTACAATCGGCGTCATTAGAGATTTGAAGTTGATTAAGGTTTTTTAGTGACTTGATTGTTATCGCTTGTAGACTGCGAGACAGAAGTTTCGGTTGGTTTCACTGAAGTATTCTTTGGCTGACCTTGTTTATGAATCTCTTCCATAAACTTCTGTTGGGCCTCGGTTAGCCGCTGAATTTCTGCTCTCTCGCGCTCACCCTCAGCGTTACGGTTAGTCTTAAAGTAGAGTTGCGCCAGCCAGACGCGCGCTGGAATGAAGTCTGGAGCCTGAGTTCTAATTTGTTCGAACAAGGCAATCGCCTCAGTGATCAATCCTCGCTCGCGCTGGAGCTGGGCCATTTGAAAGAGTGCTGAAACTTCGTTCGGTCTAACCTCCATCGAGGTCTTTATGAAATTTGCCGCTTCGTCAAAACGACCATCTTCCCTGTAAATCATTCCCAGACTCACGTTCGCGTCAAAATCTCGAGGATTTATCCCCAGCTCTGCCTGAAACTCTTTGGTGGCTTGTTCGCGGTTGCCATGCGCCAGATAAGCCGAGCCCAATGTTGAATGAACTGTCGGCAGGCGAGGATTGAGACGAGCGGCCTCCGTTAGTTCGGAAATAGCACCTGACAAATCTTTTATAGCAATATCGAATGTACCCTGCAGCAGATGGGCTTCAACTGTCGTTGCCGGACGAAACTGTTTCTTTATCAATTCGTCGGCTCGATCCAACTGCTTGAGATTGATGTACCCAAGTCCAAGCGTGAAGGCGGCGGCAATATTAGTCGGCTGCGCGGTGTAGACTTGCTCAAGTTCGGACACGGCATTTGTTAGCTGGCCAAGCTGAAAGTAACTCAGACCCAGAAGCAATCGTGCCTGATAATTCTGAGGGGCCGCAGTTGTCACATCGAGTAATTTATTTCTCGCCGACTCAAACTTCCCATTTCCGTAATCTGTTGAGGCGCTCTTGAGTTTTTCCTGGCTATCATCAGCTGCAGTTGCAGCAGGGATCGTCACTTCCAGACTGCGCGTCTCCGGCGTTGGTTCTTTCTTCTGCTTGTCCTCGGCTAATTTCTGGATCACTGCGCGTTCGCGTTCAGCATCTGCGGTTCGATTAAGCTTGTAATAAAGGCGCGCGAGTAATACGTGCGCCGGTGAAAAATCCGGCGCTCTCAGAATTACCTTCTCAAGGAGTTGGACCGCCTCGGCAGTCGTCCCTTTTGTTTGCGCAAGCTGGGCCATTTGATAGAGCACTGCAGGATCTTCGGGTCTTAAGTCGAGGGCTTTTCTGAGTAACTGTGTCGCTTGATCCAACTTTCCGTCTTCACGGTAAATCCAGCCCAGACGAACGTTGGCATTGAAGTCGCGCGGATTTATCGCCAACTCTCCGATGTATTCCTGAATCGCCTGGTCACGATTTCCTGAAAATAGATAGGCGTCGCCCAGCTGTGAATGCAAAGATGGCAACTTGTCATTTAGCTGACTTGCGGCTTTTAGTTCTTCAATCGCTTTTGGCGTCTGTTTCATCGCCAAATAAAACGACCCAACAATCAGATGCGCTTCACCGCTGTTGATCTGCCGGAAGACTTTATCAACCAGCGGACCTGCCTTGTCCATTTGGTTAGCGGAGATATATGCAGTGCCTAACGCATAGATAACAGCGACATCATCGGGCTTCGCCTGATAGACCGCTTCCAGATCACGAACTGCCTCTGGTAGACGATTTAATTGGTATTCACAAAGCCCAAGAATGAAACGAGCCTGATAATTATTCGCATTAGCTTGCGCGACACGTTCAAGTTCGCGCGCGGCGAGCTCATATTCTTCAACCTTATAGTACGCAAGGCCGAGGTTAAGTCTGATTACATCTTGCTTCGGCTCGAGAGCGAGCGCGGCCTGATAACGTTTGATCGCTTCTCCATATTGGCCGAGCCGCGCATAAACGACACCGAGATTCGAAAGCGCATCTATGCGATTGCTCACCGCACGAAGCGATTCCTCGTAAGCATCGCGTGCGCCCTGAAGGTCTCCCTTTTGCTGTAACTCAACTCCACGTGAAAAAGCGGCCTCAGACTGGCGCACCAACGCCGGATCTTGAATCACAGTTACAGCGAGGCTCAATGCTAAAAACACACTTGCTAACATGAACTGTTGCTAATTCCTAAAAGTCTATTGGATCTCGAGCAACGGCGGTTTTTTGGGGAGCACATCTCGAAATGCGGGGCTAATATAGCATCCTGATTCTGCCTCAACAACGTAGCTTCAAATCCGTTTCACTATTGAGATGACTGGCACTTGAGTGAAAGTCGATAAAAGTGGAAAATCTCCGCGACGTCGCGGACGAAGGTCGCGATAGCACACCTTAATGCTGCAAATGTTTTGAGTCGTTCTTCCGGAGCTGTCTTTGGTGCGCGGACATGAATACAAATAGAAAGGAGTTTCACAGTGCAACGAGGCGATTACGTGTTTCGACTTACTATCTCATTCGTTTTGATACTTAACTTTGGTTACCGAATCAACAGGGCTTCGGCCCAAAGCGAGACCCCCAACGGCGACAAGTTCGTTTATGCCGATTTCGAGAAAGTCGAAAATGGCAGGGCGGTCAGCAATGGTGGGGGACTCATCCAAATTTATACGTCACAGGAAACGACACCTGTGCAGTTCAAAGGAATGGCAAACGCGTCACCGGGCGCGCCTGAGTTGGTCAGATTGAAAGGTGATGATCCAAACCATCTTGCTTCATTTGATTTCAATCTCACTACTCCGAATCAATGGGCCAACGTCACGCTGGAGATTCAGGGACACTCCAACAAGGAGGGAAAACCTGTCGCCGACGATGTGAGCGCTTACAAGCAGCTATCGCTCCAGCTATATGCAACGGGAGCTGACTACTTGCGAGTAGAGTTCGTAAGTCATGGTCAGGGCATAAACGTAAATGCGGGGTTCCCGCAGACTTCGATCAAGCTGAAACCAGGTCTGAACACTTACCTCGTATCGTTCAAAAGCCTGGCCCAACCTTCATGGGTTCAGGATAAGATCGACACGAAAGACCTTCTGAAAAAACTGACGGCAGTAAGTATCAGCGCGTTCTGCAATCAATGCGTGCTACAACGCGGCACAGTACTGGTAGACAATCTGGTGTTTCAGAAATAGCCGTGCTTAATCGTCTGCCCTGGCGTAATGAGGTAAAAATCGACTTGACCGGATACGAAGCGAGTTCGTGAATATGTTCTTCCTCTGCGCTTCCTCAGCGTTCTCTGCGTCTCAGCGGTAAAAATTTGCAGACCCGAATGAACCGCAGAGAACGCAGAGGAAGCCGCAGAGAAGAACTCAAATAGAGCGACAAACAGTTATTCTCTTCTCCTCTTAGTCCACTCACGTGGTACTCACTAGTTGAATTATGCGAATTTACTTGCGAGCACCAGACTAAGAGCGCCCATCAGAGTCGGTTGGGGCCCAAGGGTTGAACAGATGACGCGGGTAGTTATCAGATCTCGGCAGATGTTTTCTTTAACGGCATCATCAACCTCTTTAGAAATCAGCGACCATACACCGGTTATCCGTCCGCCAATGATTACTGCCTGGGGTGCAAGCCCCTGGATCAGATTTCCGATTCCGACGCCCACGTAGTGACCCGTTTCTCTAAGCGCCGCACGCGCCGTTCGGTCTCCGCGAAGAGCCCGATCAGCTAATTGAGCAAAAGTGATCTCGACTTTTCCGTTGCTGGAACGTTGCAGCGTTGTATACCTCCCGAGCGCCGCCGATTCGGACGCAAATGCTTCCCAACATTTGCGACTTCCCGCGGCGCATGCAACGGGAGCGCCCGATCCGATCGTCATGTGACCAAATTCGCCGGCCACGCTGCCCTCGCCGCGATACACCTGGCCGTCAAACACGATGCCCGTACCGAGGCCGGCTTCGATTAGCACCATAATAAAATCGCGGACATCGCGAATTTCCGGCCGGCCGAACCAAAGCTCCGCCAACGCTGCTGCGTTCGCATCATTATCGATGGTCACGGGTAGTTTCAAGGCTCTTCGGAGCTCTGCCTCAATCGGCAAATTGCGCCACTGAAAATGCGGCACAAATGAATTACCAGAAATTGGGTCGTACAATCCGGGAAGACTGACACCGATTCCCTCGATTGTGTTGCTTCCCTTGCCGGTAAATTTTTGTGCAATAGTAACTATTTTTCGAATCGTCGCCTCGGCGTCGGCATCGGTGTAGAACTGTTCCTGCATAATCACGCAGCCGGCGAGATCGCTCGCAGCGACGGTCGTCATGGTCTTGCCCACATCGACTCCAATCGCCACCGCGTGAGCGGTACGCAGCGAGAGCAGAATTGGTGGTCGGCCTCCAGTTGAGTCACCAACTAACTCTTCGACCAAGCCATCACCTCTTAAACCATCAACTATTAAGGATATCGTAGATCGTTGTAGCTTCGTCACTTCGGCAATTTCGGCCCGGGAAATTGGGCCTTTTTCCCGCACGTAATTGAGGACGATCTGACGGTTGATGTCCCGAATGGTTTTTGCACGGGCAACTCTTGCCCTGTTGAGGTCTATTCGTCTCATCTTAAATCACAGCGAATGAACTCACCGTGAAACGCAGTTCTCAAATCTCGCGCCGACTTTTGTACGGTCGTCATATTAAGTATTACACACAGCTTGATGAGTCAATGCTTTTTAAGCATCATGCGGCATTCCAAATAAGCTTTTTCTCTTTTTTTGTTGTGGTGGCGACGAAAGGGGGCCTATACTGAGGTTACATCACTTGCGACTGAATTTCGATGTTCTGCTTTAACACTAGCATCGGTCGAGGCAGAGGTAATGCCTCATTCGTTCTCGGATCGATTCTCATCCTGACCCTCTTTGCCGTTTCTGCTTCAGCTCAACAGCCGGCCCAGCCGACCGACACAACAAATCCGGATAGAATTCAGGCCCAGGAGCAGAGCCGTCGCGAAATGAACCTTCGAAATCTCGGCGCCCAGGCAGAGATGAGTAAGGACCCCCGGCGAGTCCAACAGGTTGCGGCAGAGATTGAACAGGACTTTCAGTCGCTGCTGACAATGCACAACGGATTGGCAAGATTGCTTATAGATAAGAAGCCGCTTGATTACCGTTTTGTTTCTGACACGGCCGCGGAGATCAGGAAACACGCCACGCATTTGCGAAAAATACTGGCGTTGACTCTCTCGGAAGAAGAACTAAAGAAACAGAACAACACGGACTTTGAAGACGCCCAGATTCGCGATGGCGTCGCCACCCTTTGTTACCACATCAAGGCCTTCGTCACTAATCCGGTTATCGAAAACTCCGGTATTGTAGACGCCGAACAGCTCGCCAAAGCCCGCCGCAGCCTTCAGGCTGTAATTGACTTCAGTGGCAGTGTCAAGAAAAGCGCCGACAGGTGGAAGAACGCCTCACAGTAACGTGTAACGCCGTCATCCAATCTGGAAGTGCGTTTGCTGAACTGCCATTCTTTTGGTGGATCGGTCAATTGCCGTCACTCGCAACAGGTAACGTCCGGCCGGCAAATGCTCCAGAGAAATCTCGGCAGCATATGCGAGTCGTGTTAGATCAGGAACGCCTTCAGTTGCGACCTTTCGTGGCGACGTGGTTAGGACCGGTTGGTCATCGCGCAAGATCTGCACCTGAACAACAACATCAGGCGTGACCGGCGACGGCGGCGTATAGATAAGGACGTAAAACTGCAGAACCGAACTTAGGTGAAAGCGGTGGTTGATCGAGAACTCTTTCTGGCCCGCCGCAGCAACATCCTTTGACGAAGCTGGTTCAGACAAACGCTCGTCGATAATCAAGCTGCTAAGAGCTAACGGTGTCTTGGTCAGGTCCGGAATCTTAATCCAGTCCTGCGCGGTGCCAATGTATCGATCCCCCTCATCGCGCAAGCCAACCTGCACCTGATATAACCCCGGGGGAATAGTCACTGGATAGATATAAACCAGATCTCTTGTGGAACTGCTTTGTGCCTTATTGATGTCCAGTCGATCTGTGAAGTGGGCGCCTACCTTGCCTTCGTCGTTAAAGACCAAACCCGCAATCGTAACCGTGCCGCTCCCTTTAACAGGAGATGACACGGACGCCAGCTCGCTTCTGTTGACGAGCGAGGCGATGGTCAAGACCGAACCCTTTTCTCGTGTATTCACATAAGTCAGGCTCAACGAAATTGGCACTCGGCCTTCGGAGATTTCGCCGAGCATCACGGAATTCAGTTGACTCTGCCGCGTTGGCTCTACGCCAGCTCGTCGCGGCTCACTCGACTTCGGTGGTGGCCGATCGATATTGAAAAATCCCTGCCGCATTCGCACGGTGAGCTCGGGATGCCCAACAACGGTTACTGCGATCGTGCGAAAGCTCTCATTTTTTTGCTCATCGCGATCAGGGCGCCACGCCAGCAGATAGTATTTCGATGTCTCGCTGAGCGCCTTATTGATGCCCGCGTCGAGCGCGTTGGTATTGAAGATAGTCCGACCGCCGGTGTCTACTGCCAAACTGTTCATAGCGTCCTGAGATTCAATCAGTTCGCCGGCCGCGATACGTTGCAATCGCCCGCCTGGATCCGGCGCCGCCTCGCTGCTGGCATCAGTCGCGCCCGTGGTGAGGCCGCGTGCATCCAAGGAATAGATCACGACACCACTATGCGCCGCAGCACTCGTTATATGACGCAGTCGATCGAGCGAATCTGAATTGCGCAAATCGAGAAAGAAGCCGTCTGAAATGAAGAACAGAAGTTTACGACCGGGCAACCGACCCGCAAAACGGACGAGACTTTCCAGGCTCGATAGCATACTTGTCGAGATCGCGGCAGCCTGTTGCAAAATGAGGTGGGCTCGATCCTTTACCTGCTGCTCAGCTCGCGTCGTGGGTAGCCCGCCAATCGAAGCCGCCCTTTGGGGAAGACTTGGCAAGTCCTTCATCAACTCCTCGACAAAATAATTGATGACGTCACGGTTGTTTCGCTCGATTGCCAATGCCTGATATTCACTCATAGGCGGTCTCTCGAAATCTCTAACGAGCGGCGCGTGCGGCTTCAATCGATCAATCGCCGAGTGCAGTACCTCCTTGTTGTCGGTGATCTGCTGGAGGAAACCTATCTGGCCCGTCGCCGAAATGATCGCGGCTGAATCGTTTTGGCCCAGTTCATCGACGACATAATGCGACAGAACGTTGCGAGCAGAAACAACATCGCCCGGGACGAGGTGTAGATCATCTACAAAGAAAAAAACCGTCCGACTTCGATCGGCCGGGACAGGCGCGCCGGGATTGCTTGGGACCTCGCCTCGGGCAGCAGCTAATTGCACCGCTTCATTCCTGGTGCCCGCAGCGACGCGATCGAAAAAGTTAATCTCGCGAGGCTTTCCGTCGATACTCAGCGCGAAATCCTGCTTTCCCAAACCATCGACAAATTTGCCTTGCTTGTCGAAAACCGTCACGTCGGTTTGGACCAATTCGGTGTTGATCCGAATAACATCCTCTTGCTGATCTGGAGCAGGTGTCTTTTGGATACTCTGAGCGAGGACCAACGACACTTCAATCAGGAGGACGCTACATACTCTCATGAGTGACCAACACGTTTTCATCTCGTATTGAAATGGAAGTAATGTCAAAGACAAGCCTCTAACGAAGATTCTCGAATGATGCTGACTTGTAATATCAGTCGGGCGGAATCATTTAAGTACCACCGAAGTCGTGAACAACAACTACGGGCTTCGAAGATTCATCGCGGGATAGGCTGGCCGCTCCTAACTACGCGGATCCAGTGATCAGTAAACGTCCCGTGCGCGCCAGGCAGGTCAATCTTTTGCATGTGACAGGTCACACATCTGTTGTCAGCCGTGGGACACGGCGGAGCCGATCGGTCGGTTGATCTCGCTCTTTCCGTTTTAGTCACGTGGCATGCAAGGCATTTCGAGTCATAGAAGTTCACGTCCTGCGTCAGTCGATCATGCGGGTCATGACATGCCATACAGCTAATGCGCGGATCGCCTCTGTGTCCCGGACTGTTAAATATTCGATAGGGCTGATAACGAATGTTGTTTATGCCATCTTGTCCCGGCAAGCTTAAGACATTTTCAAAGCTGCGATGGCAAGCGCCGCAGACTTCCTGTGTGAGTACTTCACTATCGATATGAGCCGGAGGAAAGATCTTTAGATCGCGCATGTCTCGGGCCTTCATGGCAGCAGCATGCTTCTCTCCCGGACCATGACAAGCCTCACAGCGAACTCCGGGCACCATCTGATCAATTTGTAATTGCCCATTGCGAACCGCCCCGGTCGTATGGCAACTGAAACATCCGCTCGCCGCGTCGGGAGTGAGTTGACGGCCCAATGCCTCGACCAGGGACACCGGCGGTGAGTGTGGATGAAGTATCGTAAAGTCGAGTTTACCGATTTGCCGGAAATAGCTCACACGACTTTCGTACAATTTGCCGTCATATTCCAGAATATATGTTTGGCCAATCCTGCCTTGTCCGAAACAAAATAGAATCGGCGCCTTCAGTTCCTGCTGCCCGTCGCTAACTACGTACAGATTGCGTTTGCCCTCCCGCAGGAAACGATAAGCATATGGTCCGTTCGTGAATGTGAGGTCCTGGTATGCCTTGAGACTCGCACAATCCCGGCCGGATTCGGCCGCGTGGGCCATCGCATTCGCCGATTCGATCGACGCTTTTTCCTTATGACATTGAAGACAGACTTGATTACCTACATAATCCGCGCCGACGAGCTCGCGTGTAGGTCTCCATCTGGAAAATGCTCCCGGCTTCACTGCTTGATTCTGACCATTCATCGAGTAACACAGCCATGCCCCGACAACGATCAAACCGAATGAAGTTCGTCTGCCGCGTTTCATAGAGCTCAATCGTTCCGGCGCGTTCTTCGACTCATCTTCGATTTGGGACAGCTGCGCCCCCTTCGACGACCTTCACATAAGTATTGATTTGGAGATTCGTCAGCTTATCTACGTGTCCACCGGGCCACCGGACCTCAACGCTATCAATCTTTGTCGCCGCGCCCAGCCCAAGTATTTCGCGAGGATCGTGGGATGAAAGATAACTACCGCCCGCAGTCTTCAGACGCCTTCGTTTGACGCCGCCCGCTTCCCAGGAGATTATCGCCCCAGTCGCCGCCGGATTGCTTTTGGTCGCGATCAATTGCAGCCCGAGCCAGTTGTTTCGATTGCCACCCTCGTTTCGCAGCAGAACCGGCGCCTCGCCATTATTTGAGATCAGCACGTCAAGATCGCCGTCGTTGTCGAAATCTCCGACGGCCAGACCTCGTCCGGAAAAATTCTGTGAAAATATTTCGCCGGAGAGCGCGCTGACGTCCTTAAAACGGCGGCCCGTATTTTGGAAGAGCAACAGAGGCTCGTGATACTTGACTCGTGGCTGAAGCATCTCAATGAAATCGTCCGGATGGCCATTAACCAGAAATAAATCCGGCAGTCCGTCGTTGTCATAATCAAAGAACCGAACCCCCCACCCGCTTAACAACTGCGTCGCCGGTGCGATCTCACCAGGCTCGTCGGTGAAAGTCAGGTCCTTCCGATTGTGATAAAGACTGAAGAATTCGTGATCGATGTTTGCCACAAAAAGATCTTGCCAGCCATCGCCATCATAATCTACGGCATCGACACCCATGCCCGATCTCGCCTTGCCGGCGTCGCTATAGGCGACACCAGCAGTCAAACCAACTTCTTCAAATTTTCCGTTACCTTTGTTGATAAACAGAAAATTCGGCATGGTGTCGTTTGCCACGAACAGATCCATGAGTCCGTCGTTGTTCACGTCGGTAGCCACAGCACCAAACGATTTGCCGGCGTAAGCTGCGATACCTGATTCTTTGCTGACATCGGTGAAAGAGCCGTCGCCGTTGTTGCGGAAGAGGTGGCTTGGCTCCGGTTTAAAAAACCGCGGCACGCAATAGTAAAGACGTTTCTTCTCCGCGTCCGTGCAGTACAAGCTCTGTGACTTGTTGTAGAAGACAAAGCTCGAAACGAAAAGGTCCAGTTTGCCGTCATTGTCATAATCAAACCAGACTGCGTTGGTGGACCATCCCGGAGCGGCCACGCCCGCTTTGTCAGTAACATCGGTGAAGGTGCCGTTCCGGTTATTGTGATAGAGGATATTGCGACCATAGCTCGTTACGTAGAGATCAACCCAACCATCCGCGTCATAGTCAGCGGCGGCGACACCCATCCCAAATGTGCCGCCGGTAACGCCCGCCTTTTCGGTGACGTCCGTGAACGTGCCATCGTGATTGTTGTGATACAACGCATTTCTCGGCGGCGTCGTTGGGTTGTAAAAATCCGCAGGCCCACTATTAACCAGATAGATATCCATCCAGCCATCATTGTCATAATCCAGAAAGGCACATCCGGCCCCAATTGTCTCAGGCAGATAGTGCGAATCCGAGTGAGCATTATAGTGCGTGAAGCCGATGCCACTTTTACTTGCAGGCAGTTCTACAAAAGTCACGGCAGAGTACTGCGCCTTCGCTGTGCGCTCTGTAGGGCTTGCAGGAAGTAGAGCCGGCAAAAGGATCGCTACGGCGAAAAAAGCGCCCCTCTTTAAAATCATGCTTTTCAGCCTGGATGTCATTGAGATGATCGATCATCCCTCCGTTCATTCCGGTCGTGAGGCAGGACTGACGGCATCGACTTCTGTTTCCGGTGTTTTGTTACTGCTCTTGAGCCGTTGAAGGATCTCCATCTCGGATTTCGATCGCTGGTCATCTTTGAGTCGCCCATATAAAACCGCCAGGTTATAGTGAGCCTTTGAATCATCAGGATTCTGTTTGACCGCAGTCTCTAGCTCCTGTTGCGCGCGCGCATAATTCTTCAGCTTCAGGAAGGTTGCGCCCAATGCCGTGTGCGCGGGCGTAAGCGATGGCTGCAGCTTAATAGCCTTTTCGAACAGCAGCGCCGCCGGCTCATCATCATTGTCATCCTGGGAAATCAGGCCCAAATAATAATAAGCTTCGGCCCGCCCAGGATCTTTCTGAATACTTTGCTCGATCCAGTGTCGCGCCTCGGCGGTTTTCTTCTGCTTAAGTAAGATATAGCCCAGATACAATTGGCCCTGAGGATCGGCGGGGCGCAACTTTACGAAGGAGCGAAATGAAAGTTCGGCCCCCTGTGGATCACCTTTTCTAATCCAAATGATACCCATGAGCAAGAGATACGACGGTTCTTCCGCTTTGAGACCAATAGCCCGCTTAATCGCTTCCATCGCCTTGTCCCACAACCCGGCATTCAACGCGACCACAGCGTATTTGTATGAAAGATCCGCAGAGCCTTTTGTGAGCGGGTCGGCCTGATTCAGGAACTCAAACGCCGCAGTGTCGTTCTTCCGCAGGAGTGCAATTTGGGCCAGACCCAAAAGTGCCTCCGGGCTCGCTGTCTGCAGTGCAAGCGCGCTCCGATATCGGCTTTCGGCGTTGTTGACATCGCCTTGCTTCAGGTACGCGTCGCCAAGCACCAGCAACAAAGGAACCGTCAAAGCATTGTTTTCACTAAACCTGGTTATGAATTCAATGGCAGCAACGGGTTTCCCTTGCGTCAAGCGCAACGACGCGAGCTTGTAAGCGGCATCTGCATTAGCAGGATCTATGCGTAGAACCTGTGACAACTCAAACGCTGTTTTGTCAGGCTCGTGCTTGAGTACGTAAAGATAGGCGAGATTCATGTGCGCGCCGAGGAAGTCCGGGTTCAGGCGAGTCGCGCGCAGGAAGAGTGCTTCTGCGCCATCGAGATTTTTCTGCTGCGCGCGAATGGTCCCCAGCAGGTTGAAGATACGAGCGTCATTCGGCTCGAGTTTCGATAGATTGGTTAGCTGTTGCTCGGCTTCGGTGAGATGACCAGCAGTAATCAAGTCGGCAATTTGCTGTAGGCGCTCATCCGCGTTTTGCGCGGCAGCTTGCCGCGCGGACACGCACGACAAGAGCAACAACAGGACTAGAAAGCAACATTTCAATGCGCGTTATTTCCTGAACGGCTTCTCAGCTACGAGACCCTGACCTTCCTTGATTGTGAGAATTCTATTTACGCCAGCGTTGCGAATCTTATCCACCTGGCCACTGGGCCAACGGATCTCAATCAGATCAATCTTCGCGCGCTTTTCGAGGCCGAAGTGAAGCCGCAGATCGCTTTGTGAGAGATAACTGCCGCCGCTGCGCACTTCATCGATGAGCTGTAGATCGCCAGCCATCACCCTTACTCGCGCACCGATACCATCACGATTACTCCTGGTGCCCACAGTTTTAATCTCGACTGAGTTGTTGGCGTTACCACCATCATTCCGCAGAACCTGTGGCGCACCGTCAAGATTGTTAATAATGATATCCACGTCTCCGTCGTTATCGATATCTCCGAAGGCGACACCGCGCCCGACTCGCTCTTCCTTAAACGGAGTCCCGGATGCGGAGTCCACTTCGATAAAAGTGCCGTCGCGGTTGTTGCGAAACAAAAAGTTGCGTTGCCGATAGTTTGGCAATTGGGGGTACACGTGACCGTTGGCGACGAATAAATCAACCCATCCGTCATTGTCATAATCAAAGAACTTAGTGCCCCAGCCCACATAAGGGAGGCTTACCGCTGCGATCTTCGCCGAGTAGGATACATCCGTGAATGAGTTGCCACCGTCGTTGTGATAAAGCGTATTGTACTCGTCGGCGAAATTAGTTTTGAACAGGTCAAGGCGGCCGTCATGATCATAATCGCCGACGGTCACTCCCATACTGCCCTGTTCGCTACCGTCACCGTTGACGGCAGTGCCCGAGACAAACCCGATCTCTTTGAAGGTGCCGTCGCCATTATTGTGATACAGAAAGCAGGGCGTGGAGTCGTTGGCCACGTAGATGTCGACGAAACCGTCATCGTCAAAATCACTGGCGATGACGCCTAGCCCGTAATAGCCGTTGGGGTCAGAAACGCGCGCCTTCACCGAAACATCGGTGAAAGTTCCATCACCGTTATTATGGAAAAGATGATCGCCAGCGCCAGGCAGTCCTCGTGGACCGCACTGGACGGGTACGCCTTTAAACTGACAGGTGCGTCCTGTGCCAAACTCGGGCAGATGATTTACGTCAAAATCAACATAATTAGAGACGAACAGGTCCAGTTTGCCATCATTGTCGTAATCGAGAAATGCCGCGCCCGTAGACCAACGTGAAGCCTCTACGCCAGCCTTCTTAGTCACATCAGTAAAGCTGCCGTCGCCGTTGTTGCGATACAGGTGATTCTGCCCCAGGCAAGTCACGAAGAGGTCGTCAAAACCATCGTTATCATAATCTCCAACTGCCACGCCCATTCCCCAACCAACATCGGCAAGGCCCGACCTCGTAGTAACGTCCGTGAATGTGCCGTCACCGTTATTGTGATAAAGCGCACTCGTGGTCTTACCGCCGCTCTTGAGTAGATCTAATGTGAGCGCATTCACGAAGAAGATGTCCTGGTAACCATCGTTGTCGTAATCGAGTAACGCGAGCCCGCCACTCATCGACTCGACGATATATTTTTTTTCAGGGGAGGCGATGTGTTTGAATTTGATCCCGGCTGATTCAGTGACGTCGGTAAATTGAACCTCGGATCGTTGAGCCGGCATGGAAGGATGCACCAAGACCAGGATGACGAGCGCGATTAGCGGTCGAAGTTGTCCAGACAGTAAGCTCAATTACCTTCCATCCGCTCTCATGGATTGGTTTGAATACGCTCCTTCTCCTTTAGTTGCCGCGCGAGATCCAATTGATTCTCGCCTTCGGCTTTGCGACCGGCTGTGAGATATGCCCTGCCTAACTGGTAATGGGAATAAGACCGGTCCGGTTTAAGCTTTACGGCCGTCTCGAGATTCTCGACTGCGCCTTTGAGATCCTCGCGTCCCAGCAAGGCCTTGCCCAATTCATAATATGCATCGGCGTAATCGGGTTTACGATAAATGACTTCGCGCATGAGGCTGATGCCCCGATCAATCTTCTGACTCGCCAGCAGAACGAATGCCAGATTATATTTTGCTTCCACGTCCGTCGGATTCTGTTTGAGTTCAGTTTCAAATTCCTGTGCCGCCTCCTCGAACTTGCCGGCCTTTAGCTGGACTAATCCCAGGTAGTGATGAGCCAGCGAAAGACGCGCATCCAGCGCCAGTGCAGCGTTCAGTTCATCGACGGCTTTCGTCGTTTCTCCGCGCTCGTAGTAGGCTTGGCCCAGCAAGATGTGCAGTTGGGGAGTGTTTCCTCCGAGCAACACCATTTGCTGAATTACCTTGTCCGCGGCATCCTGCTGATTTTGCTTAATTAAAGACAAAGCCAGCGCGTAATAAACGCCAACGTCTGTCGGTTTTGAAGAAATAATCTCGCCGAGCAGCGAGGAGGCGCGCGGGTAATCCTCAATCATGAAGTAACTCAGACCGAGCAATTGTTTCGCCGCGCGGTTGCTTGTGTGGATCTTAAGTTCCTGTTCAAGTGGCTCTATCGCGTCTTTGTACTGCTCTGCTTTGTACGACGCCAGACCCAAATTGAAATCAATGTCTTCAAGAGAAGGATCCGAGGCTCTCGCCGTAGCAAACTCACGCGCCGCCGCAGAAAACTTTTCTGCCTGGGCCTGCAACAATCCGATACCGTTATGCGCGCCTGCGATCACTTTCAGATAGTAGGCTTCGCCACCCTCCAGCTCTCGTTTTGTTTTTGCATCGACTTCGCTTTCAGCGATGAGACCTTCCACTGAACCGCTGGGAGGCAATTTGCTTTTAGCTGAATTGTCGCCGAGATAGCTGGCAATTTTCTCCGCGTCGGCTTTGAATCCTTCGGACTTCATCTTCGACGCGACATCCAGCTCTCGTTCGCCTTCCTCTCTGAGGCCCGCCTTAAGCAACGACTGGCCGAGCCGGTAATGGGCGGTTGTAACCTGATAATCGTTGTGACTTAGATTGGGATTAAGAGCAATGCTCTTTTGCAACACCTCAATGGAGCGATCATATTTTCCGATCGATAAGTACGCTTGTCCCAAATGAAAGTAAGGGTCGGGATTCTGCGGCTCAATCTGTGAGGCCTTTTCCAAAAACCCGATCGACACGTCCCACTTTCTTTGAATGAGATAGACAATCCCCAGATAATAATTAGCGAAGAATTGATCAGCGTGTTCCGCAAGCTCGAGCTTGAACTCGTCAGCCGCATCATCAAGACGCGCGGCGCCGTCCTTTAATAGATAGGTTAGGCCGAGATAGTAATGAGCTCGCGGGAATTTCGGATCGAGCGACACCGCCTGCTTGAATTCTTCGATTGCTTCCGCCAGAAACCCAGTCTCCCGATAAGCCCGGCCGATTAGAATGTGAAGCTGAGGTCGCTGTCCAAGATCGGCAATCAATTGATCATAGATCTTTTTTGCGGGCGCAAATTGTCTCTCCTTCAAATAAGCGAGACCCAGTGTATAAATTAGATCGTAGTCTTTTGGCGCCAGCCGGAGCGCCGTTTGCAGTTCTTCGCGCGCCTTGGCAAATTCGCCCCGCATGAAATAGGTCTTGCCCAACATGTGATGCGCGCCCAAACTGTTTGGATTGAGCTTAATTGCGGTCTCGAGCGGCGCAAATGCCTTCTCATACTGCTCCGCTTCGAAGTATGCGATCGCCAGACGGACGAGCAACTCCGGTGAATTCGGTTTGTAACGGGTAGCTGTCTCAAAGGTCTCAATAGCTCGGGTGAACTTCTTTTCGGCGGAATAGATGCCTCCCAATTTATCGTAGCTCTCAGCGAGGATGGCATCGTATTCGGCTTCGGCGGCCGCCAAGTCACCGGCTGCTCGTTTAGCTTCGGCTGTCTCATAGTGCTGGCGAAGAGTTTTAGTAGGCGCTTGGGGAAGCAAGACCACACAGCACAAAAGAGAGATTGGGAACAGCAACATGGGGCGTACTTTCTGCGCCTAAAATATGACGGAGGGCCAGGAACAGCAAGCCCTCCGTCGAACAAACTAACCTTGCGGGTCGTGATTAGAAACTGAACTTCAAACCAAACTGAATATTTCGCGGTCCCAGATCACTTCCCAGGATGCCAAAGGCAGCGTTGGGTTTGGCCTTGTAGGTACCCCCTGGACCGGCTGTCTGGGTGAAGTTAAAAGAGGTGTTGGTGAATCCGTTGAAATTCGGATGATTGAACACATTGAAGAACTCGGCGCGGAACTGAATTCGATAGCGCTCATGTATTGCAAAGTTCTTGGCCGCCGAGAAATCCGTGTTAAAGATTGAAGGCTGGCGCACGGTGCCTCGACTCAGATTGCCAAACGTTCCCGGAGCCGGCAGCGAGAATGCAGCCGGATTGACGTATAGAGTCGAGTTTGGTCCATTGAGATAAATAGGAACCCCTGGCACCAGGTTGGGACGGAAGCCGCCGTTGGCCGGGGTGGCGCCCAGACCAAGGTAATTCGGATTCGCGCCGGAATAAACATCCAAAGGAATACCACCGTAGAACGAAACGATGCCATTCACCTGCCAATCACCAAAGACTTTGTTTACAGCAGCGCCTCGACTCTTGAAGGACGGCAACTCGTAGACGGCATTTGTAATAAATGTATGCCGGCGGTCGAGGTCAGCATCGCCATAGTCAAGGTGGTAATTGAATGGATCAGTCGTGCCGGACGTGAAAGATGTTAACGGAACATCTGAAAGCGCATGTCCCCATGTGTAGGCAACGGAGTACTGGAACCGGTTGGTGAAGCGGCGGTTTACCCAAATCTGCAGCGCGTTGTAATTTGAGTTTCCTGTGGACTCGCTCATTGTGATGGGCCCAAGATTCGGGAACCGGCGATTCGCGGTAACCAAAGCCGACAAATTGACGTTAGGATCGTTGTTGACGAACGCTTGCGCAACTTTGCCCCGGTTCTGCGGAAGAACATCATTGAAGTTCACGCCGCGCCGCCATAAGTGATGGCCTTCATTCCCGATGTAGGAAGCCTCGACGACGGTATCCTTCATCACCTCACGCGAGATGGTGATGTTCCACTGGTAACTATCAGGTGGACGGAAGTCGGTGCTCACCGCATTAAAACCGGTACTGGTGCTCACTCCCGCAACGGCTGCTTTGAGACCCGGATTGATGGAATCCAAACTACGGAATGTCGGATCGTCGGCAAGATTCGCGCTGCCGCCCCCCCAGTTGGAATTGACCGTAGTGGTCCAGGGAGGATTACCTGTCATGCGCAGAATATCTTCGATGACGTTAGCTCGGCCCATAAAACGACCACCACCGATGCGCACGGAGGTCTTCCCGTCACCGTTGACGTCCCAGGCGATGCCCACGCGGGGCTGGAAACCATTGTTGTAGGGTTGAATCAAAGAACGAGGCAAGCCAACACTTGAAGCATGATCCGCCGTGACAAGGCCACTCAGAGGATCCTTACCATTATAAAGACTTGGTACATAGTTGCTGATGCGATTGTCAGCGGCATAGGCAGGTGAATACCTGGACCAGCGTAGGCCAAGAGTCAGAGTAACTCTGGGGCGTATCTTCCAAGTGTCATTGCCGTAGAACTCAAAATCGCGCCAACGGCCGTCTCCCAGACCGAGCGTGTCGATCTCCGTGTAGCATCCCAAAGGAAGGTTTACGTACAGCAGATCAGCAATGGCGTTTCCGGTGCGAGCATTGGTTCCGCAGAATTGCGCAAACCCATTCCCGCCGTTTGCCTGTTCAATCTTCTTATTGTGACTGAACAGTCCTCCGATCCTGAGATCGTGATTTCCGATTACTTTGCTGAAGTCATCCTTCCAGATAAAAAGATCTTCCGTGTTATGCCAAGGCGCCTCGTGCCAAAGAGCAGGGTAGCCATCGGCTCCCCAGAATGTCGGCAATCCCACGCCTGCCGGCTTCGGAAATACCGTCGGGAACTTCGAGGCGATTTCACTGTTGAGTGCTTCGCCGTTGGAATTGGTGGTCGCCAAGATGTCGTTCCCGGCACGCGAGAATTGAAACTCGTTGACGGACGACGATGACAACGTATTAGCTAGCTTCACCGCAAAACTCCGCGATGGTTGCGACCAGTCGGAGCTGATCGTGGGGAAGCCGGTGTCACCCCAGAAGTTTCCAGCGGCATTTCCATGGTCCCAGTTCTCATGGATGTATCGCACCATCAGGTTGACTTTGTTGCTGAGAATGAAATCGCCGCGGATGGTATCCTGCCTGGTGTTCACTGGCTCAATAGGAGATTCCACATAATTGACTCCACCTGACAACGCGGTGTTGGGAGCGGGAAAGAATTTCATTATCGCGAGTCCAGCCGGACTCAACTTGCCGGAAGGAATCTTGTTCCCGGGGAAAGGCAAACCGGTAAATGGATCATGAGGTAACGCATCTGTAAGGGCGCCGCTAAAGTCGCCCTGCCTTTCGGCCAGGGTCGGAACCAGCGCGCGTATTGGCGAGGTCAAACTTCTCCTTTCTCGCCGCCACTCTTCGTTCCAGAAAAAGAACGCGCGGTTCTTGCCGTTCCACACTTTCTTACCGCCTTCACCAAAACGCGGAAGGAAGACCGGCCCACTCAAATTGAAACCATAGTTGTTATAGCGCAACGGGGGTTTGGGCTGACCAGCGTTCTTGAGTAGGATGTCCTCGGCATTTAACGCATCGTTGCGCAGAAACTCAAAGGCTGTCCCATGAAAAGTATTGCTTCCACCCTTGGTAATCAAATTGATCACCGCCCCCTGCGCTTGCCCATACTCTGCACTAAAGCTGTTTCTCTCAACACGAAACTCCTTAATGGAATCAATCGAGGGAAATACGAGCAGCGTCGCGTTTGATCCCACATCCATATTGTTTACGCCATCCACAGTCCACATGTTGGCGTTGGACTGGTTGCCGTTCACTGACATATCAACGTGAGAATCGAGACCGGTACCGGCTGTTTGGAAGGCGCCACCCGCCCCCGACTGCGTCACCGGGGAAACCCCGGGCACCATCGTCACCAGTTGCGCGTAATTTCGGCCGTTCAGCGGAAGTTCGGTAACCTGCTTTTCAGTAATCAAACTACTAACGGCGCTGGTGCGAGTTTCGACCAGGGTACCTTCCTCGCCCACAACATTGACTACTTCCGAGACCTGGCCGACCTGCAGCTCGAAATTAAGAACCTTGTCTTCACCGACATGGAGATCCACGCCGTTATTAACCGTCTTCTTGAAACCGGTTGCTGATACGGTGATGGTATATCGTCCCGCCGGGAGGCTTGGTGCCGAGTAATAGCCACCGTCATCTGAGACGACTGTCCGTGACTTAGTGGTCGCCTCCTCAGTAATCACGATTTCAACCTTCGGCACGGCAGCGCCATTGGCGTCTCGCACGTTGCCGGTCAAATTGCCCACAGTGGTCGTTTGCGCGTGAACCACCACCACAAAGCTTGCACTCATTAAAAGTAACAGCAGCAATCGGATTCTGTTTGACATAGGAGCTTCTCCAAATCAGCGTATCGGTCGCTGACCCATCGCATGTGACTGTACGTTGAACCAATACATGATTGGCCAACACCGGGACTTCCGAATCAGCGCAAGCGGCAAACCGCTCATGCGGATTCTCAACTTATACTAAAAATCCGAACGACCCCTTGGTAAGAAATCAAACGCGGGAAGTTGAAAACTAAAGACTTTGTTGCAGGTCTGCGCAAAAGCTTTACTCCTATTAATCCCAACTGTCAAGATTTTTTCTTTCCCCGTCCCTCGGCGGCGGATGCTGAGTATATCGCTGAGACTTGCCAGATCCATTTGAAATGCAGGCGACGCAGCGCTTTGGTGGCCCACGTGGTCGCAGTTGAGAACCAGAAAAAACCCTCCTGCTCCCGAGCTTGTGCATCAGGAGCCAGCCCACTTGTGAATTCGGTCAGTTCCACTGACTAATGGTTTGTTGCAAGACCAGACAAAAGCCTCAGCACCTTCAGCAGACTCTTTCTCAAAGTTCGTTCGTTCTATGCGGTGCAAATTTTTGTCAATAGGTTAAGACAAAGGACGTTGCAGAACCTGCACTGCCATTAGCAATGCGAATGCCGAGCATTAATGAACCTGATGACCAACGCTCTGTTAACGGTAACGCCTAGTGGATCGCAGATTCGAGGCAATTCATCGACTCATCTCCCAACTCGCAAGTCATCGGAAATTTTGGGAGCCGTCCTAATTTCTGGATGTTAGGCTGGTACGACGCTCGCAAATTTGCCGGCAAGGACTAAGCTCAACGCACCCAACAGGCGTGTGTCTTCGCCCAGGGTTGAAGCGAACGTTGTAGCTGATGGTAGACCGCGGCAAATGCTGTTGTGGGAGATCGCTGTGTGCAACTCATCTGCCACCAAAGGCCACGCTCTGGCTATCTGCCCGGCAACGATTACGGCCTCGGGACTCAATCCTTTTGTGAGATTAGAAATTCCCAGCCCCAGGTAGTGCGCTGTTTCTACAAGCGACTCTCTTGCCGCCTTGTCACCGTTGAAAGCATTGTCAATCAGCTGATCGAATGCGATCTCGCGGCTATGCGCGTTTTCGGACTTAGCAGCATACCGTGCAAGCGCCGCACGCTCGGATGCAAACGCCTCCCAGCACTCATCACTACCAGCAGCACACGATACGGGAGCACCTCTCCCGATCGTCATGTGACCGAATTCTCCAGCGCCACCTTCCATGCCGTGATAAACCTGGCCATCGAAAATGATTCCGGTGCCAAGTCCTTCTTCAACAAGCACCAAAATAAAATCTCGCACGTCACGTATTTCTGGTCTACCAAGCCAGAGTTCTGCGAGAGCTGCAGCGTTCGCATCGTTATCAACGGAAACAGGCACCCCCGTGACCGATCTCAATTCGTCAGCAATTGCCCAGTCTCTCCATTTGAAGTGCGGGATAAATAAAGCGGTGCCGGTTTCTGGATCAACCAAGCCTGGTACACTGATACCAACGCCTTCAATCGTCGGCTCGCTCTTAATGAACTCCTGAATACGATCGCTAATGAGTCGAAACGTTTTTTCTCGATCTGAATCCGTAGGAAACACTTCACGGCGAAGTACACGACCTACTAAGTCACCTGTGGCAACAGTCGTATTCGCCGTACCAATATCAATACCGATCGCAGTGCAGCCAGCCGCTCGAAGTTTGAGAAGAGTCGGAGGTCTACCCCCAGTAGACTCGCCTTCAATCTCGTAGACTAATCCCTGGTTCTTAAGTTCTTCGACGATCAGCGAAACAGTGGACCGCTGGAGCGCTGTTTCATGTGAGATTTCAGCGCGTGAGATTGGTTCCTTTTCTCTTACGTAGTTAAGAACGATCTGTCGATTGATATACCTGATCGTATCTGATCGTGCGACATTTGCCTTCTTGAGATTTATGCGTCGCAAGTTGTTCGCTCATCCAGGGAAAATGCGGAATAATTTCGTTGCACTCAATTTCTGCAAGCGCCTGAGATTAAGTCTTGACTGTTGAACCAGTCAAGACCGATAAACTCGAGCGCAATTCTTGGATCAGAATGAGAAAACTAACTGCAGTTAATATCAGTGCGACGATTGCCCCCAGCAAGGTACGGTTGTCGCAGATAATCTGGTGTTTCAGAAGTAACTACCTGGCAGAACCCGATGCCAACACACTGACATGCTTCTTCCACTCGGCGGAGGACATAGTTTTCAGCTGCGGTAATTCAGCGGCAGCTGTTACAAGCTGTCGCACAGACGTCACTACAACCAATTCAACAGCTCCTTTAGGTTTAGCTGCTTCATTTAGCAACGCGCTCTTCGTTTGCGACCACTCCGGCGGAGGTGTTTGTCCGCTTGTGATGAATTGGAGTGCTTCCAAACCTGCATCACTCAAATTGTGTACATCGATCGCAAGTGGTTTCACTTCATGTAACGCCATGGACCGATCTATCAACGCGGTTAGTGCGGGCTCGCAATCGCGCCATTCCTTGAAAGTCCTCGCCAGGTCAGTTGCATGTAACTGAAACCTCGGCGCGTCGGAAAGAAAGTCATCCACAGCTTTACGCAACCAGCGACCGCGTTCGCTATCAGGTCTCGCAGCGTCAACGAAGCCGGTTAATGGACTCAGCATGGTAGATGGGCGTTGGTCTCCTCTTCGATACTCCTTCACCGGCTCCACAAGAGAAATTAATAGTTTGAGCGGTGCAATATCCTGGCTGTTGGCCAATCGACGCAAAAGAACATCGACGTTTCTTTCGTGAGTTAGTCCCAACTCCTCCAGTTGAACGCTGATAATGCTCAGCCTTCGATACATATCATCGATGTCTGTCGTAGTTCGCGGTGACCACAAACGCTCCGCTATCGCCGCAGTCCGAGGCCAAATCCGTGAGTCAATAGTTTCCGGACTGACGTACTCTCCCCACATTGTTGCTTCACCACCGAGAATATGCTTTTGCTCCTCAGCAGTAAGAGTGGTATCGGCCGGGATTGGATCAACAACATAGTGCTGAGAGGTTGGATAGATCAGATCAATGTAGTAACCATTCGAGAGAATCCCGTCGTAACCTTTCTTTGCTGCGTCCGCGAGCGCGGCCGTTCCGCGCCACGAATGGATTACGGCATTCTTTGGCAACTCCGGTTGCAAAATTTCATCCCAACCAATCATCTTCTTTTTATGCTTCTCTAGAATCTTCAGCAGTCGTTGATTAAAATAAGCCTGCAACGCGTGGTTGTTGGGTATTCCCTTTTCTTTCATGAAGGCTTGAATGTTTGGATTGCGATCCCACTGCTTACCTTCATTCTCGTCTCCGCCAATGTGCATATACGCATCTGGAAACAATGCTGCCATCTCTCCAAGGAAGACATCGAGAAACTTGTAAACATCTTCTCGCGTCGGATCCAGCGCGGGTTCAAAGATACCGGCCTGTCGTTCGATCTTATATGGCCCGGCCGCACTTCCTAACTCCGGATGCCCAACGAGCCAACTGGTGCTGTGTCCCGGGATATCGAACTCAGGCACAACGCGAATGCCACGCTGGCGAGCATACTCAATAATCTCTTTCGCTTGTTCCTGCGTGTAGAACAAACCATCAGACCCCATCTGATGCAGTTTCGGAAACTTCTTGCTTTCGATCCGAAATCCCTGATCCTCAGTCAAATGCCAATGGAAGACATTGAGTTTCACGGCTGCCATTGCATCTAAATTTCGCTTCAAGACTTCCGGCGGTTCGTAATGTCTGCCGATATCGATCAACAAACCTCGCCAGCGAAACCGCGGCTGATCTTTAATCTTCACCGCCGGGAAGTAATAACCATCTCGGCTGGAACCGATCAGTTGCAGGATAGTTTCCAAACCTCGTAATGCACCGACCACCGTAGACGCTGTAAGCAACACCCGCGAGGGACTAATATCAAGGTCGTAAGATTCATCCTCATCTAATGCTGGAATGGTTTCACCAGCCTTCGAGCATCGAATCTCGATAATGCTGCCCTCCGAGCTGCCTTGGCCAAGTGTTAGTCCCGTTCGGCCTTGGAGACGTTTCAAAAATCGATCGATACCAGCCTGCAATCGTCCATCTGTATATTGTGGCGCCACCACCTTCAGAGAATCGGTAATCGGCACCTTGCCATCGTGGAACTCGGCGGACGTTGGCACCGGCATCAAATTGTGTTGGTACTTGATCACTACATCAGGCGCCTGCTGTTGAGTAAAGACGTCTGTGGGTATTACGGCAGTAAGCACAATTGTTAACAACGCAGTAAGTGGTCTTATGTTCATAACGGAGTAGGACAGGCTGTTAGCCTGCAGCTCGGATATCTGATCCTAACGAGGACAGGCTAACAGCCTGGCCTACATTCCATATTGAAGCTTCTGCAAATCACGATAAGTAATCAGCTTGATGTGGTTCTCTTCCAGTAGCTTTCGAAAGGCATTGCTAGTGAAAAAATCAAAATCACGTTGGCGCCACGCCGCTCCCCAGTTCGGGTGCTCAAAAGTGACTGCTTTCATCTCCGCATCGTCGTAGGCAAGATGGATGACGATTTCTGTAACACCGGGATTCAGTTTCTTCAACCCTTCGATATAAAAGTTTGCCCAACCCTCGGCCGTTACAGACGGTTCAATGCTAATTGTGTTATCAATAAGAATATCCTCAGGTTTCAAAATCTGAGACAGGAACGGCATCTGACCTGCCATGTCTTTCGCGACTCTGATCGGTAGTTTGTTTTCTCGTGCGACCCGCACAAACATCTCGAACAATTCTTTGGTCTGGTAGAGCGTGCCCATATGTGAATCGAGATGGGTGGGTCGAATACCAAGCTTGTTAGCGCGTTCGATCTGTGCACGAATCTCCTTCTCAGCCTCAACAACATTTAAGTGAGACGCGGCTTCGCTCTCAGTTAGATACAGGTATCCATCCGCATCGAGCAAAGACTGAACACTGCCTCCCGCTAACAGAGGTCTCCAGCGGTATTTCTGCCATTCGCTGGTCAGTGTGAGATGGAGTCCCAGGTCAGCCTGCGGATTCGCTCGAGCATAAGCAGCGATTTCAGGTACCCACGAACATGGCATCATGATGCTTCCGGAATTAACTAATCCTGACGAAAATGCCTTGATACTAGCTTCATTGATTGAGTGCGACATGCCGAGATCGTCGGCATGTACAATCACCAGCCTGGCATCGGCCGGATAACCGAGTCGTTCTGCTACCGTCTTTGTCTGACACACAACCGATTCCTCAGCTGTTAGAAGTGTGATGAAAACGAGCATACACAGGAGCAGTTGGTATCTCATGAAGTTACTCCGAAATATGTCCGACGAACTTTTTAGTTTGTCGATCGCGCCTCCTAACCAGCTGGAGGAAACTAGCAGGCTTCAATCGGTAACACGACAAACTAAGTTCGTCGGACATGGTCACGATTTTAGACCAAGAGCCTTAACAACCGATTCATCTGCGGTGGCACTACCATTGACTTTATTAACAACACCAAACCCACCAGCATAGTCCCACATCGTCCAACCAATTCCGTACTTCTCCAGGGCCACGCGCATATCCCGAATCCATGTCGCGCGGTCTTCGGGTAAGGCAAACCGTCTGAAAGTACCAAACTCATTACAGGTGATCAGAACATGACGCTTCGACGCCCAGGCAGCAGCAATGCCGATCTCGCGATCGATACGTTCGGCGTTCCAGTTGTCTTCACCATAGCGCAGTAAGTTGTAACGTGCACTCTCATCCGCAACTGTGTCCAGCATCTTCTTCACCGCATCGACCGTCGAAGGATACGGCACCTTTTGATAGAACGGCAGATTAGGACCCGCCCACGTCGCTCCCTGATGCGTGAAGGCAAACGGTTCATAGAAATGAAAGTTGTAGATGACGTTGGGATCTGAATAGGGTTGAAGCGCGAGCAATTCATACAGACCTGACCATCGATGGCCAGATGCAATAATCGTGTGTTGTGGAGCTCCGAGGCGAATTGCGGCAATGAGATTCGCCTGAATTCCGTACCATCGATAAGGATCTTCGACCATCGGCTCGTTGATGACTTCAAAGAAGACGCGTTCGGGATCTCGAGTTGACAGGTGTTTCGCGAGCGAAGTCCAGAACTTAGCGAACGCTTCGACGTGCCGATCTTCGGTATTTAAGCGGACCTTGAAAGGATCTGAAGGATGAATATCGATAATGACCGCGAGATCTCTGGAGAGCATGTTGTCCACAGCCGTATCCAGATATTTTAGATACTCCACATTCAGCTTCGAGGGATCGTCCCACTCGTTGAAGAGCGGAGCGGGTTCGATTGTGAACCGTACATGATCAAAACCGAGATTTTTTATTAGCGTGAGATCGGCGGGTGTCGTGTGCGATTCAAGATGCGCTTTCGAATAATCGTTGTTGCCTGATTGTGCAAACCAGTGACTCAGATTTATTCCATGTCGAAGCCTTGAAAACCGCGCCTTCAGCGTTGGGGAGGGTTCTGAAGTCTGTGGTTCGATTGTTTTGGCGGTTGACACTTGTACGGTCGTGATTAATATCATCGCCGCAAGCAGAGGCCCGAAGATTGGCTTGAGCATGCGCTCCTTTTAGCAGCCATGAATTTCTAACGCAAGCTCTTCTCTGTGTAACCTCTGCGTTCTCTGCGTCTCTGCGGTGCCAGGTTCATTCAAAGAACTCACCGCCGAGACGCAGAGAACGCAGGGGTTGCGCAGAGAAGAATGTGCTAACACCCAACTTACACTTTGCTAAAACAAAACGAGGTAAACCTTGCGAATAACTCGTACCTTTTTGCTGATCCTGCCGCTAGCTCTGGCGTTAGCGCCGACCGTTAAGTCACAGTCAAAGTCAACAATGCGAACACAAGGCCTGCTCAAGATTCCTTTAAATAGTGGCTGGCAATTCCGCGAAAAAAATAAGGATGTGTGGTATCCCGCAACTGTCCCGGGCTCTGTTCACACGGATCTACTGGCCAATAAACTCATCGGCGATCCTTTCTACCGCGACAACGAACAGAAGCAACAATGGATCGGCAAAACAGACTGGGAATATCGCACGACCTTTAAAGTCAATCAGCAGACTTTGGATCACAAGAACCTCGAGCTGGTCTTTGAAGGACTCGATACCTATACGGACGTTTACCTGAATGAAAAGTTGCTTATCAAGACTGACAACATGTTTCGCACGTGGCGAGTTAACTGCGCAGGCACTTTGAAGGTTGGCGATAATACTCTCAACATCCAGTTTCGTTCACCCATCAACGAGATCCTGCCGGTTATGGCCAAGATGAAGTATGAACTCCCTGCCGGAAACGATCAGGGTGAGAAGACTTCGCCACACACACGCAAAGCGCCTTATCAATTTGGATGGGATTGGGGTCCGCGGTTTGTTACGAGCGGGATCTGGCGACCGATTTCTCTGGAAGCCTGGAACAACGCCCGCATCGCCGATCTTCAAATTACTCAAAAACAGGTTACCAGGGAGCAAGCAAATCTAACCGCATCCATCGATCTAGTTTCGACCGGCGAGTCGCAAGCCGAATTGATTCTGGAAGACGTTGGTCATAAGACAGTCGTTGGGCGTAAACAGATCAAACTCACGCAAGGCACTAATCAAGTCGGCTTCGATTTTGTAGTTAAGAATCCTTCACTTTGGTGGCCAAACGGCCTGGGCGCACATCCGCTTTACACATTCAGAGCTCGAATTCTGATCGGTGGCAATTTAGCAAATGAGCGATCTGTGCGAACGGGTTTGCGTTCGCTCGAAGTACGACAGCTGGATGACGCCTGGGGTAGAAGCTTCGCTTTCATAATTAACGGTGTTCCTGTTTTTGCAAAAGGCGCGAACTGGATCCCAGCCGATAGTTTTCCGACCCGTATGACTCGCGAAAAATACCGCTGGCTAATCAAGTCTGCTGCCGATGCAAACATGAATATGCTTCGTGTTTGGGGTGGCGGCATTTATGAGACTGACGAGTTCTACGAAATGTGCGACGAGATGGGCATTCTTCTGTGGCAGGAGTTCATGTTTGCTTGCAGCATGTATCCCGGTAATCAGGAATTTCTGGATAACGTCAGGGCAGAAGCGCAGGATAATGTTCGTCGGCTTCGGAATCATCCGAGCATCGCGATCTGGTCGGGCAACAATGAGATCGAGACGGCATGGTTCAACTGGGGCTGGAAGAAAAGCTTGCCGTCATCCGTTTGGGATGATTATCAAAAGATCTTCGACGGGGTTCTGAAAGAGGTTTGTGGAACTCTGGATCCAAGCCGTTTGTATTGGCCAAGTTCACCGCACGGCGGTCTGCCCGATGATCTGAACTCCGAAAAAAGTGGTGACACGCACTCGTGGAAAGTGTGGCACGCTGCGGCTCCATTCACAGACTACCAAAAAGAGTTTCCGCGGTTCATGAGTGAATACGGCTTTCAATCGTTTCCGCAGATTGAAACCGTCGAAACCTACACCTTACCGAGCGAACACGACATTCAGTCTCCAGTGATGATGGCGCATCAGCGTCATCCACGAGGTAATCAGCTGATTAAGGAGTACATGCTCCGCGATTATCCGGCTCCCAAAGACTTCGAATCTTTTCTGTATCTGTCGCAGGTTCTGCAAGCCGAGGGAATCAAGATCGGTGCGGAACATCTGCGTCGAATCATGCCGCGCAACATGGGATCGTTGTACTGGCAACTGGATGATTGCTGGCCCGTCGCATCATGGTCCAGCATCGACTACTACGGCAGGTGGAAGGCGTTGCAGTATTACGCAAAGCGTTTCTATTCACCTGTGTTGTTGAGCCCAACCTCGGAAGAGAAACAACTCAGATTTTATGTGGTTTCTGATCTCATTACGGAAACGAAGGCTGTGTTGAATGTCGAGCTGCGCGATCTTGACGGCAACAAACTGTCCAACGCGAGAAAAGACGTTGTCATTGCTCCTCTTCAGAGCCGGCCATACCTCTCCGTTCCAGTCAGTCAATTTCTCTTAAATAGAGACTCGAAGAATTTGATGATCTATTGCGAGTTGCTTTCAGCAGATGGCCGGGTGCTCTCCAGCAATGAGTATTTCTTCGAGCCCGCAAAAAGCCTTGCACTGCCGACACCAAAGGTCAGCGTCGAAGCGGTGAAAGCAAGTAATGGCTACAAGGTCATGTTAACCTCGGACAAACTGGCAAAAGCTGTGTATCTGTCAGCTGGAACCGACGGGTTTTTCTCTGACAACTATTTTGATCTCTTGCCGGACAAACCGGTACAGATCGAGTTCCGGACAAAGGTGAATGTGCCATTAGAAGAATTCCGTAAGCAACTGAAGGTGCGTTCGTTGAAAGATGCGTTTCCAGCAAC
>DATDFV010000143.1:0-16805 GCA_036522415.1 Pyrinomonadaceae bacterium | reverse complement strand
ATTTCTGTGCGGGTACTATTGCAGCGCCGAGTACGAGTATCCCAAGCAAACTCATAGCGCAAACGAGACGACTTACTGACATATCCCAAATTCCTCCTGTTGCTACGATGCAATTGAATTCGAAAAGTTTTCTTCTTAGATCGATGCTTTCCGCAAACGCAATGCATTTGCGATAACTGACACAGAACTAAAACTCATCGCTGCCGCTGCGATCATCGGACTCAGCAAGACCCCAAAGAACGAGAGAACACCGGCTGCGATTGGCACACCCAACGAGTTATAGACAAACGCAAAGAAAAGATTCTGTTTAATATTCGCCATTGTCTGACGACTCAAAACGCGCGCCCGGACTATCCCAAGCAAGTCGCCTTTAACCAAAGTTAAATCAGCACTCTTCATTGCGACGTCAGTTCCAGTTCCCATGGCAATCCCAACATTCGCTTGCGCCAATGCGGGTGCATCATTAATTCCATCGCCCGCCATTGCCACGATGGCGCCGCCGCTCTGCAGACGCTTCACGACCTCTATCTTCTCATCAGGTAGAACTTCCGAAATGACCTGATCGATACCCAACTGTACAACGGGTGTAGCGAGTGCCAGTTGAATCGAGGCAAGCACTGAAGGTGAGACCATCCGTTGCAGAGGCGCTCCGGCTATCAAATCGTTCATTCCAATCAGAAAAATCGGAACTGCCAGAAAAACGCTTACCCAGAAGCGTTTCCGCATTTCAGTGAGCTCCGGATTCTCTTCGTCAGTTAGTTGAATTGTTCTTCGTTCGAGAGCCATTCCACAGATCGGACAGCTACCGGGAGTGTCGCGCACGATCTCCGGATGCATCGGACATTTATATTCAACTTTATTCTGTGGCTGTTGAATTACGGTCGGCTCGAGTGCCATACCGCATTTTGGACATGATCCGGATCCGACGTTTTGTACTTCCGGATGCATCGGGCATGTGAACGTTCGATCGTTACTTGGGACACGCTTCAAGGAGATGAGCTGCGTCTGAGGCTGTAGAAACTGAGCGGGATTCTCGCTGAACTTCTTCAAACAATGCTTGCTGCAGAAGTGATAAGTCTGGCCTTCGTGTTCAAATGAACCGGCGGAAGACTGTGGATCAACTGTCATGTGATAAACGGGATCGATGACAGTCAACTTTTCAAGTTGTTCGTTCCCGATCATAGGAAGATTCATCATAAGCGCTTTGAGAGGTTTGAACAAAGGATGAAGTCAGTACCACCTCGCGGTAGCGGGTGGGTGCGCAGCTCGCCTTGCCGTTTGATTTTGGCTGCGCACCCACCCGCTACCGCGAGGTGGTGCTGACTTCATCTTTTCACCGCTGGCAATTCGAACCGTTCTCGCGTACGCTCTCACTCACCTCCGAATATTCGTATACCCATGACGACGCGCGCTCGAAGAATTCTTCTCTTAGCGATACGACTTTGTGTTGTCGCTGTGCTCGTAGCGAGCGTGTGCCTATCAGTCTTGCCCCGCTTCGCAATCGCGGCAGCTTTGAATAGTTGTTGTATCGGTAAATCGGCGTCGCATTGGTGCGTGTCAGTCCGCAAGCAGCGCAGGGTACCGAAACCGGAACCAATGTGCGGCTTGAAACCAAGTCCATCCAGCAATGAAGAGGTCTCTGTAGTTGCGGATGACAGCGAACAGACGTCAAATCAAACATCAGTCACTAACCCGAACACTTGTGGAGATTGTCCATCGTGTAGTTTGGGATCAAAACAGCGTACTCGCGACAACTCGTTCATCCAGGTACAACAACCAATCAGACAGGAATTAAACTTCGCTCTGCTCCTGGACGCCAGTCCCAATTCTTTTAGACCTCGAGCTCGGTTCAAGCTCATCAGTCCACGTGGTCCACCCCTGAGTTAAGTCTTCTTCTCGGAACAAACTTAATCATTATTCACAGCCAGAGGGGCCTCTTTGTGAGCAAGGGAGGAGTGATGAAGATCACCCGATTGTTGGCTTGTCTGATTATTATCTTTTTTAGTCTTGGCGCCGCGAGAGCGTCGGTCTTTGGCGACGTGAAGGGCACCGTGCTTGACCCGCAACAACGACCAATCGTTGGAGCGAAGGTGACGCTCTTAGCCACGTCGTCCGCGTGGTCAGAAATAGTTCAGACCAAAAGCGTCGGTGATTTCGCTTTTCGCGCCGTGCCGATCGGAGAGTACAAGGTTACGGTGGAGTCAGACGGCTTCAGCACATCGATCCTGGAACTGACCGTCCTTTCAGATCGAACGACAGTTATCCGTTTGCAACTGAAGATAGCGCCAGTTTCACAGCAAGTGGAAGTGCAAGCCACAGCGGGACAAGTTAACTCCGACTCTTCATCTCCAGTTACGCTCGTTAGTCGGAAGCAGATCGTTGAGACGCCAGGCGCCAGTCGCACGAACAGTCTCGCTATGATCACGGACTATGTGCCAGGGGCCTACGTAACGCATAACCAATTGCACATTCGAGGCGGTCATCAGGTCACGTGGCTCGTCGACGGCATTCCAGTACCCAACACCAACATCGCCGATACGGTGGGTCCACAGTTCGATCCCAAAGACATCGATTACCTTGAAGTCCAACGAGGTAGTTACGCAGCAGAATATGGCGACCGCACTTATGCGATGTTCAATGTCATGCCTCGCAGCGGCTTTGAACGCGACCGCGAGGCCGAGTTATTGGTCTCCTACGGCAACTTCAATCAGACCAACAACCAGTTGAGTTTCGCGGATCACTCCAAGCGTTTCGCCTACTACGCGAGCGTCAATGGCAACCGCAGCGACTACGGCCTTGAAACCCCGGTAGTCGAAGTCATACACGATCAAAGCAATGGCTTCGGAGGCTTTGCTTCTTTGAGCTTCAGCCCTAATCAGCGAGATCAGTTTCGGCTGGTCACCGCGGCACGCAAAGACTTCTATCAAGTGCCAAACGATCAAGACGGACAAGCTGCCGGCGTTCGCGACGTTGAGCGCGAGCATGATGCCTTCATTAACTTCACCTGGATGCGTACACTCAACTCGAAATTACTGCTGACCGTTTCACCTTTTTATCACTACAACCACGCGGACTTCATCGGTGGACCAAACGACACGCCGGTGGTTACCCGCGACGAGCGCAACTCCCAATACGGGGGCGCCCAAATCGCGTTGAGCGCGCTTACGCAACAGCACAATGCAAAGGCTGGTTTCTATGGCTTCTGGCAACGTGACTCAGCTGTCTTTAGCCTCAGTGGTGACGATGGCAACGGTAATCCGGTGAATTTACAGCAACAACAAAATTCCCACGGCAACCTGGCTGTGCTGTTCGCCGAAGACCAGTTCAAGCCGGCAGCGTGGCTGACGCTGAGTGGGGGACTTCGTTTCACGCACTTTCATGGTTCATTGACTGAGAATGTAGCGAACCCACGCGCGGGAGTGACCTTTCGGATTCCGCTAGCAAACCTGGCGCTTCATGGATTCTATGGACGTTTTTATCAAGCGCCTCCACTCTCGACGCTTTCCGGACCGTTGCTGGAACTCGCGCTGACTCACGGAGTCGATTTCATTCCGTTACGAGGCGAACGTGATGAAGAATATTCCGTCGGCGCATCTCTACCAGTTAGAGGCTGGGACTTCGACGGCGGCTACTTTCATACCGCAGCCAAAAATTTCTTCGATCATGAGGCGTTGGCAAACTCGAATATTTTCTTTCCGCTCACGATCGAACGAGCGCGGATCCGGGCCTTCGAACTGACAGTACATTCGCCACAACTACTCAAGCTCGGCCAGTTCCATTTCGCCTATTCGCATCAATACGCTGAAGGGCAAGGTGCGGTGACCGGTGGGCTGAGCGACTTCTCACCGCCGGCTGATCTCTTCTTCCTCGATCACGATCAGCGCAACACTTTGAGTACCGGTTTCACCCTGAATCTTCCTTCACGTAGTTACCTTTCGGGGAACGTTCGCTATGGCTCGGGCTTTCTGAAAGGTGATGGACCTTATCACCTGCCGGGTCATACAACTCTTGATGTCTCGTTTGGCAAGGGCTTTGGCGAAGGCGGCCTGGTGGCGTTGCACACGGTGAATCTGACCAACCGGCGATTCTTGTTGGACAGCGCCAACACGTTTGGCGGCACGCACTTCACCGAGCCGCGCCAAATCTACGTCGAAGTCCGTTACCGTTTTCACTACTGACGATTTTGAATTATGAGGACGATTCTTGTCGGCTTATTTCTAATTACGGCTTCTGTCTTTGGCGGGTGCTCTCAGTCCCCCGGTCCGGAGGCAGCTGTCCAGACCAAGACTTATGTTGGAGTGGGAACAGTCACGGATCTAGATCCGAAAGTACCGATGATCGAAATTGATCATGAGGATATCAAGGGCTTGATGCCGGCAATGCAGATGCCATTTCACGTTAAAGATAAAGGTTTACTTGAGGGAATCAAGCGTGGTGATCGAATCGAGTTCACTGTTGAAAATGGTGTGAGTGGGATGTTGGTAACTGCGGTGAAGAAGAAATAAAGCAAAGAGCAGTCAGTACTAACTCGCTAGTTTGGAGTGCGACGGCCTGCCGTCGCTTTGTTACAGCAGGCTTTGAGTAATAACCGTGTAACAAAGAGACGGCAGGCCGTCGCACTCCAAAGTAGCGAGGTGGCACTGGCTGCCTCCAAGTTACGGCTTTTGAAGCTCAGCTAGCGCAGCCAGCACTTCTTCGCTGTGGCCAGCTGGTCCAACCTTTTCAAATACCTTCGCGATGTTTCCTTTCGGATCAATGATAAACGTGTTTCGCGCCGAATATTTAGAACCGTTGTAGTCCATCACTGAGCCATACTGCCCCGAAACTTTTGCATCAGGGTCGGAAAGGAGTTTGAAATTCAAACCTTCCTTCGCGCAGAAACTCTTGTGCGATTCCGCAGTGTCAACACTTACGCCCAGAATGACGGTATTCAACGCGGTGTACTTTTCGAGATCACGTTGAAAATTATGCGCCTCAAGAGTGCAACCACTAGTGAAGTCTTTCGGATAAAAATATAAGACTACCCACTTGCCTTTGAAATCACCGAGACTGGCTTCTTTTCCTTCATTGGTTGTGAGCTTGAATGTTGGTGCTGCAGATCCCACCGCAGGCATTTCCGTCCATGCACTTGCAGGTTTAACCGTCCACATTACAACGCCGGCTGCCAAAGCGAGAACCGCAATCAGTACATACTTCCGCATTTCTTACCCCCGTTTTCAAAACAATTAGATCGTGTGCTGAACAATATACCCGATCAGTTATCCCACGCCGAATCGAGGCGAGAGAATGTCCGATATGCTTTAGCTTGTCGAGATGTAACCAACCAGACCCAAACATTTCAGACGCCCTTAGAAACTCTGACGCTGCTTGGCTACATCACGACAAGCTAAAGCATATCGGACATTCGCCTCAGTGCCCCGCATGCATGTCCATCTTCCCCGGCCTCACTCTAAAAAAATGCTTTCCGTGAAATTGGATTCGTTCCGTAAACCGTGAAATTGGATTCGTTCCGTAAACCGAGTCCAGCAGAGAGGCTTTGAGTAGAACGTTAGATCACTTCCAATTGCGAATAAGGCTTTTTCACTACTCCACAGATCGCGCGCGCCACCAACAGTGTATGCACCGATACGAAACGATGGATGATCCTCGATAATTCCCAGGCGCAATCGATCAGATGTCCGTGGCGAAGATGTTCAGAGTAGTTAAGAGCAGTGTTGCGTAAAGACAAATCCACCTTGTAATCATGACAACCCCAATAAAACAGCGGGTGCCACTGAGCTAAAACAGCGACGCCGCAGCGGCACCCGGTTCTTGACGACTGCTTATGCAGCTTTCGGTTTAACCTTTGAGTCCTTGTGTTTCTCGACGCAACAGCATTCTTGTCCTGATGCGTGGTTCTTCATGTTTTCATGAGTCTTCATGTCGCACGAATCACCACTGCAGCAACAACAGCCGGCGTTGTCTTGCGCATGATTCTTCATGTTGTCATGAGCCTTCATATCGCATGAATCACCGCTGCAGCAGCAACAGCCATCTTTACCATCTTTGGCTGCTGCCCCGTCTTTCATTGGACACGAATCCATCGAGCAACAGGACGTATCGCTCTTCTTCGCTTGTGTGTTCTGACTCGTACTCTGAGCCATAGCCACTGCGAAGATCGCGAACAGGAGTCCCATCGACAGAACTAGAAGGATACTTTTATTGGGTTTCATTTCTGTCTTCCTTTTCAAAAGAACGTGGAGGTGTTGAATAGATACACCAACACCCGTAAAGACTGATCGCAGTGATCGGTCTTACTCGGACCATTCTTTAGATCAGGAACACACAGCAGCGGAGATACGTTGGAGCGCGATTTAGAAACCGAACTGGCGGTGGCGACCAGGCTATATATTGATTGACGCTCTCAAGACCAGTAGGTTCAGTTTGGAAGGTTCGCGCTTGCTCAGGGATCGGATGGGTAGCCTTCGATGCCGTGACTGCAGTTGCATTAACTGCAAGTGGGCATTCTCCCATCATGGGTTTCGGAACAGCGCTCAACAGCGAAATCGTCTGTTGCGATTTCTTATCCGTCGAGGAACTATTCTTCTTTGCACAACAATCGTGAGTGGCATGATGACAAGAAGGGCCAGCAATTATCGTCTGATTATTCAGGCTTTGTGCGGCAGCGATAACGGTATTCCCGCAACCCAACATACATCCGGCTCCAGCCATCCACAAAGAGACAGTGAGAGCTAGAAATGTACGGAAAATTCTGACCGGGATCGGCGCTGTCATCGATTGGAGTGTACGCCCTGGATGAGGAAGTTGTCGAGGTAATAGGTCGAACAGGGTGTCCGACGAACTTTAGTTTGTCGTGTGCTGCAAACCTCTAAGCGTCGAGTTCAGAAGCCCTGCTGAACCGAGTATGGATGTTGGTCACGCACAACAAACTAAAGTTCGTTGGACATAAAAAAGCGCGGGCTCGGAATTGCTGAAGGATGTTTTGCCGATCATCCGTCATTAAGGGCCAACCAAACAAGTCCGAGCTCGCGTCCTTGGCTAATAGCGATTTTAGATTCTTGTGGGGTTTAGTCTGTACGTTATCGGACTATGGCTGGTGTTGGTGCTCGCAGTTTCGACGGAACGAATTCCTAATCCGAACAGCGAGGGAACTGACGGCACCAACGGGTGCTAATTAATCGAAAGAGGACGTCAGAGTCCGTACGCCATCAGACTCGAAAGTGACAAATTGTCATGAAATCCCAGCATTTCTGAAATCAATCGGCTGTTAGGTTGGAGGAAAACAATTGGAGAAGAGCGATTCATGGGTATTGATAAAAATAGAGTTAAGACACAAGACGAATTAAATGAACCAGCCCCGATTGATGAGGTTGAGGGACGAGTAGAAGCTGAAATGAAGCGTCTCGAGGACGCCGCAAGGAAGGACGTGGCCGAGGGGCTGCAAAACGATGAACTTACCGACGACAGCGCAAAGAAGACTTAGCCTTTTGCAGCCAGTGCGTCTTCCAGAGCCTGTCGAAGTTGAGGAGGAGTCGTAGCAGGACTGAATCCGATGAACCGCTTAAGGATTCGTCCCTCGCGCGTGATAATGAAACTCTGTGGAATTGAATCTCTGCCCTGCATGAGTGTGAGTGCAACCTCGGGCGTGGCCCAGCCAACGTGGTAGTCGACATTGAACGCTTTGACAAAGTCTACGACCCTCTGCGCTGACGCATCCGGATTCTCTGTGGATAAGCCGACCATTTCTACACCACGTGCCTGATACTCCCTGTGCAGTTTAACGAGCTCAGGAGTTTCCAGACGGCATGGCCCACACCATGTTGCCCACAAATTAACCAGTAGAACTTTTCCGGAATAGTCGGACAATTTTATCGGTGAGCCGCTTGCGGCTCGCAACTCGGTCTGCAGTACGACTGGTGGTAGAGCCGGATAGACAGAGTCTGTTGCGGTGGTCGTCGTTGTCCTATCGTTTGAATTGCAACTCGAACCCACAAAGAGCGCGACGAGTGTTAGAACGATAAAAGTGAAGATGATGCGTCTTGTGGTCCAAAGATTCTTCATTACAGTTTCCGTCGAGTTCCTACTCGCTATTTCTTTTTACCAAATCTGAACGACTCAAGAATCACCGGTGCTTCACCTTTGACTCCGAGGTCGTCAACAGACGATAACTCCGGTGCAAGGGATGTTGAAAGCATGGTCAGGGTTGCGCCAGTGGTGTCTCCTTCTTTGCCTGTAGGTAGAAAGATAACTCGTCCCCAAAGTTGTAAATCACCTCGATCGGTCCCCTTGGTGAACCCCACCCATCTAAACTCATAAGCCTTCATCGAGTTCACCGTAGTCGGGCCTTCAGAAACCTTCCTGTACTCTGCAATACTCTTTGATAGAGAGTCGCTGAATTCCTGAACTCGACGAGGATAGTTCGGAAGGTCCGCATCGTAAGTCCCGGCACTTGTATACCAACCAACCGTGAAATTCTCCTGCGTAAAATCGGGCGGTAATCGTCGTTCAACTCTTACAAAACTGCTGGCCCCCGGAACGCCTGTCTTCGGATCCTTCTGCCAGGATTCGGGGTAATAGAAATTGAAATCGAAGTAGTGCTCCGCGAGCTTTCCATCCAGACGTTCGCTTGAATTCTCAAACGCCGTGGTGCCGAGCGGTGGTACATAGTTGTCTTCTTTTGGCGTTGGTGTTTCGACTGGTGTCGGTTGGATGTTGGCGTTTGCGTTAACGTTTGTCTCCGTTACGACCGGCCGATTCTCGTTTGCCTGATTATGCGCCTGCATGCCGGCCAATCTGGGCTTCACAACCAGGAAGAACACTCCAGCCAACGCGCCGCCGCCAAGCAATAGAAATAGAAGAACACCCGCGATGATCCAGGGTAGTTTCGACTTCTTCTTCGGAGCGGCTGTAGCTACTGCCGGCGCGGCGGCCTGCGGTGCCGGCAAAGGTGTCGATGGAGTCGGCGGAGTTGGAGGGGTCACCGGTGGCGTAGTCACTCCGGGACTCGGTAATGCGATGGTTTGCTCCTGTGAATACGCTGGCGGCGGTGGGGGAGGTGGCTGTGGAGTCGCTGGCGCGGCCTTACCAAAACCTGCAGTGTTCGGTGGTGGACCGGTTGGGGCAGTGTTTCTCGGCAGGGCTACCGTTGATGCAAATGACGAGTCAGCGATTGTTGCGTTCGGATCCGGCAAATCGCGACTCGTCGCTTTCTCTGTCATCGCTGCTAAGTCTGCAGATGTCGCTTTGATTGTCGCGTTTGGGTCAAAGGCCGGTGGCGCCGGCGGCGGCGGAGCTATCAACAATCCGCCATCAAAAGTGCAGAACTTTTGTCCCTCATCCGGGAAGGTACGATTACATTTCGGGCAACTCTTCATTCTGACGACCTCTTGGAAAATTCAATACGATAGCTAGTTCTGCTTTGCGCTCGCAAGTTTCTGCTCGATCCCTTTGTTACCGGGATCAAGATCGAGCGCGCGCTGGTATGCACGAGCAGCATTAGTCTTTTGTTTAGCCTTCATATAGCCATCACCAACGCCTTCAAAACCGAACGTACCAGCCAATTGTTTCTTCTCACCGAGAACGGCAAGAGTTGACGCGCGTTCGTAAGTCGTTTCAGCTTCAGGCAAACGCTCTAATGCAAGGTACGTACGACCTAACAAAATGAACGGCTGGAACGCTTTCGAGCTCACTTCGGTCGCTGTCTTCAAATAAGGTTCAGCTTCGGTGTAACGCTTGTAAACGATTAATAATCGTCCCATCAAAATCAGCGAAGTCGGATTGCGTGGATCGAGTTCGAGTGCGCGCTTCAGCACGGGCTCGGAGTCAGGCCATAAATTTTCACCCTGTAGTGATTCAGCAATCAGATTTAGTGTCGCCGGATCTTTTGCTAATTCCGTTGCCTTTGAGTAGAGCGGCGCCGCCTCACTGGATTTACCTAAGCGATTCAATGTCCTTGCGAGGTGCGCATATGCCGCGGCGAAGCCAGGATCCAACTCGATTGCGCGACGATATGAATGTTCTGTTTCGCTATTGAAGATTCCACGTGCTTGCAATGCAACGCCCAGACGATCCCAGGCAACGGCCTGTTTTGGATCGATCTGAACAGCCCTACGCGCGAAGCCTTCAGCATCCGCAAAGCGCTTCGCATTGTCGGCGCCAACGCGCGGTTGAACTAAAACGACACTAGCTGCGACGTAAGCATCTACTTCATTAGGCGCCCATTGAATCGCATTTCGATACGCCGCTTCCGCGTCGTCCCAACGTCCTTGATCTGAATAAACATTTCCCAGACCATAGGCGGCGCGCCAGTCCTTCGGCTTTATTTTCAATACACCCTGATAGGCATCTTCCGCCTCACCGAATTTGCGAGCATCACGGAATCCGTTGCCCTTGTCCAACAAGTCCTCAACTCGCTCTGCAGTTGCCGCAGAAACTCTCGTCCCGCCAGTTCCGCGATTTGATGGCTTAGTACCTGTCGTACTTGTCGTCGTGCTGGCTTTCGTCGATTTCTTCTTCGCTTCTGGGTTTTTGGCTCTGAAGATACCTGCGCCACCGCCGATGTCCGCACCAACGTCCTGGGCAACCGCAACGCTACCGCTCAAACAGAGTCCAAAACAGACTGCGCTTAAGAGCAAAACGGCACGCAGTATTCCTAATGCTTTCATCTTCTGGTCTCCTACGATGTTTATTGCTGGATTGCGAATTATTGGACTAAACGCGGACTTGAAGTCAACGTGACCGTTCATTGAATCTCTGTATTCACAAAGGCTGTGGGCGATTGTAGCAGCTTTTGCCGGACTAGCTAATCCGATCCGCGTTCGGAGCGCAGGCGTCCTCGTCTGCTCTCGGAATTAAGCCTGTTGATTATTACACAGCCTGCGAGGACGCGTGCGTTCCAGCCGCTGTCAACGCCCGTCTAGGAACCACTTCGCACAAGCCGAAAGCCAAGCAACGGGTTTTTAGTATTTGCCGGAATAAACTCGCGCATCGCGGCAGAGATCGGCTTATCAACGTTCGCCGGATCGCTTACATAACAGGCCCCGCGAATCGTGACCAAATCCTTCGTTTCAGTTGGTATAACCGCGCGATTGCCCGGATAGGCCGACACCTTGGACGAAGTCCATTCCCACACATTTCCGATCAAATCCACGATGCCCCACTTATTAACTCCACCAGGTCGCGAGCCAACGGGAGCCGGTGTAGCCTCTTTCACTACTGCATTGCCCAGCTGCCAATCCTTTCCCCACGGATAGAGATCATCCTCGGATCCATTTCGCGCAGCAAACTCCCACTCCTCTTCGGTTGGCAATCTGTAGGCAGCACCATCTCGCTTTGAACGCCAGGCAGCGAATTGAACGGCATCGTCCTGCGAAACATTCACAACGGGCCATTGCTCTTGTCCGAGCGGTGGCTTGTTTCCCGACCAATAACTCGGAGCAGCATGATTTGTTTCGCGCACGAACGCGGCATATTCCGTATTAGTCACTTCAGTCTTATCCATGAAGAACGTCTGCACCTGAACAGAGTGCGCCGGTCGTTCCTGGGGCGCTCCGCCGTTACGCCCCATCTGAAACTCACTTCCGTCAATCCGCACCAGATCCGGCTTCGCTGATGATGGTTTGTCGTTAGAAGGTTGGTTTACAACAATCGGGGACTCAGGTGACTTGGGTCGGAAAATGAAGTACGCGGCTGTTCCCACACCACCAAGACCGAGAATCACAATCGCGGCGATGACCAAAAGAACTGCAGTGTTGCGCCGGGTTGGTTGAGAGATCTCTGTAACGACCGTTGGGGCTTGATTGGTTGCGTAACCTGAAAAGTTTGTCGGTACTGATGGACCGGGATAACTGGTCTGTCCGGGATAGCTCGTTTGACCTGGAAAACTGGTCGCGCCTGGTTGCGCAGCCTCTGAGCCCGGAGGAGGAATACTTACGGCGAGTCGTTCCAGACGGTCTTCCAACTCTTTGGCTTGTTGGGCCATCCGTTCGAGTTTCTCTTGTTGCTCCCGTTCTTTCGCAACACGCTCTTCTTGTTCTCTGCGAGCGCGTTCTTCTTCATCCCGCCGTCGTTGCTCTGCTTCCTGTTCCGCCTTTAATCGCGCTTCGGCTTCGCGAGCCGCCTTCTGTTCTTCTCTCTCCCGGGCAACTTGCTCCGCTCTTTCGCGCGCTAGCTGCTCAACTCGCTCCCGCTCGAGTTGTTGTTCTTTTTCCCGAGCGAGTTGCTCATGGCGTTCGCGAGCTAATTGTTCCTCTCTTTCGCGTGCTTCCTTCTCTTCCTGTTCACGCTGACGCTCAGCGATCTGAACGTCTTCTATTACTTCGGAACTACTGATCGTTCCTGACATAGACTCAAACGAGGTGCCCAGTTGTGTTTCGCTAACGCCTGGATTCTGAACCGCAGTCGAAAACACATTCGGAGGTTGTGTCGTCGGAGGTAATGACACTTCCGACACCATCGTCTTGTTTGGATCCAGCGAACCAGTAGGTCTGCTTGTCGCTACAACTACGGGAGAAGCGCTCATGGCTCCTCTTAATTCCGTCAAAAAAGATTCAATCGAAGAGATTCGATCTCCAACTTCCTTTTCCAGCGCGTGCCGTACTACGCCTTCGATCACGGGAGGCACCGCAACGCCCATCGAATGGAAACTGGGTGGGGGCAGCGTCAAATGCTTCTTCATAATCGAAGGAATCGAAGAACCCTTGAACGGGACTTCCCCGGCAAGCATTTGATAAAGGATGACACCGAGACTGTAGATATCAGCTCTTGCGTCAAGCTCTTCATCCGACCATTGCTCCGGCGCCATGTAAAAAGGTGAGCCCATTAAGCCGCTCGTTTGCGCCTGAACGAAAGAGCCCAACAACTCACCTGATTTGATCTTGGCCAAACCGAAATCAAGAATCTTTACTGCCTCATTTACAGGAACACCTTGCTGGACCATGATGTTCAGCGGTTTCAGATCGCGATGAATGATGTTTTGGCGATGGGCAGCAGCGACACCAGCCGCGACCGGCGCAATCAACTCCCATGCTCGTTCCGGCTTCATCGCGCCTTCAGCAGTCAATATTTCCTGCAGCGATCTGCCCCTGATAAATTCCATCACGAGGAAGGGCGTGTTTCCGCGAACAATGCCAAAGTCAGTCACCGCGATGATGTTTTGATGTCGAATCGCTGCGGCAGCAAGTGCTTCCTGACGAAAACGCGTCGCCAGCATCGGGTCGTTACCGACGAGATCGGGCAGGATAATTTTTATTGCATGTGCAGTTTTAAGGAAGATGTGCCGAGCTTGAAAGACTACTCCCATGCCTCCCTGGCCCAACCTCCGTTCGAGGAGATAGCGGCCATCGAGAGTAGTTTCTCCAATAAGCGATGAGACGGTTGCGTCACCGTCCTGGGGACAGTGATTGATCTCGTCTGAGAAACACCGCTTACAAACGGTACATTCTTTCATACGGTGGCTTGAAAACTGTGGCCGGCCGTGACATCAACGGTGTCGGTGTGGGCTTAAGGAGTTCGCGCTTGGTTGAAAATTGGTTAAAGACAAGCCCTGGCTGATTTTAGCGGCTTGGGGAAACACAGGCAACCGCGAAGTTTTGGAGTTCAGTAGTCCGACGAACTTTAGTTTGTCGTGTGCGTCCCGCGCGGTCCCGCTCAAAAGGGATAACGCTCAGTTATCGCGCACTACAAACTAAAGTTCGTCGGACAACTCCAAAGGTTCACTTGATCACAACGTTGACCAATCGCCGGGGAACTACGACAACTTTCACCACTTCGTGCCCTTCGACTAATGAACGAATTCGTTCATCCGCCAAAGCTGCAGTCTTTAGCTCTTCCTCGGAGACCTCTGGCGAAGTGATCAATCTCGAACGTAATTTGCCGTTGACCTGAATCGGAATCTCCAACTCTTCGCTCCTGGCCAACTGCGGGTCAGCGACAGGCCACGGCGGGTCACCGCTCAATAACCCACCGGAATGGCCCAGGCCTTCCCACATCTCTTCGGCGGCATGAGGAGCCAATGGTGCCAGCATCACGACCAGTGCTTCTAAGGCTTCCCGCACAACAAACACGTCGTTTGGAGATGCAGTTGAAGGCTCGGCGTCGAAGTCAGAGAGCTGATTGAATAACTCCATCAACGCGGCTACACCCGTGTTCAAGTGGAGCTGTTCAAAACCACTGGTGACTTTGGCAATGGTCTGATGTGTCTTGCGCCGCAGCGCCCGACCTTCGCTGCCGATTTCATCAACGAGCACATCGCCGTTAGGTGTTGATAATCTGTTCTGCCATCTCCACACCATCGTGTAAACACGACGCAGAAAACGCACTGCACCTTCGATTCCGGATTCCGACCAACGCAGCTCGTTTTCTACCGGCGCAGCAAACAACACGAACAAGCGCGTAGCATCGGCACCAAACGCCGCGATCATCTCGTCGGGATCGACTCCATTTCCCAAACTCTTCGACATCGCTTTCCAATCCTCAGTGCCTTCTACCTTGTTCGTGACCATGCCCTGAGTCAACAGTCTCTTCACCGGTTCATCGAAATCAACCAGTCCCAGATCACGCATGAACTTCGTCCAGAACCGCGTGTAGATCAGATGCATCACCGCGTGCGAGTCGCCGCCGATATACTGGTTCACGGGCGTCCACTGCTTGATGATCGCCGGATCGAATGGCGCGGTTGGGTTTCGTGGATCGCAATAACGGAAGAAGTACCAGGACGAATCGACGAACGTATCCATCGTGTCTGTTTCACGACGCGCCGGTCCATGGCAATTCGGACACTCAGTGTTTACAAACTCTGCAACGCCGGCCAGCGGCGATTCACCGGTACCAGTGAAGTCAGCTGTTTGGGGCAAAACAACAGGCAACTGTTCATAAGGAACCGGAACCATCCCACACTTGTCGCAGTAGATTACCGGCACAGGAGCGCCCCAGAAACGTTGTCTGGAGACACCCCAGTCTCGGATTCGATAAGTGACGGCGGCTTCGCCAAAACCGTTCTTTTCCGCGAATGCGGTCATCTCTGGAATCGCAACCTCAGACAATTTGCCACCCCAATCACTGCTATTGATCAGAACGCCATAATCAGTGAACGCGATTCTCATATCGGTGGACTGATCTGTTCCAGTGACTGAAGTCGGTTCAGCCTTCGCCTGACTGTGTGTGACGGGAGCGATTACCTGTCTGATAGGCAGCGAATATTTTTGTGCGAACTCGAAATCACGTTCATCATGCGCGGGAACACTCATGACCGCCCCGGTGCCGTATTCGATCAGCACGTAGTTCGCGACCCACACTGGAACCGCTTCTCCGCTGAATGGATTGATTGCAAGTATCCCGGTGTTCAGTCCTTCCTTCTCTTCTTCGTCCGCGTCTCCACGTGTAGCGTGTTGGCTCTTCACCTTCGCTGCAAAAGTTTCGATATCACTCTTTAAGGCAGAGTTCTGGAGCAACTCGGTCAACAACGGATGCTCTGCCGACAACACAACGGCAGTTGCGCCGAAGATAGTATCGATACGCGTAGTGAAGACCCTGATCTTTTTGTCGCTGTCTTTGATCGTAAAATCGATAAAGGCACCTTCACTGCGACCAACCCAATCGCGCTGGCGCTTCAATACCTTTTCCGGCCAGCCAGCTTCGATCTCATCGATGTCAGCAACAAGCTGTTCCGCATAGTTCGTAATCTTCAAAAACCACTGTTCGAGATCGCGCTTCTCGACTGTCGTTCCGCAGCGCCAACAGATTCCACCTGACGACTGTTCGTTCGAAAGGACAGTCTGTTCCTTCGGGCACCAGTTAACTTGAGAAACTTTCTTATAAGCCAGGCCTCGCTCCAGCATTTTCAAAAAGAACCATTGGTCCCACATGTAATAGTCAGGACGGTGGGCTGCAATTTCGCGACTCCAGTCGTAGCTGATTCCCAAACGCTGTAACTGCCCACGCATGTGGGCGATGTTGTGTTCTGTCCAGTCGCGAGGGTTCACACCACGCTTGATCGCTGCTTGTTCCGCCGGCTGACCAAAACTGTCCCACCCAATCGGATGCAAGACATTGAAGCCCTGCAAACGCTTGAACCAGGCGAGCGCGTCGCCTATGGAGTAGTTGCGAACGTGACCCATGTGCAGGAACCCGGAAGGGTACGGCAGCATTTCAAGCGCATAGAACTTTGGACGCGAATCGTCGGGACTGACCTCAAAGGCCTTCATTTCGTTCCATCGCTGCTGCCACTTACGTTCTATCTGTTCAGGAAAGTATTTTTCGTCCATAGCATTAACCAATCTACACTTAACACGATTTGCCGAGCGGAAACAAAGCTAGTAATTCCGCTACAAATTCTTGCTGAGATTTTAAGTAGGAATCCGCCGCTCCGCGCGGGCACGCAACTAAGCGCGACGCAGAAGCGGCACCGATAGGAGGAGTTTGGTTGGCGGTCGTTTCGAAAACATGATCGCTATCCGATGAATGGATAATAGCGGAAGACCGAAGATCTGTCTAACTTTGGTTTTTGGCCTTTGGCCTTCGTTCTTTGACCTTTGTAGTTTGTCCTTCTTGTCGACGTGTTCTTTCAGGTTCAAAGCACCGTAGAATTGAGGACAAAGTACAAAGCACAAAGGTCAAATCACTGACCTCTGACAAATCCTCTCAACGTCTCAAGATTCTTAACGTCTGCCCGCGGATCGTCGTAGGGTGTCTCCAGGATAAACGCGCAGTGACTCAGCTTTGGATGTTGCGCGACTCGTCGCAAAGCATCCTGTCCAATATGCCCTTCACCAATGTGCCAATGCCGATCAACGCGTGAATTGTAAACC
>DATDFV010000142.1:0-9978 GCA_036522415.1 Pyrinomonadaceae bacterium | reverse complement strand
CAGTTAAGTCTTTGCTCTATTGTCAGGAGGAGATTGAGGCCCAGTATGCTGAATGGCTTGAATCGAGAGTCGGAGCGAATCCAAATACAACTGTCGAAATCGATGCTAACAAGACTCCGTTTACGTCGATCAGAGTTCGAGAATACTTGCAGGAGTCTCAGAAGATCATCGAGCACCTGGCTGCCGTTCGCGAACGAAATGGATCCGATTCATTTAGTGAAGCATTAAGTCGTGTATCACAGTTGTTGAAGGATCTTCAAACAGACTTCGATACAGACGCTGATGCCAACACCAGAAAGTTGGAAGATTCGCTAACAGCTATGGAGCGGATGCTGAATGACGCACTGCTAGAAAGTACTCCTTCAGAGACAGTTGCAACTGCAATGAAGGAATTGAAGGCGCAGTTCAAGCCTTACAAGAGTCACATGGACCCTGAAGTCTACAAGCAGACATTGGACAACTTGTTGCTGAAGCGTTTACGCGAGCAAGCTGGTGTCCCAAGACTGAGTCTCTTCTATCTTTAGGTTGAACTTTGTGCTTTGACCTTTGTACTTTGATCTTTGTAAGACCAAAGTACCAAGTACAAAGCACAAAGAACTAAGTACAAGTTTTTATGCTTGTCGATATTGAGCGCATTCTTCCTGGTGGTGTCGGCCTCGCGCACGCTGATGGTAAAACCATCTTTGTTTCACTGGCGGCGTCAGGTGACCGCGTTCGAGTCAGAATCGATCGCGAACAGGGAAATCTGGTATTTGCTTCGGTAGCAGAAGTAATTGACGCCGGCCCCGATCGCATCGAGCCGCCTTGCCCGTACTTTGGCCGCTGTGGTGGATGCGATTTCCAGCAGCTGACTTATCAGGCGCAGTTGAATGCCAAGGCCGGCATCATCAACGACTGTCTTCAACGCATAGCTAAACTGGATATACCCGCTGTTGAAGTCGTTCCTTCGCCGAATCCCTGGCGTTATCGTGCGCGTGCCACTTGGCAAATCGATCCCGAGTTGGGAACACTTGGTTACTACGAACGCGGGTCACGACGCGTGTGCGATGTCGCCGATTGCGCAGTGCTTGTGCCGCAATTGCAAACGACATTGGAGAACGTTCGAAACAGTGAGCGACCAACCGAGTTGAAGCATCTCGAAGTCGCGAGCGGTCATAATGGAGTCTCTCTCTCACCGGCTTTCGGAATCTTTCAAACAGACGAATTGACTTTGACGGTTCTGGGTGAGTTGTATCGTTACAACGCTGAAGCCTTCTTTCAAATAAACCAGGAACTCCTTCCTCAACTCTTGCAATATGCCCTGGCGCACGCTGCTGGTGAAAGAGCTTTGGATCTTTACAGCGGTGTGGGTTTGTTTGCAGTGCCACTCGGCCGGCGGTTCAAGAAAGTCATCGCGGTTGAGTCGAATGCAACAGCAACTCGATTTGCAAAGAGGAATCTTGAAAGCGCTGGACTCGACAGTGTGAAGGTGGTCACCGCGACGGTTAGCGATTGGATTCGTTCAACTACGGGTAGGACTAAACGAGTCGACTTCGTGTTGCTTGACCCGCCACGCGCTGGCGCTGAGTCGGCAGTAATTAGAGGAATTCTGGATCTCCAACCTTTCCGAATCTGCTACGTCTCCTGTGACCCGGCAACGCTTGCCCGTGATTTGAAGAAGCTGGTTGCTGGAGGATTCAATATTGAGTCGCTACGTGGTTTCGATATGTTTCCCCAAACGCATCACGTGGAAACTGTGGTGCATTTGTTGCGCTGAACATGATTACGCAGATTTCTTTAATGTCCGACGAACTTTAGTTTGTCGATTCGAGTTGTTCAGGCCCGGCAACTTTACAGAGGATCTTAACCGCACCAGCGACAAACTAAAGTTCGTCGGACAATAAAGGAATCTGCGTAACAACCGACAACTCCTTGTTTTTTGAGCAAGATTTCTGGTCCCAAAGGGACCAAAGTTAAGGTAAGCGGGGAAAGATTGAAGACCTTGAAAGGGTCAGACAATGGGCCCGGTTCGACCCTTTCAGGGTCGGATGGTGTGACCGATTAGTTCCGTGGGCTTCGCGCAAAGCCGCTCGCCCACGGCTATTAAGTTTCATCCTTTCAGGATGGTTTGGTTGCAGCTAAGCCGCGCTGGGTGCGGATAGCTTGATCTTCAGATCGGCACCGTGTTATTGAATACGCGCTTCACGTAAATGGCTGTCACTCACGACAGCAATGAAAAACAATCCTCGCAACCGGTTCTTCAGTCATCATCCGCTCTTTCAACTGTCCCTGGCTTACATGGCGGGGGTGGCGATGGCGAGCTTTGTATCCACACGAAGCGTCGTTGCCATCGCGATGTGTGCGATGAGCTCGTTGCTGGTGTTCGTTTCATTCGTCAAACGTAAATATCAATGTGCAGGGTTTCTTCTACTTTCTTCGTTATTCTTTGCCGGCCTGGCACTCTCGGTTATCGAAAAACACTCGCTACCACAGAACTCTTTAAAGCAACTCGTCGAAACTGGTTGCATCGACGATCGGCAGTCTGTGTTGTTAACAGGCGTGCTTGAACAGCCTCCCGAATTGAGTCGTGAGCGAGGGTATTTAGTGCTGCGACTGGAAAAAATCTACAGCGAAACCTTCGAAAGCCCGGTAAACGGATCGGTCGCTCTGTCGGCACTGTTTAAGACTGCACAGGATCGGGAGGAATACAGGCGTCTGCAGCTTCACTACGCGACAAGAATCCGTGTGAAGACAACCCTGAACCGTACGGACCAATTTCGAAATCCTGGCGTTTCTACTTTCACCGAGTATCTTGATCGCAAAGGATTCGATGCATCGGGCGTCATCAAACAGACCGCTTCAATTGTTCGACTCGATGACACGGCCATTTTTCGCATCAGAGGGTGGCTCTACAGTTGGCGAGAAGCACTCCAACAGACAATTGATGAGCGATTCTCACCGGAAACATCCGGCGTGCTTGATGCCGCACTGCTTGGCAACCGTCACAATCTTTCCCAAAGAACTGTCGAGCGCTTTCGCGAAGGCGGAACCTTTCATGTGCTCGTTATCAGCGGCTTGCACATCAGTTTTATCGGAGGACTTGTCGTGCTCCTGACTCGACGTTTTACGAGACGAAGAGGTCTTCAGTTTGTCATTTCAAATGCGGTTGTCTGGGGGTACAGCATCGCAGTCGGTGCCGAGACCTCTGTAGTCCGAGCCGCTTTAATGTTTACGATTGTCTCTTTCGGTGGAGTTCTCTTTCGGTCGGCAGGAGCTCTAAACGCGCTCGGCGCTGCAGGACTGATCATTCTGGTAAACAAACCAAGCGACCTCTTTGATCCTTCTTTACAGCTGACCTTTCTCTCAGTATTCGCGATCGTGACAATCGCGTGGCCCCTGCTACAAAACCTTCAGGCGATTGGTGCGTGGCGCCCAACTCGGTCATCACCTTACCCGCCAACCTGTTCCTGGTTGGTGAGAACATTCTGCGAAGCGCTTTACTGGAGCGAAAGGGACTGGCGAAGGCATTTGGAAAAATCGCCGCATAGTTATCGTCTATTCAAAACACGAATCGCAGTTTGTTTGGAAAGAAAATCGGTACAACGCCTGTTCGGTTATGTCTTCAGCGCAATTGTGGTTTCTGTGGCTGTGCAGCTGGTCCTGTTGCCGCTACTGATCCTCTACTTTCATCGAGTGTCGATGTCGGCGTTAATACTGAACATTGTCGTCAGTATTCTTATCGCGGCCTTAGCTTTTGTGGCGTTGTTTGCGGTGTTGGTCGCACAACTCAGCGTAACGTTGGCGTCGCCAATAATTCACTTGGCAAATCTGATCAGTTGGCTGATGATCCGAAGTGTTGAGCCATTCACACTGCTGCGTATCGCCTCTCTACGCCTACCGGAGTACTCAGGCTGGTCTGCATCGATCTATCTGCTTTATTGGGTGCCGTTGGTTTTACTCGTGAACTCATTGTCGCGTTGGCGACCTTTGAACCCGCCACAGCATGCAAGGACCCATTCCTCCGCTGCTGTTTGGACTTTGATGGGGGTGCAGGTCGTGCTGCTCGGCGTTATGTTTCTTCACCCGTTTAGCCGGTCGAGGCCCGACGGAAGGCTGCGCATCGATTTCTTGGATGTTGGACAAGGTGACTCTGCGCTAGTGACAATGCCCGACGGCACAACGTTATTGATTGACGGCGGTGGCAAGCCTGTTTTCTTCAAGGCAAATGATGATGACCAATCAGAATCCGTCGCTCGCGACGTTCGTAGCATTGGCGAGACAGTTGTTTCAGAACATCTTTGGTGGCGAGGATTGGATCGCATTGACTATGTGGTGGCGACACATGCGGATGCTGATCATATCGATGGCCTGAACGATGTGGTGAGGAACTTCTCTGTTAGAAGCGCGCTTATCGCCCGAACTCCCGGGTTAGATCCTGAGTATGCAAAGTTTGCGCAAGCATTAAGTGCGACGAAGACACACGTTGAGACGATTCAAGCCGGCGACTGGCTTCAATTTGGCAGTGTGACTATGAAGGTTCTGTGGCCTTACGCTTCGAATGACCCAGACGCCAGTTCAGCTAACAACGATTCAGTAGTGCTTCAACTTACGTTTGGTGACAACTCGATCCTTTTCACCGGAGACATTGAAAAACAAGCTGAAGCACAAATACTCACTTCGAACACTGACTTGCGCGCGGATATCGTCAAAGTTCCACATCACGGAAGTCGCAGTTCATCCACCGAAGCGTTTGTGAGAGCAACTTCTCCAAAGTACGCAATTGTTTCAGTTGGTCAGAAGTCAATGTTTGGTCACCCGCACAGAGAAGTGGTTGAACGTTGGGCCGCCAATGGTGCTCAGGTATTGACGACTGGTAACTGCGGGATGATTACAGTAATCATGGATGGAAAGACGATGTCTATTTCTGCATTTGTTCAATAAGAAGACAGGATTTACAAGATGAACAGGATAAGCGTCAGTGAAGAGGACTGAAAGAATCAAAGCACAAAGCACCAAGACCAAAGCCCAAAGACCAAATTCATTTCACCTGCTCAAAGCCATATTTCGCCAGTATCGCCTGCCCTTGTCTACCGATTACAAATGACGCAAAGTCCCGAGCGACGTTTTCGTTTCTTGTTCCTTTGATAACCGCAAGGCCCTGGTCGATCGGATTGTGAAGGTCCTGGGGAATCAGAGTCCATTGCCCGTCGCTTTGCATACTGAGCGAGAGTGCGACTATCGCGACATCCACATTCCCAGTTTCTGCAAACTGGAGTGTCTGGCGAATATTGTCTCCGTACACGAGCCTCGGTTTCACTTGTTCCCAAATGCCAGCTTTCTGTAAAGCTTCCTGCGCCGCCTTTCCATAAGGTGCGTGATCAGGATTGGCAATGGCTATTCGTTTCACCTCACTTCGCGTCAAGTCAGTGACCTTCTCAATCTTTAACGAACTGCTCTTTGGAACCCATAAGGTAATGCGGCCGCGTGCATAGGTGGCTTTACTGTCCGAAACTATCAGATCCTTCTGTTCAAGTTGATTTATGAAGTCGATGCTGGCCGCCGCAAAGACGTCCATCGGCGCGCCGTTCTCGATCTGACGAGTCAGGAGGCCCGTCGAGCCAAAGCTGAACACCACTTTGGTTTTGTGTGTTGATTCAAATTCCTTACCGATTTCTTCAAAGGCTGGAATCAAATCTGCGGCGGCTGCAACATGCAGTTCGTTTGCGGTTTGCGCACGACGATCACAACCCGTAACCAGAAGAATGATGACAATGAAGGGAAAGACTATGTAATGCGAAGGCCGCGGCTTGGAAGTCAATGCTGCAGCCTCAGTCGGTGGGAAAGTCGTTTGGTGTGTAGAGATCAATCGTTGGACTGCCCACCTTGTAAGTCTTCAACACTCCGAGTGGAGGAGCATATACGTGAACCGTGACGAGGTCCTGTCCGCTGACATCAGGGTTACCCAGCTGGTGGATATCCGGAACACCCGCGCCGGTAACTTCTCCAGTGGGACATTCACGTGCAGACTTGTAGCGCAGTCCTCGTTCGTCATCAAAGCTGAACATCGTTTCCCACATTAACCCTCTCTGAACTTTGACGACTCCATGTGAACCGTTGTGATCGTGAATGGGTGTACGTTGTCCTGGTCGCCAGCAGATAATCAGCATCTCTACCGATTTGTTTCGACAAACCCGATGGCGCCAGTAGTTACCCTCTTTAAAACCGAGGTAAGGCTGTAGATCGCTCTCGGTGATTTCAACGGTCGCAAGCCAGGAGCTGATTTGTTCCAGAGTTGGCGGAGTGCTCTGCGCTTGCAGTTCTTTTACTAATTCGGCGAACGTGAGCGAGTGTCGTTGCGCGGTGATAGCTTCTTCGGGGTTAACTTGTGTAGACAATATCTGCGACTCCAAGAGGGATTCTTACCAGTGAAGCGCGGAAAGTAACTGGCGAAATGTTTATATGCTGTCGGAAGCTCAGAGTCAAGATTCGGTAGTTTCTTAATTTGTAGCTACCACCTCGCGGTAGCGGGTGGGTGCGCAGCTAGTTTTATCGGTTCACTTTGAGCTACGCACCCACCCGCTACCGCGAGGTGGTACTGACCCGTTCCCACAGTGCGCGCCCGCCGCCTTAAGAAGCTATCCAAGATTCGGTGCTCTTAACGCGATTCGGATGTCGCGAACGTTTGTTCCTGTCGGCCCGGTAACAATCGCGTCTTTCAAACGGTCGAAATATCGGAATGAATCACTGCGTGACAGGAAGTCAGACGCGTCCATTCCGAGTACTTTGCCTCGGGCAATTGTATTCTCATCCGCAATCGCTCCTGCTGCCGGACTATTGCCATCGATGCCATCGCTGCCCGCACTCAAGACCACAACATGATCAGCTAGCCCGTCGATAGCAATTGATGAGCGCAGAACCGTTTCACTGTTGCGACCGCCTTTACCGCTACCTCGAACCGGACAGGAGAACTCCCCACCCGATATTAAACACACCGGTGGAGACTCAAATGCCGTTCGTCTCAGTAACAATTCACAACCTTCCTCAATTGGTTGTTCCAGGATGTCTTCCGCGATTACGGTGCGAAAACCGAGCTCCTTTGCCCGCGCAGCCGCCGCTCGTGTAGCCGTGTCGTTGTCGGCAAGAACAACATGCGAAGTATTCTTCGGTACAAGGTGGCCGGCATCACGCGAATTTCTAATGGCGTTGACAATGGGAGCGGGAAGCTTCGCCTCGAGCTGATACTTGCGAACGATCATTTCCGCGGTTGCAGCCTCACGGAACGGCCAGGTTGGCCCGGAAGCCACATTCGCGTCGTCACCGGGGTTGGTATCGGAGATGATCAAGGTGATGAATTGCGACTGCGGTGCGTGGGCGGAGAGTTTTCCTCCTTTCACTGCTGAGAACGACCTTCGAACGGTATTTACCTCGTCGATAGTGGCTCCGCATGAAATCAACAGACGATTAGCCTCCCTCAAATCTTTGAGTGAGATGCTTGCATCAACAGGAGATTCAAACATTGCCGAACCGCCGCCTGAAATGGCGCAGATTACCGTGGCCTTTTCGCTGTTCGCTTTATCGATCAGTCGCAACGCTGCATTTGCGGCCGCGATGCTGTCTCCCGTCGGCAACGGATGTCCTCCTCTAAACCTCTGCCATGTTGGCGGGAGTTTGATGGCAGTGTCGTGAGAGCTGATGACGGCACCCCGGATTCGGTTCTGCAATGTATCGTTCAAAGCCCTCGACATAGAGGCTGCGGCCTTGCCGATGGCGACGATGTAAATAGGTTTCTTTGCGTCGACCTCAACATTCGCAATACGTATTTGTGCTCCACTAATTACAGTTGCGCTTCGCGTCAGTTCTTGTGCATCGACGCTGAGCAAGGCAGTGTTGAAGATATCGACGGCAGTGAAACGAAGATGACGAAGTTGAATTTCGGACACGGCGGGCAGGCTCTAACCGTAAAGATCAGCAATCCGCAGCTTACACAGATTATGCCGATTTTGTTAAAGAGCGGCAGCGTCGCTCAATCTCTCAGATTCAAACTGTGTGAGCTGCGTAATCGGTGGATGGCTGTTTTAAGGCAAATCAAACTTTGGTAACAACTTATTCGCACGCCGCTGATGTGTGCAATTTGCTAAAAACTTAGGCGCATCAAAAACTTACGTCGTTAACACGGATTTTCTCCACAGACTTTTCCACAGCTCAGGTGGAATTCTTCGCAAAAGTGTTTCGGACAGACTTGGTCTTCGGTCTTTGGCCTTCGGCCTTTAGGCGTGAATGAGATTCCATCAGTTTTGAGCGTTGATTAGAGAACTAAAGGCCAAAGACCAATGACCGGTTCTACTCTTCGGCGGCGACACCCATCTCATCCCAATCCGCAACCATTTCATAAGCGCGTCCCATGACTGGGCGAGGTCGGGAACCGTCAGCCGCGCCAATCAAACCCTCGCGCTCCATCATGTCGAGGATTGCCGCCGCCCGTCCGTAACCTATACGCAAGCGACGTTGAAGAACTGACGTGGACGCACGCTTCATCTCCACGCAGATTCGAAGAGCTTCTTCAAACAGTTCGTCATGTTCGCCGTCCGTTGCTTCGAGGCCAAGTGCTTCCTCGTCGGATTGCGTGATCGTCTCGTCATAAGCAGGCGGACCTTGAGCTTTGATGTGATTCACGATGCGACTGATTTCGGTTTCGTCGATATAGGCGCCGTGAACGCGAATCAGTCGGGAAGTTCCTGGTGGCAGGAACAACATATCGCCACGTCCCAACAATTGTTCGGCACCGTTCGTGTCAATGATGGTGCGCGAATCGATCTTCGAAGAGACGCGGAACGAGATGCGGGAAGGGAAGTTCGCCTTGATCAATCCGGTGATGACATCCACCGATGGTCGTTGTGTTGCTAACACCAGGTGGATGCCAACTGCTCGTGCCATTTGGGCGAGCCGAGTGATTGACTCTTCAACTTCCCGGCCCGATGTCATCATGAGGTCTGCGAGTTCGTCGATAATGATGACGATGTAGGGCAACGGCTTCCAGGGCTCACCGTTCTCATCATATTCCTTGACTAGATTGCGCCGCATAATCTCGCTGTTGTAGCCATCTATGTTGCGCACGCCCCATCCAGCGAGGTCACGATAACGCCGCTCCATTTCGCCGACAGCCCATTTAAGGGAGCGGGACGCGAGTTTTGGATCGACAATGATCGGCGCGGCCAAATGCGGGATATCTTCGTACAGACCGAGCTCCAGTCGCTTCGGATCGATCAAAATGAACTTAACTTCGTCGGGTCTTGCCCGATAAAGAATCGAAACGATCAGGGAATTCACGCCGACTGATTTACCTGAGCCGGTCGTGCCGGCGATCAGCAGGTGCGGCATCTTGGCGAGATCGGCAATGTAGTTGAGACCGTCGATTGTCTTGCCTAATGCCATCGTGAGTTTTGAAGCTGATTCCCTGAAGGCGCGCGATTCGATCACTTCCCGCAAAAAGATAGTTTCTCGACGCGGGTTGGGAACCTCGATTCCGACGTGAGGTTTGCCGGGCATGCGATCGATGCGAATTGATTCTGCTTTTAGTGCCAGGCAAAGGTCGTCGACAAGCGAAACAACTCTCGAGTATTTCACCCCGGGATCTGGCTTGAACTCATAAGTTGTTACCACCGGGCCGGGGCAAATGTGTTTGATTTGTCCGGTAACGTTGAACTCTTTGCACTTCTCAGCGAGACGCGTCGCAAGACCCAACAATTCGGCGTCTGCTTGTTCACTGTGCGGTGGTGCCTCATTCAAAAACTCCAGCGGCGGAAGTGAGTAGTCTGTATAGTTGACCTTCCGAGTAGCATCGAACGGCAGCTTTCCTGTGGCCGGTGCTTCAGCCTTTGTTCGGAGTACTGAAGCGCCTTTGACCATCTCTTCGAGATCGTCCGTAGCCTCATCCTCTGGACCTGGAAAGATCGATCTTCTTCCGGAACGTCCAGTCACAATCGTCGCCCTGCCAACTGC
>DATDFV010000141.1:0-62438 GCA_036522415.1 Pyrinomonadaceae bacterium | reverse complement strand
GCCCGCCTCCAGCTCTACCAAGATCGCATTCTCAGTAAAACGCTGCCTGGTTCTTTTCCGAGCGGGCAGGCGGGGACGCCTGCGGTCCCAGGACCACGCAAGATCGCCAAAATCTTATGCTTTTCGGTTGACCATCCGCCGTTGAGAAGGTCGAGTGGTTACTGCGGACTGAGTGCGATCGACAAGTAAGGGTAAAGGATTAATCGCACCGCTTGATGTGTAAACTCCAAAGTGAAGATGTGGAGGAGTACCCTGAGCATTCCCGGTCGTTCCGACATAACCAAGCAGCGTCTGCCTGGTGACGGGATCGCCAACCGCAATCCCAGGCGCGTACGAATCGAGATGCGCGTAATAGTAAACGCGTCCTCCATCGCCAATCACCGACACTGTGTGGCCACCCAGATTGTTTTCACCTACGTTGTAAACAAAGCCGGAGGTCGCGGAATAAATCGGAGTTCCTTTCGGAGCAAAGATGTCCTGACCCTCGTGTAAGCGATCCGTACCGCGCGGCGCATGCCAGGTATTGCCGACTTGTCGCTTTAGAACATCCTGCAATGGCATCGATAGTCGGGAGTCAGGTTGGCGTGTGTAAAGTCGAGCGACACGACCGTAAAACAATAGTTTGTCCCATGCAGCACCGCCGACACCAGATATTGACAGAACTAGAACAACCAGCACTGTTACAGCAAATAACTTAACCAGGTTTCTCATTCTTTTTGTGGGATGCGCTGTGAGTTTTTGGAGTTGCGTATCCGGGCGAGCGTTGATTTGGAGCCTTCGTCGCATGACCCCTTAAACGAAATCAGAGTGCAAGTGGTTCCGGAAGAGAGAGCGAAACGGCGAGTGGGCGCGTGGGCGGAACGGCGAGGGGACGAGAGAGCGAGTGCGCGGGTTGACGATGATACGAAGGTCGTAAGTGTGATCAACTCGCCCATTCACCCCCTCTTCCACTCGCCCCCTCGTTCTCTCGCCCCTCGCCGTTTCGCCCACTCGCCCTCTCACCCAATCGGTCTTACTCCCGGTGGTACTGGCAGCCGGGTTGGGATATTATCCATCCCATTCGATCCGACCAATACAAGTAGTCAACAACCCGAACAAGCTATGCAGCAGTTTCTAAACGAATTCCGCGCTATCGTCGAGACCGCACGCCGGAACTTGCTCGGTCTGGGCGCAGAGGAAGCAGCAATACATCCTGCAGGCAAATGGTCGCCGAAGGAAATTGTCGGACATTTGATCGATTCTGCAGCCAACAATCATCAGCGTTTCATTCGCGCGCAGTTCACAGACGATCTGGTTTGTCCGCCCTACGATCAGGAAAACTGGGTGAACGCTCAGAAGTATGCTGATGAATCATGGTCGGATCTGGTGAACCTGTGGGCGACTTACAATCTTCACCTGCACCACGTCATTTCGGTGATGCCGCTAGACACCCTGACTCGTCGTCGCGAAAAGCACAATCTCGATCAGGTCGCCTGGAAAGCTGTTGATAGCACCACTCCGACGACTCTGGAATATTTCGTCCGCGATTACGTAGGGCATATGAGACATCATCTAAAACAAATCCTCGGACAAGAGTTTGGCAATTCTTATCAAATAGTGAATTGAAGGAGAGTCCATGGCTTTTACGATTGAAGAACTCAAGCACAAGAACATCGCAGAACTCCGCGAAATGGCGAAGGGTCTCGAGCACGAAGCAGTCCAGGGCTACACACAACTAAATAAAGAGCACCTGGTAATTGCGCTTGCGAAGGCGCTGGGCATTCAGCACACCCATCACGATGTAATTGGGGTGGACAAAGCGCAAATCAAAAAACGAATTCGTGAACTCAAGGTTAAGAGAGAGGCCGCGCTTTCCGCTCACAATCACGCAGAACTAAAAACCGTCAGGCGGAACATCCATAGGCTGAAACGACAAATCCACAAGGCAACCGTGTGAGAATAGGTCCTATAGTCCTATTCCGCCCGTCACCATTGACTTTAGTTTTGATCTGACTTAGAAGTCGGACAGCAAATCAACCAATCACAATCCAGCAAAGTGAGGTAGCTCATGAAACAAGCTATCAGCCTCAGCGTGAACGGTGTCACTCGTACGGACGAAGTTGAACCTCGCTTACTTTTGGTTCATTACCTTCGCGACGTTTTGGGTTTGACAGGCACTCACGTTGGTTGCGAGACGTCTCTATGCGGAGCCTGCACGGTAATGCTCGACGGGCAAGCCGTAAAATCCTGCACCATGTTTGCCGTCCAGGCTGACGGCAGCGAAGTGAAGACAATTGAAGGGTTCGCCACTAACGGCGAGCTTCATCCTGTGCAGGAAGGCTTTTGGGAAAAACACGGACTTCAATGCGGGTACTGCACTCCTGGAATGATCGTCACTGCGGCACAACTACTCGAGAGAAAAACAAATCCCTCTCGCGAAGACATCTGCCATGGTCTCGATGGAAATTTGTGTCGTTGCACCGGGTATCAGCACATCATCGAAGCGGTCGAATACGCTGCAGCCAAAGCTGCCGGAAAATGACTTTCGAGCTTTGTTCTTCTTTGTCCTTGAGCTTCGATACCGGTCCAAAGAACAAAGATCAAAAATCAACGGTAAGGTTCGGAGGCACTTATGCCAAACAAATACATCGGTCAGTCTGTAAAGCGAACTGAAGATCCGCGACTAATCAAAGGGCTTGCTCATTACGTCGATGACATCAGGCTGCCTGACACTATGCACGTTGTTTTTGTGCGTTCGGTTTATGCACATGCGCGCATCAGAAGTGTGGACACGTCACCAGCAGTCGCCGCGCCAGGAATTGTCGCCGTTTACACCGGGCAGGACGTAGCAGACAAACTCGGACCAGTTCCCTGCGCTAGTGCGTTGCCTGAATTGAAGGTCCCCGATCATCGCGTGCTTGCCAAAGACAAGGTCTACTTCGTTGGACATCCAATCGCTGCTATTGTTGCTACCGATCGTTATGCGGCGCGTGACGCCGTCGATCTGGTGGTGGTGGATTATGAAGACTTGCCGGTTGTAAGCGATGTCGAAGCGGCTGCGAGTGGCGGCCCGGTCATTCACGAACAATTCCCGGATAATATCGCCTACAAACTAACCTCGGGCGAGGGCGACATCGATGCAGCCTTCGGGTCTGCCGATCGTACTGTCAAGCAACGAATACTTCATAACAGGCTGGCGCCCATCGCGATGGAGCCCCGGGGAGTGCTCGCCCGCTATCTGCCCGGCGAAGAAGAACTGACAGTCTGGTCTTCAACTCAGATTCCGCATCTTCTGCGAACCCAACTGGCAATCATGATCGGAATGCCGGAAAACAAACTGCGGGTAATTACTCCCGAGGTCGGGGGCGGGTTCGGGTCCAAGTTGAATGTATATGCGGAAGAGGCTTTGCTGGGCTGGATATCCATGCAACTTGGTAAGCCCGTCAAATGGATCGAGACACGTCGTGAGAACATTGCGGCTACGATTCACGGGCGAGGACAAGTCGGTGATATCGAAGTTGCATTCAAGAACGACGGAACAATCACGGGTCTTCGTTACAACGTCTTTGCTGATCTCGGCGCATATCACCAGCTCCTCACGCCGGCGATTCCAACATTGACCGGCCTCATGCTCTCTGGCGCGTACAAGATTCCGGCAATTCAAATCAACATCACAGCTTGCTTCACAAACAAGATGGCCACCGACGCGTATCGCGGCGCGGGAAGGCCTGAAGCGACTTACGTCGTTGAACGTGCACTCGATCTTGTAGCCGCCGATCTCAACCTGGATCCTGCTGACGTTCGCAGGAAGAACTTTCCTTCCGCAAACGAGTTTCCGTTCCACACAGCAACGGGACTCGACTACGACAGCGGCAATTACGAAGCTGCTTTGGACAAGGCCCAGGCGATCGCTGATTACGCGAAGCTCCGTGCTGATCAGAAAGCGGCTCGAGCGGAGGGTCGTCTGGTTGGAATCGGCATCTCAACCTACGTCGAGATTTGCGCACTGGGACCTTCACAGGCAATGCCTGCCGGCGGTTGGGAGAGCGCAACAGTTCGTATTGAACCTACAGGCAAAGTGACAGTTTTGACCGGTGCATCACCACATGGCCAGGGTCAGGAAACTTCCTTTGCGCAAATCGCTGCGGATGAACTTGGCGTCAACCTAAACGATGTCACAGTGATTCATGGCGACACTGGCGTTGTTCAGTATGGCATTGGCACATTCGGCAGTCGGGCAACGGCAGTCGGTGGCACCGCTGTATATATCGCGATTCAGAAACTAAAAGAGAAGGCCGCGAAGATCGCCGCGCATATGCTTCAGGCCGACGCGACGCGAATCGCCTTCGAAGGGGGAACGTATTCTGTACGCGCGGCAACGGCGGCAGCAGCGGGGGCAGGATCAGAACCTGTAGTTCCGGTCGGTGAAGCGCCGGCCGCTGCGTTACCCGAACCGCAAACAGAAGGGCGAACTAGTTTGACGATTCAGGAGATCGCTCTGGCCGCGCATCTCGCAAAGCAGCTACCGCCGGACACAGAACCAGGTCTGTCAGCCACATATTTCTTTGAACCAAAGAATTTCACTTTCCCATTTGGTACACACATCGCAGTCGTTGAAGTAGATCGCGAGACTGGAGACATTAAGTTTCTTCGATACGTTGCTGTCGATGACTGCGGCAAGGTGATCAACCCAATGCTCGTAGACGGGCAGGTACATGGGGGTATCGTTCAGTCGATTGGCCAGGCAATGTACGAAGAGGTTGTTTACGACGACCAGGGTCAACTAATCACCGGAACATTGATGGATTACGCGCTTCCGCGCGCCGTTCACATCCCAGATTTCGAGCTGGATCGAACGGAAACTCCTTCGCCAGTGAATCCACTTGGCGTCAAGGGCGTCGGTGAAGCAGGAACTATTGGTGCCACGCCCGCAATCGTCGGCGCCATCGTCGATGCGCTTTCACCTTTTGGAGTCAAACATCTCGATATGCCGGTTAAGCCCGAGGCTTTGTGGCGAATTATTAACAGCAGTCATTGAATAGAAGAAACAACCTATGCGTTTCTCTGCGCTTCCTTTGCGTTCTCTGCGTCTCTGCGGTGTCTTGAATTGTTTCGTGTTGATTCGTGTAATTTCGTGGATCGTACTCGTTAATCTGGATAAGAAAAGATTCCACACACAATTACCGCAGAGACGCAGAGAGCGCGGAGGAAGCGCAGAGAAGCCGACTGATGAAGGAGTCTGAAAATGATCGCGGCACAATTTGATTACAAGGTACCGAAGTCACTCGACGAAGCGGTGTCACTTCTGGCAGCGGACCCGGATGGCGCAAAGATCCTGGCTGGTGGGCATAGTCTTATTCCTGCAATGAAGCTCCGACTTGCGCAACCACAGACTCTGATCGATATCGCTCGCCTCAAGGATCTTGCCTACATTCGTGAGGAAGGCGATCAGATCCTGATCGGAGCGACAACAACTCACTATCAGATTGAGTCTTCAGAACTGTTGCAAAGAATCTGCCCACTGTTACCCGAATGCGCGGCAAGCATCGGCGATGTTCAAGTTCGCAACAAGGGAACTATTGGCGGTAGCGTGGCCCATTCGGATCCGGCAGGTGATTGGCCGGCTGCAGTCATTGCACTTCGTGCTGAGTTATTACTAACCGGACCGAACGGCGATCGGACAGTCAACGCTGATGATTTCTTTGTTGATCTTCTAACGACCGATCTGCAACCGGGTGAGATTTTGCGCGAGATTCGCATAAAGAAGCCCACTGGGAAGTTTGGCCAGGCATACCAGAAGGTTCGACACCCAGCCTCGGGCTTCGCGGTGGTTGGTATTGCCGTGAGTTTGAATTTGAAGGCGGATGGCTCGTGTGAAAGTGCGAGCATTGGTGTGACAGGAGTGGGAGTAAAGGCATATCGCGCAACTGCTGCTGAAGCGTCGCTCGTCAACACAACACTGGATGACGCGGCGGCAAATAGTGCTGCGTCGAAAGTATGCGAGGGCATTGATCCGAACGCTGACTTGTATGCGTCCGGTGATTATCGTTGCCATCTGGCGCAGGTACACACACGGCGCGCGATTGCGGCCGCGAGGGAAGCCGCTAAAGGCTAGGAAACATTCAAAAGTCCGACGAACTTTAGTTTGTCGTGGTTCGGTTACGGCAGGTTTATTTTCAGCAGGCCCGCAGCCCCACGGCACGACAAACTAAAGTTCGTCGGACATTTCTTTCATATGAAAATCGAGGGCAAACACCAGATACGTGCGCCGCGTGATCGTGTTTACGACGCGCTCGTGGACCCGGTTGTCCTGCAGCGCATCATTCCTGGGTGCGAGCAATTGGAGAAGACAGGAGACAATACCTTCGCCGCGACGATGCGCACTGGCGTTGGATCCATCAAAGGTGTGTTCAAAGGCAATGTACAACTCGAAGATCTTCGGTCGCCCGAACACTTTCGAATGGTTGTTGACGGAAAAGGATCCCCTGGATTCCTCAAGGGATCAGGTGATCTCGATCTTCAAACAGACGGAGACACAACCACGGTTGGTTACACGGGCGACGTGCAAGTTGGTGGGACAATCGCAAGTGTGGGTCAGCGCATGATCCAGGGCACCGTGAAGATGATGGCGACTCAGTTCTTCACCGCACTCGAAGCGGAAGCCCAGGCCAGGAAAGACGACCCGCCGCCGAAGCACGGTTTTTTTCGGACAGCCCTTCGGTGGATAAAGGCGTGGATCCGAAGGGCACTTAAAGGATAGGATGAAAGCTATTTCTCATTGGTCATTTTCCATTTCTCATTTCCATTTTTGATCCTGACTTGTATCGAGATCCTCCCACTTGAAAATGGAAAATGAGAAATGATAAATGGAAATGACCAATGGTTCTTTTAACCCGCCTCCCGGTCTCCGAGCCTCATTACTCACTGGGCTTCCTCGCCTTCGCTATAAACTCTTCGATATCGGACAACTTGCGTGGAAGGGCTTCGCTCATCCATTTCACGCCAGTATCCGTAATCAACATATCGTCTTCAATACGCACTCCAATACCCTTGTACTTTTCAAATGCCGGGCGAACTGCTGCTTTGAACTTGTCCCAGTCTTCCTGCTTCCAGCCGACCGGCATATGGTCCAAGGCATCCAACCGAACGTAAATTCCAGGTTCGTTTGTGAATGTCATCCCAGGCTCAAACTTCGCTCCACCGCCAACGTCGTGCACATTCATTCCAATCCAATGCGACGTTCCATGCATGAACCAAATGCGATGCTGATACTCAGAATGCCGATCAGTGGTCAGACCCAGCTTTAATAATCCATCTTTGATCACTTCCGTTCCCGCACGGCTTACGTCCGACAGAGTGGCTCCCGGCTTCGATGCTCGCGCGACTGCTTCCTGTGCGTCATAAACAATTTGATAGATCTCCGCCTGAGCTGGTGAAAACTTGCCATTCACAGGAAATGTTCGTGTGATGTCTGAAGAGTAGTGCCCATACTCAGCGCCTACATCCATCAACAGAAGTGAACCAGGTGTTACAGGTCCTTGTGACTCCTCGTAATGCAGGGTTGTTGCATTGGGTCCGCAGCCGACTATGTCTGGATAGCCCCAACTATCAGCGTTTCGAAGTTTGAAGGTGTACGCCATTACGGCATCGACTTCGTATTCCCACTTTGCATCTCCGGCGATTGCCCATGCTCTTTCATGCGCCTCAGTGCTGATGTCTATTGCATGTTGTAACAGACGTAACTCCATTGGCGATTTCTTCAGTCGCATCTCGACAAAGATCGGCCAAACGTTCTTAATGCTGAAACCTGAAGCAGTCTTGACCCAATCCGTGGCGAAGCGTTGCTCCTGCCTGTATTCACGACTCTCCTGCTGGCGTGTCATCAACATGTAAATGGCTGCTTCATTTTTTCCCGCAGCGTCCAACAGCGGCTCAAATCCATTTCCATTCGCCATCTTTGTGTCAGCCGGTAAGTCTGACAGAAGGATGTTTTCTGTCTTTGGACGATATGGTTGGCGATTCTGCAAAGCATCAATGAAAGGCTTGAACTCTCTTGCCTCCCAGATCTCTTTAACACCGGAAATCTGATTCGCTTCCTGTGGGCTATACATGTGACCTGTCCACGTCTCGGCCGCTGGATTCCGGCGCGGTAGGAAAAGAATCTCAGGCGTTTGGGTATTGCCCGGAAGGAGAACTAACGTGGCGCCTTCCTGTTTCAAATTCGTGAGGTAGAAGAGATTGTTCTCCTGGCGAAAAGGGTAATCAACATCATTTGCGTAGACTCGCGATTCTCCACTGAAAAGAATCAGCAAAGACTTTGGGCCAATGTTCTGCGCGACACGAGCGCGACGCTGAGCTAGCTCCGCCAATCGTTCTTTTTCGTCAAACACCGGCGCTGCCGGCGCAATCCGAATGACAGCTGGGATTGCAGAGTCCTTCTCCGCGTGTACTCGAAACTCAGACGCTGACAACACCACAAGCGTCGTCAGGATTGTGGCCATACCAACGGCTAAACGAAGGTTAATAGACTTCTTCATCTGCATCTCCTCAAGACAAACAGTATTCGGTAACGGATTCGCGACTGTGAATCCTACTTGAGCAACAACGATGTGAGCAACGCAGAAGGGCTGATGTCCGACGAACTTTAGTTTGTCGACGTGCGAGCAATGGCACTTTAAGAAAGAAAGAGTTCGTAACTTCAAACAGCGACAAACCAAAGCTCGTCGGACAATTCGCCTAAACGGTTAGGGCGTCGTCTGTGATCGTCGCTTGTTTTGCTGACGACCCGGATAGAGCACTTGACGTCGGCCATCCGGCGAAATGTAAACGCGCGAACCATCAGGGGACGAGATCATCTTTGAACCATCTGGGAAAGTTCTAATGACGCTTCCATTAGGTCCCACTGTAATGGTAGGCGCGCCACCTGGATTTACGTTGACCCTCGGGCGCCCCGATCTCGGAAAAGTAGAATCCTTCGGTATTTCGGGCGTCTCGTCGCGGTCACTTTCATGCCCACTGTTCGAATGTGGCGTGGGGGGCGGTGTTGCGATCGGCTCAGGTGTTGGTTGCTTTTTCGTTTCCTCGGCTGGTCTCGGTGTCCCTGTCTTCCTCGGCGTCCTGACTTCAGGGGTCGGCGTTGGATTGATAACTACGTGCTGTACCGGACTACCAACGGACTCTGCGGTTACTACCGGACTCGGCGACGGTGACGGCGTTGCTTCGCCCAACTTCACGACAGCGTCATTATGACGCCGGATAAAATAGAACCCGACCACACAGCACGCTACGATAAGTAGCGCAGCACCCGACAACAGCCATGGAAGTACTCGTTTGGGTGAACCAGCCACTAAAGGTCTAACGACAGTTGTTTCACCTGTCGCGACTGTTGGCTGATGAGCAACTGCTTGAGTCGAAGCTGCGGCGATAGTGGAAGCTTCAACAGGCGGACGAAGAACCGTCTGCGCTTCCGCACGACTAATGACCGTTGATGTTTGTTCCGTTCGATGCAGCGCCTTACGCATGTCCGCTGCGCTTGCAAACCGTTGGTCCCTGTTTTGGGCCATGGCCTGCTGAAGAACTGCACTGACGTCTGGCGCAACCGCAGGGTTCAATGAGGTAGCCGGCATGAGCGGATCGGGTTGGCCATTGACCAGCGATGCGGCGCGTGTCAAAGCGTCGGGAGGCTTCGTTCCCGTTAGCAGGTGGTAAACAGTCGCCGCAAGAGAATAAAGGTCGCTGCGTGAATCTGTCCCTAATCCCTGAATCTGTTCCAAAGGCGCATAGTTTGGTGTGTAGCCGAAGATGCTGGCTGAAGTGGTTACGCGCGAGATCTCGCCTGCTTGTCCCTTTGCCAGACCAAAGTCCAGCAGAATGATCTGTCCACGCGAAGTAAGTTTCAAATTCTGCGGTTTTATATCGCGATGAATGATCTGCGGTTCCTGGGTATGTAAATAATCGAGAGCGTCAAGGAGTTGATCCGCCCAGGTCAAAACCTGATCGGCCGGGAACGGACCGCGTCTCTGAGACATCATTTCCGAAAGATCATCCCCTGGAATAAACTGCATGACGAGGAATTGACCATCGTCTTCAGAAAAATGATCACTGACGCGCGGTAGCGCGGGATGATGTAAGCGTGCGAGTAAACGAGCTTCCCGCTCGAACTGTTTTCGCAGGCGTTCGTCGGCGAAAAATGTTTCCTTTAGCGCAACCGTCGTATCTAGGCGTTGATCGATCGCTTCATAAACAGTTCCCATTCCGCCCTGTCCAAGTTGACGAACAATCTTGTAGCGGCCCTGCAGAACAGTATTGGCGATTAAGGTTGTTTTCACTCTAAGAAGTTCAACTAAATGGCTCAAAATGGAGCCGAATCATTATACACAGCGTTCCAAAGCTTTGCCTCAAAAGTAGAGGTGAACTAGTTTGATTTGCTTTGGCTTCCGTTGTGATGCGGCAGCGGTGGTTTTGCCTTAAAGTCACATCTAGCTTGAGTGGAAACGATTTTGGTTCGTGTTATTTCGTGTGACTTCGTGGATCGTCTTTTTCTGGACAAAAGCCGCGATCCACGAAATAACACGAAACTTTTTAGTACTGACATGGACTTTAGGGCGAGGCCACATATCGACTTTTACTTTGAGAGAGCACTCGCAGGAGGTTATCCTTAAGGTGTGAACAACAGCCCCCCGATCATTGATGTCGGACCACGCCGGCGGCGATCGCGAGTTTGGCTTATTGTGGGACTCGTGCTGTTTCTGTTTGTCATCTCGCGTTTTTTATCAGTTTACTTATCTGCGCTTTGGTTCGGCTCCCTCGGTTTCTCCTCAGTCTATTGGTACATCTTTAAACTCAAGGTCGGGCTATTTGTGGGCGCCACCCTTTTTACTGCACTGCTCTTGAGCGCAACCTTCTGGCTATTTCAACGTTTGTTCGGCGCGGGCGCATTTGAACAACGCACGATTATCCTGAACAACCGCCCGTTTCAGTTTTCACCCGCCAAAGTTATTCGTCCGGTCGGTTGGTTGGTTTCCGCGTTTTTTGGACTGATTTTTGGCCTGGCAGTGAAAGACGACTGGCAGAAGTTTGCGTTGTACTGGCACCAACCCAAAACGAACTTAGTTGATCCGATATTCGGGAAGGCGCTTGGCTTCTATCTCTTTTCCCTTCCGCTCTACGAAGCTATAAACACATGGCTGCTTGGAGTCACTTTCATAATTCTATGCGCGGCGGTCGCCTATTCCCTTCTCGGTCTACCTCAACGCGTCTTGAAACCAAGTGTTCGTTGGTCCTCTGGTGCTGCTTTTCGTGGTGTTTGCTGTTCGCTGGCGTTGTTCTTGATCGTGTTGAGTTGGCGCACATATCTGATCCGTTTTCCGTTTCTTTGGGACGACCATCAGACATTCGCCGGTGTGACATATACGGAGGCGCATTACGTGTTACCGGCGCTGATGCTGGTTGCGATCGCACTCGTAGTAGCGGCCGCATTCTGCCTTATGAATGCTTTCGTCTTCAGGCGTTTTCGCTTGCTAGTCATTGCTTTGGCTCTGCCCGTAGCAGTCTACGTTGTTGGAGTTGTACTGGTGCCGGCGTACATCCAAAGTTTTGTCGTGAAACCGAATGAACTCGATCGCGAAACTCCATTTATTGCCCACAACATCGAATGGACACAAAGAGGATTTGGACTCGATCAGATTGAACAGCGAGACTTCCCGACCGAAGGCACAGTGGAAGCACTCGACATAGCTAATAACCGCGATAGTCTCGAAAACATTCGCCTCTGGGACTGGCAGGCACTCCAGGACACTCTCAAACAAATTCAAACAATTCGCACCTACTATGACTTCCAGGACGTTGACGTCGATCGTTATACGACTGCGGGTCGACTGCAACAGGTGATGGTTGCGACACGCGAGATTAACGATGCGAAACTACCTGAGTCGTCTCGCAATTGGGTGAATGAACGATTGATTTATACGCACGGTTATGGCGTCACCATGAATACGGCGAACGGATTCACGCCGGAAGGCTTACCAAAGTTTCTTCTGTCGAACATGCCGGTTGAATCGACGACTCCTGAAACAAAGATCACTCGACCCGAGATCTATTTTGGAGAACTAACCGACCGTTACGTTTATGTGAAGACGAAACAGAACGAGTTTGACTATCCGCAAGGCGAAGCCAATACGTTCACCACGTATCAAGGCACGGGCGGTATTCGGATTGGTGGGGTGTTACGACGTAGTTTGCTTGCCTGGGCCATCGGAGATTTATCGAAGCTGCCATTCTCCGACGACGTCACCAGCGACAGTAGGGTCTTGATCAATCGAAAAGTCACCGAGATAGTGAATGGCATAGCACCTTTCTTAACGTACGATCGAGACGCTTACATCGTAGTCTCGAATGAGGGACGGCTTTTCTGGATGCTCGACGGGTTCACTGACTCGGGCAGTTTCCCCTACTCAAGTCACCATAACTTCGTTGGCCGAAACGTTAATTACGTCAGAAACTCAGTAAAGGTCGTAATCGACGCATACAACGGCACGGCGCACTTTTATGTTTTTGACCAGCAAGACCCGATTATCGCAGCCTACAGGCAAATCTTTCCCACTCTGTTTGAAGACGCTGACAAAATGCCCGCTGATCTGCGAATGCATGTGAGATACCCCGAAACGTTGATGCGCATTCAAGGCGAGGTTTACGGTCTCTATCACACTCATAATCCAAGGGCGTTTTTTCAACGCGAGGACGTTTGGAATGTTGCTAACCAACTTCGCCTAAACAAAGAGCGGCAGAAAGAGACTGTTCCGATCGATCCATATTACGTGCTGATGCAATTGCCCGGAGAGCCGAAGAAAACTGAATTCGTCTTGATTGTACCGTTCACGCCTGCAAATCGTAACAACATGATCGGGTGGATAGCAGGACGCTGCGACGGTGAAAACTATGGGAAACTCGTCACCTATAATTTTCCGAAGTCACGCCTGATTGATGGTCCTCTTCAAATCGAAGCTCGAATAGATCAAAACGCTCAGTTGTCTGGACAGTTCACGTTGTGGAATCAACAAGGGTCGGGAGTCATACGCGGGCACTTGCTTGTGATTCCGATTGGTCGATCTTTAGTCTACGTCGAACCTATCTATCTGCAGGCGACGACAAGTCCGATGCCGGAACTACGCCTGGTGGTACTGGCAACTCAGGAGAAACTCGCATATGGGCAAAATTTCAGTGAAGCAATGAATAGTCTGTTTGGTGAAGCTGCAAACACACAGAGTCAACCACAGCCACCGGAACAGAAGCCTGTCGAACCAGGTCCCTCACCAGGCGCTACACCCGTGCCGACTCAGAACCTCCAACAACTGGTAACTCGTGCAATCCAGGAGTTTGATGATTACCAACGATTGACTGCACAGGGGAAACTTGCCGAGGCCGGTCAAAAACTAGAGCAACACAAGCGGACGCTGGAAGAGATTCAAAAGTTGACGAACAAGTAGACTATAGGACCTATATGACCTATTAACCCACCGACGCCTACCCAATCCTCTGTTTCAATTTATTCGCCTTCGCCACTGCATCCTTATGTTCAGCCACATACTGCGGGTCGGGTGTCATCGTTAATATTTCATCGATCAGTTTCCTGGCTTCAGCATCGCGGTGTTCGTCGTCATAAGCTTCGGCCAGGTAATATTTCATCAACGAGTTACCCGGGTTGATCGTTAATCCTTTTTTCAAATATTCGATTGCCTTGGAAGTATCTCCGCCCAGAACTTTTGGCGCCTTGAGATACAATCGGCCTAACCCCAAATACGCACTCCCACCCTGGTATTTCTCATCAAGCTTAATGACGGTCTCCATCTCCGTTCGTATGTCCTGGACCGTAGCGAGACTGGCCAGGGTGCTGCGCTGCGCGTCGCCGCCATAATTCGCTCCAAGCCAGAAATGACCATCGGGCGCGTCGCCTTTTAGCTTTACGGCGACTTTTCCGGCTTCAATCCCGGTCCTAAACATATTCTCAGCCTCGTCGTCATTGTCCGTATGGTCGCCGACGTAAAAGCAGGCCTTTGCCAGTTTCCATGCCGCCTCGTAGTTTCCGTAATCTGCCGTTTGGGCTTGCCGGTAGGTCGCGACCGCAACTCTGGCTTTGGTTATGTCTTCTCGCGCCGCGTAAAGCTGATCCCCTTCGGCTATCTTTGCCGCAGCGATCTTCTCGTCGCCGGAATCGATCGCAGTAGGGCTTGGCGACGACTGTTTATGACATGAAATCGTGAAGATCTGAGCTGCAATCACCCCGGTTGAGATGATCCAGATATTAAGTTTTCCGAAGGAATTCAGCGCATTCCGCATGTCCGAGCCTCCGATTGTCTAGTGATAACATACAGTGTGTAATAGTTTTGCTTACAGTTATCCAAATTAAGGATGAATACGGTATATTGATGTCCACTTGACCGGTGGCGTTCGAAGGAGAATGTGTCACGAAGTGGTCGTTTGCAGGAGGATAGTTTGGCAGGCGCAGCATTCTATGATTTGGAAGGAACATTAGTCAGCACGAACCTGGTGCACACGCTTGGGTTCTACTCCAAACGGCAGACCACGCTCCTGCAAAGCATCACGAAAAGCGCTACAACGTTTCTTAGCCTGCCTGTCTTTGCGATCACGGACCAGTATAGCCGAAAAGTTTTCAACGACCTTTATTTCAAAAGGTACAGGGGCCAATCGGAAGATCGACTTCGCTACTTTGCTCATGAGCTATTCGAGGATGTGATTAAGCCCGCGGTCTTTCCGGGCACCTACGAATTGATCGAAAAATCGCGGAGCCTCGGCCTGCGGCAAGTCGTGATTACGGGCGCGCTGGACCTTTCCGTCAAGCCTTTAATGGAACACCTGGGGATTACGGATTTCGTTACTAATCGGCTTGAGTTTGTTAACGGAATGGCAACGGGCCGTCTTCTTCCGCCCGTGATGGCTGCGGCCACGAAAGCTCAGTGGATACGAACCTATAGCGAGCGCGAAGGAATAAGTCTGAGCGAGTCTTACGCTTACACAGACAGTATGAGCGATCTACCGATGCTTTCGATTGTTGGTCATCCCGCAGCAGTAAACCCGGACATGCGCTTGAGACAAACCGCTCTACATCACGATTGGCCCATCTTGGATTTGAAATAGCGGAATCATAAACAACTCCATGGCACTTCAACTCCGAAAGAAAACACACGAGTCTGTTATCTACATAGATCGCGACAGCGCACCGAGGATCATGCCCTCGGGAGAGGACTTCATTCTGGAAGATCTTCCGATTGGAACTCGCGTGCTATATCCGAATCCCCCAATCAAGGGCTTGCCCAATCGTGAAGCTGCAATTCGCTATGCACTAAACCATCCATACGGCTGCGATCCTTTGTTTGCTCAATTGGAACCAGGAATGCGGGTCACTGTCGCCGTTGACGATATAAGTTTGCCTTTACCACCCATGGCGACACCGGACATTCGTCAGACGATCCTCGAGATTGTCCTCGACATGCTGAGTGGTCATGGAGTTGACGACATTCACATCATCATCGCCAATTCCCTGCACCGGAAGATGACCGAATGGGAAATGAAACGAATGGTCGGGCAGCGAATTTTTGATGAATACTATCCCGATCGTTACTACAACCATGATGCTGAATGGGCAGATGGATTAATAAAAATCGGTGAGACCAGGCACAAGGAACCACTCACGCTCAACCGCCGTGCAGCCGAAAGCGATCTACTCATCTATGTAAACATCAATCTGGTTCCAATGGACGGTGGTCATAAGTCAGTCGCAGTTGGGCTTTGTGATTACGAGTCGTTGCGCGCGCACCACGACCCCCAGACCATTCGTGACTCTGATAGCTACATGGATCCCGCGCGTTCCGAACTAAACCGCAAATGCATCCGACTCGGAAAGATCGTTGATGAGCACCTAAATGTCTTTCACATCGAAACAGCCATCAACAATCGAATGTACAAAGGCGACATGGATTTTCTTCTAAAGAATGAAGATGACTTCACTGCCTTTGATCGTATGAAGTTTGAAGCCATGCGCTACACAATGAGCAAACTTCCACGGCAAGCCCGTAGAAAGCTTCTTCACTCGCGCCCTTCTCAATACGAGATGATCGCGTGTCATGCGGGTAAGACAGATCCGGTTCATGAAAAGATCATCGCCAAGGGTTTTGAGCAGTATTTGATTCCTATCCGTGGCCAGGCTGACATTCTAATCACGGGTATTCCAGACATTTCGCCATACAACGTCTACTCAATTCTTAATCCACTGCTCGTGCAAGTGATGGCCCTCGGATATCACTTCAATTTCTATCGAAACAAGCCTCTGCTGAAGAAAGGCGGCGTGTTGATTCTTCATCACCCGTGCTACGACGACTTCGATCATCGTTTTCACCCGAGTTACATTGAGTTTTTCAATCGCTTGCTTCCGGAAACACGCAACGCCGATGTTCTTCGTGACAAATACGAGCGAGAGTTTGCTAATAATCCGAGCTATGTCGAGATGTACCGCCGAGGTAATGCATATCACGGAGCACATCCATTCTTCATGTGGTACTGGGGCGAGAATGGAAGACAGCATGTCGGCAAAGTAATCGCTGCAGGAGCTGAGAATTCGCACGTGCCGGCAATGCTTGGCTGGGAACGAGCGGACAATCTCACCGAGGCGATTGCGGTGGCCCGAAGTCACATGGGCAATTCGGCGGAGATCACAATGCTTCATCAACCGATGATTGGCATTGCGGATATGGAGTAGGAGCAGTTAATAGGTCCTATAGGTCCTATAAAAGAAGTTATGAGGCTGTCACCCACAGAGATCTACCGAGACCGGAGAATCTTTCTCATCGGAAGCACGGGCTTTCTCGGTAAGGTAACTCTAAGCATGTTGCTCCATCGTTTTCCCAACGTGGGCAAGGTGTACGTCACTGTGCGTGCGCGCTCGCAGGAGGAATCGGAGGCACGCTTCTGGAACAACATCATTACCGCGCCGCCCTTTGACCCTCTTCGTGAACGCTATGGCCACGCTCTGGAAGGCTTTGTGCGCGATAAGGTGATCGTACGGGGCGGCGATATCGGCGAGACTAACCTGGGCTATTCCGAAGAAGAGGCGCAAGCAATCGCCGACGACATCGACATCGTCATCAACTCCGCTGGCAACGTCACATTCAATCCGACTCTCGAGAGCGGTCTTCGAACAAACGTAGTCGGAACACAAAATGTAATTGCTTTTGCCAGACGTATGAAACGACCGAGTCTGGTGCACGTCTCTACGTGCTTCGTTGCCGGTAATCGCTCGGGAGCCGTTTGGGAAAGCGATTCGGTTCTTGGTTACTTTCCTCGCAAGTCAGAGATGCCCGGAGTTGAATTCTCGGTCGACCAGGAGATTGCTGACTGCGCGAAACTTGCCGATCGCGTGCGCGACGAAGCGCGCGACGCCATGATGACTGCACGCTTTCGCGAGCTCGCACGTAAACGGCTGGCAGAAGAAGGACGCGATGTTGACGACCCTGACGCTCTGGGTTTGGCAGTCGCACGAGAAAGAAAGGTCTGGACGCGCACGCGACTAACAGACTTAGGTGTCGAACGCGCAGCATACTGGGGCTGGCCTAATATTTACACGTATACAAAATCACTCGGCGAACAATTGGTCGCGGCTGAAACCGAAATGGTACGAAGCATCGTTAGACCAAGCATTGTCGAGTCAGCTCTGTCATACCCATTTCCCGGTTGGAACGAAGGCTTCACCACAACTGCTCCAATTATTTTCTTGATCCGAAAAGGCCAAACGTTAATCCCGGCCAACGAAAAACTGATTCTGGATATAACGCCCGTAGACCAGGTGGCTTCGGTGATGCTCGCCGTCTCTGCTCAGGCCTGTGTCGAAGAACCGCCACTCGTATTCCAGGCAGCCACTGGTGATTCCAATCCAAACAACATGGAAAGAATCATCGGTCTTGTTGGTCTCGATAAGCGTCGGCATTTTCAGGAGAAAGAGACAGGCAACAAAGTTCTCAACCGAATTGTCGCAAGAATGGAACCGCGACCTGTTACAAACGAGTATTACGACAGTGCGTCGGTGCCGATGTTCAATGCCACGGCCAGGAAGGCATCGTCGCTGCTCGATAAAGTTCGACCGCGTTGGGGTGGAGGACGTATTGCAGAAGCAATTGATCGAGTTAAGGACGGCGTCGAACGTGTTGAGGAGCTCACCAGAGAAACAACCGAAGCGTTTGACATGTTCCGCCCCTTTACGATGGAGAACGCTTACGTCTTTCGGTCAGATAACGTGCGAGCACTTTTCGATCGCATCGGTGCAGACGAACGCGCTTTACTTACATGGAACCCCGAAAAGTTTGACTGGTACGACTACTGGCTCAACATCCATCTTCCCGGTCTTACGAAGTGGGTCTTTCCCACACTCGAAGACGAGATGCGTGCAAAACCAAAGCGTGTCTACACTTATCGCGACCTTTTGGAATTGTTCGAGACTTCGGCCAAGCGCCACGCGACTCGCGTTGCAATGCGCATCGAGCGCGATGGCCGCAAGGAACAATACACCTACGAAGATCTTAACGAACTCGCAACCCGGGTTGCTGGATTCCTTGCCAGTGAAGGTGTGAAGCCCGGTGATCGAGTAATGCTTGTAAGCAGCAACTCGCCCGAGTGGGGAATGACTTACTTTGGCGTTCTCAAGGCGGGCGCTACTTGTATTCCGTGCGATCCAGAAAGCTCTACCACCGAAATCTTAAACTTTGCCCGGGCTGGTAACGCTGTCGGGATCGTAATTAGCCAGGCAATCGATGATGACCACCCCGACCTGCGATCGCTGTTGCAGACCCAGGGCTCAACTCGTCTTTGGACCTACGACCAGGTGTTCGCTATGGCCGATCAGGAAACCGAGGATCAGCGGATTGCGATGTTGCCGCAGCGCGTGCATGCGCAAAGTGTTGCCTCGTTAATCTTCACTTCAGGCACGACCGGTCAGCCAAAAGGTGTGATGCTTTCACATCGAAATCTAACCAGCATGGTTTCGATGCTTTCGTCAGTCTTCGACATGACGACAAGCGACGGTGTGTTATCAGTTTTACCACTGCACCACACGTTTGAGTTCTCTACAGGTTTCCTTACTCCGCTGAGTCGAGGCGCGCAGATTACTTACCTGCCGGAGTTGACCAGCGATGCTTTGGCCCGCGCCATTAAGAACGGCCATGTCACAGGCATGGTAGGCGTTCCTGCGCTTTGGGAGTTGCTACATCGACGCATCAAAAATCGGCTGTTCGAACGCAGTGACTGGATTGGTAAAACTGCCGAGAACCTTATTCGTGCAAATGCGTGGCTTCGCGACAATACGCCGCTGAATCTTGGCCAGGTACTGTTCTATCCAATTCATGAGGGCCTCGGCGGTCGAATTCGGTATTTCATCAGCGGCGGTTCTGCACTGCACGAGAAGGTCCAGCGTGATTTTCATGGACTGGGTTTCACGATTCTTGAAGGGTACGGTCTTACCGAAGCATCCCCGGTTCTGACTGTGACACGTCCCGAGAATCGCATGCTGATCGGAACAGTTGGCAAAGCATTGCCGGGTGTAGAGGTCAGAATCTCCGATGCAGATTCGACTGGAGTTGGCGAGGTTGTTGCTCGTGGTCCGAACATCATGCTCGGCTATTACGAAGATGAAGCGTCAACGCGCAAGACACTCGTGGAGCGTTGGCTCTACACCGGTGATCTTGGACGCATCGACGATGATGGCAATCTCTTTCTGGTCGGTCGGTCAAAAGAAATCATTGTCGATACAAACGGTAAGAACGTCTATCCGGATGAACTTGAAGAGCTCTACGGAGATTCGCCGTACATTAAGGAACTCAGCATTGTTGGTCTGCCAGACGGAATCGGAGAAAAGGTAGCTTGCATAGTTGTTCCCGATGACGAGTACGACATCTCACTTTCACGGGCTGAACTGCACAGGCTTGTTGAAGAACACTTTAGACAAGTTTCAGCTGCACTGCCTTACTACAAGCGAGTGAAGGTTCTTCACTTCACGGATATCGAATTGCCGAGAACAGCCACTCGAAAAGTAAAACGGCGGCAGGTTGTGCAGATCATTGAATCACTCGAGCAAACAGAAAAGAGCGGGCGTAAAGTCTCTGCTAAAGAAGTGGCGGATGCCGATTCAGCCTGGCTGGTTGGATTGATCTCGACTGTAGCGAATCGACCGCGCTCAGAGGTTTCGATCGACACGCGTTTGAGTGACCTTGGATTCGACAGTTTGATGTTTGTCGAGCTTGCGAGTGCGATTGAAAACGCGGGTGGTTCCATTTCAGCCCCGGAACGTTTCAATGAAGTCCAGGATGTGCGCGAATTGATTAGTGTTGTAAGTCGACGCGGCGCCGCCGCGCCAAAGCAGGAAACGCGCATAGACGACGGCAAGGACGATGACGAGATCCACATTCCGTCATTCGTTCGAACCGCCGGTAACAAGGCGGGTGATGTGCTGCAGCGCTTGTTCTACGATCAATTCCTGCGCACAAGCTACGAAGGCCGATCGAATATCCCGCCACATACGAATTTTCTTGTTGCAGCTAATCACTGTTCACACCTGGACATGGGATTAACGAAGATGGCACTCGGCGACGCGGGCAAGGACATGGTTGCGCTCGCCGCAGCAGACTACTTCTTCGATACGAAGTACAAACGAGCAGTGATGGAAAACTTCACCAACCTTGTGCCAATGGAACGGACTGGTTCGCTTCGTCAGTCGCTGCGACACGCACGTTCCTTTCTCGACCGAGGTTACAACGCTCTGATCTTTCCAGAAGGCACTCGCTCAATGACAGGAGTGATGGCCGACTTCAAACCGGTGATTGGCTATCTCGCATTGCATGCAAAAGTTGGCATCTTGCCGACGTTCCTGCATGGAACTTATGAGGCAATGCCAAAGGGCACGACGATAATTAAGAGCCGCGACATCGGAGCCCGCATCGGTCGATTTCTAACCTACGAAGAGCTCGAAGAAATGACGCGCGGTATGGCCAGAGCGGAAGCATATCGACTGATCGCGGCATACGTTCGTCACGAGATCGTAAACCTGCGCGACAAAACTCGAGGTTCGTTTGATGCCAAGCGATTACGAAAGCAGATGAAAGCGGAACGGAAGACTCAGCTACTGGAGACGGACGAAACGGAAGAAAGCGCGGCGTCAGTTTTTTAATGTCCGACGAACTTTAGTTTGTCGTTTGCGCCAACCATGAACTCGGGCTAACAAGGAGCCCGCAAATCCGACGATCGACAAACTAAAGTTCGTCGGACATTCAACCAATGCCTTCCAAACCCACTGGCAAACGAACTGCCCGGATGACTGCGGTTCCGTCGACTAAACGGCGGGCGGCAATCGAGAAACGGCAACGTGCCGTCACGCTCGTAACAGGGGGCACTGGATTCTTGGGCTCCCATCTCGTGCGTCAACTCGTCGAGGAAGGTGCCAAAGACATTCGTGTTATGGCAACCTCGATTCCGGATTGGTTAGTCGATCTTGGTGTCGAGACTTTCGAAGGTTCTATCAACAACTCCGAAGACTGCAAACGGGCCGTTGACGGCATAAAGGAGATTTACCATCTGGCCGGCCGAGTGTCACGAGAACGTGACGACGCGCGAAAGATGTATGAGATTCACGTCGAAGGCACCAGACTTTTATGTGATGCAGCGAAATCCGCAGGCGCGAAAACGATTGTCCTGGCATCAACGAGCGGCACCATTGCAGTTACCAAAGAAGGGGATCTTATTCCAGACGAAACGTATCCGGTGCCTCTGGAAATAATTTCGCGTTGGCCTTACTACGCCAGTAAGGCCTACCAGGAGATGGCAGCGTTAGAACGATTCTCGGGCAAAGGTCTGCGGCTTGTGATCATGAATCCAAGTCTGCTGCTTGGCATCGGTGACGAACGACTCAGGTCAACGAAAGTAGTTCTCGATTTCATGGCAAGAAAGATCGGTGCGGTACCCACGGGCGGAGTCAGTTTCGTTGATGCACGCGATGCAGCTACTACTTTCCGCATAGCAATGAGGAAGGGCCGTCATGGAGAGCGCTATTTACTTGGCGCAGCGAATTGGACTTTCAACAAATTCTTTGGACGACTAGAGCGACTAACTAAAGTCTCTGCGCCACGGTTTGCTTTGCCTTCGCGCCTTGCCATCACCGGAGCGCAGCTCGTCGATTCATTTTTCAAACAATGGGACCTCACTTCACCAGTCGAACCGGGCGCAATTGAGATGGCGCAATACTTTTGGTATCTGAACTGCTCGAAGGCGGCACGTGAACTGAATTTCAGGCCACGCGATCCCGGCGAAACGCTTCACGATACAGTCAGCTATCTACGGGAAAACTTCCTGGGCGGAAACGCGTTTGCGAAGTAGTTGAATTGTTGGTGGGTTATTGGAGACCGCTTGATAACAAGAAGGCGGGAAACATTCCCTTTCGTTCCCCAACGACTTTTCGCGCCCAACGGAGACACGCATTCCCCAATACGATTCTTCGTTATCCGGTGCCAGGGTACGGAATTCTTGTCTGTGCCTTTTGTGAGGTATGTAGCTTCATTTGTCAGTCCGCTACCGAACGAACAAAAGGCGGGAACACTCCCACAGAGTTCCCGCCCTTGTGGTTACGCGTAACACAACGCCCCACGCAACCCCTTTCCCGCTATGCAGTGCGGGGCTGTGCCAATCTTTGTAGGGGAGAGGCTCCTCTACGAAGACCGATAGTACTTATAACCTAAGACAACCCTTGGACCTAGTTTGGAAGCGGTTTTTTCTTGAGTCGGCAGCGCCAGAGCATCCTCTAATTTGGACCTAGACGGCACCATGATGGCTTGTGGGGACTGCGAACCGGTTGCCAGCCACGCCGAACTTAGGCAAACTTCGGCTTAGTCTCCTTCGTAAACTGCATACCCAAACAGAGTTCCCGCCTTGACATGGAGATTTGAAATGCGACTCTCGACCATCACTTTTCTCTCTCTCCCGCTAACATTGTTCATCACAGCTTCTGCCCAAGATAGCGGCACTCCTACAACGCTGGAACCTGACACTCCATTTGAGCGCACGATTGGTTCAACGGAGACCCAGAGTTTCAGCATCAACCTAACCGCGAACCAGTATCTTCAGTTTGTTGTTAACCAGCACGGGATTGATCTAATCGTTCGCGTATTCTCACCAACGGGTCAGAGTCTTGGCGAATTCGATTCCCCCAATGGAGCGGAAGGTCCTGAAAACGTTTCCATTGTTGCTGTGACCGCCGGGAGCTATCGAATCTCGGTTTCGGCTTTGGATGCAAATAACTCTGTCAAAGACGGAAAGTACGAAATAAAGACTCTTGAAATTAGGGATGCCACCGAGCAAGAACTGAAAGTCGCAAACGCTGAGGAAGAAAGAAAGAAAAAAGGGCTGGCACTGCTGAACGATTTGGTTGATTCAATTCCTGAAATCCGTTTACCTCAAACTCGAATTCGAGTGAAGTTACAATGTGCTGCGCTGCTGCGTACTTTTGATCAAAAGAAGGCACCCAACTTATTATTGAAGGCCTAACCGAAGCCAGAGATTACCTCGCGACACTGAAACAAGATGACCAGGCTTACGAGGAGGCTGTTCAGTGGCTGCAGCAATTGCGTTACGAAGCCTGCCAGACCTTAGCAGCTCACGATCCCGACGCTGCGCTCAGTCTGTTTCGTTCCACGCGCAGGCCAATCGAAGAACTTAACAGAGACGACCAACAACAAGAACGTCAGTTCGAGTTATCGCTGGCAAGTCAGATTGCCGGGAAGAACCCAAGGCGCGCATTCGAAATGGCTCAAGAGAGCTTAAAGACCGGCTACTCTACGACACTTGCAACAACAATTAGACGTCTTCGTCAAACCGATCAGGACCTTGCGAACAGCTTAACAAAAGACATCATCTCCAAACTTCTCGCAGATAAGTTCCTCCGAAACTTTGAAGCGATGGATACGGCGCTGACACTTATAAGAGCGTCAAGCAAGTTTTCCGAACAAAACGCTCTACCACTTCTGGCTGCCCAGGATTATCGCGCACTCGTTCAGAAAATAGTCAACGAGGGCCTGACAGCAACGCCCACCCCTAATGAAGTCCAGAAGGGCAATACACCGCAAAGACTTCTCATGAATCTGAAACAGATCGTTGGCAACGAGTTAGACAGTCTGGTTCCTGGCGCCACACAAGCGATCCAAAAGAAACTCACTGAATCGAGTTTCAAAGATCCCAACGACGACTGGAAGCGCTTTGAGGACGCAGTAGATAATTCAACTCCTGAGACACTCAAGGAAAACATCGCACAGGCACCACCTGAGTTAAGGGATCATCTCCTTCAGCGTGTTGCGGAACGAAATATCTCTAAAGGAAACTTTGCGCAGGCCAAACAAATCATTAACGACAGTCAGATGAACCCCAGAGCGCGACGTGACGTCTTGAATCGCATGGAGCGACAAGCAGCCCAGAATGAGGCGAACCAGGGCCACATGGAAGAGGCGCTCAAACACGTTGCCAGAATTCAATCTGCGCAAGAGCGAGCGCAACTTGTGGGCGAGTTAGCGAATCAGATTGGTTCCGGTCAAAAGAGAGCGCAGGCTCTATTTCTGCTCGAGACGGCGCGCAGTCTGCTTGGTACTTCCATTCAGGGAGAAAATTTGCCTCACATGAATGCTCTAATCAATCTTGCAGGGGCATTTTCTCGATACGATTCGAAGCGTGGTTTTGAAATGCTTGATCCGCTGGTTGATCAGTTCAACGACTTGAGCAATGCCGCGAAAACCCTCAATGGTTTTGGTCCGGAGTATTTCGTGAACGGCGAACTCTCGATGCAAAACGGCAACAGCCTGGCAACTATCGCTTATCCGCTTTCGAACGCATTAGGCACGCTGAGTTTGACTGACTTCGACCGTGCTAAATCAACGGCTGATAGATTCCTTCTTCCAGAGGTTCGCATGTACGTTTACCTGGGCATCCTGCAGCAGGCTCTCGTTCCAAATGGCGTCTATTCACCAAGCGCCGTGTATTGGAACAGCCTGAATCGATAGCGTTGCTGTGCGCGAATGTTGGCGGCGACCACTCCATGAAGATCATCCCTCCAAGTCGTGTACTGATCGATGAACTTATCGGCCGCTGCTTTATCTCCCTCGTACTGAACCGCGAGAGTTTTCGCGAGCATCATTCCCACGACCTCGTGATATTTGTCATAGTTGATTTGTAGAGTTTTGGAATTCTGATCGAAGCTCAAGAGTCCGTTCTCAAGAAAAAAATTCCACTGCATCAACTGCATCGTGTTGTAGGGCTGATCGCGACGAGGTTTGTTGTTTTGCAAGACTCGGAGAATGCCACTCGCGTAAACGCTTCGCAGCTGGCCGGTCGTGTAATAACCCTGGTTTTGCAGGGCTTCAGCCACGTATAACGAAACGAGATCGGCCTTCATCTCCTCGAGTGCGTTGGAATCATCTTCAAGCGCTACATCGAGATCTCGCCCATCTTTAGCACGATCGACGCCCAGGTAGTGGCCCACTTCATGCCAGAGTGTGCGATAAAAATTTCCATCGTTAGTTAAAGCCTTCGCTTGATCGTTTCCAACAGCAGCCGCGAAACTCGTTTGTGTACTTTCGAAAATATTTGCGTCGCGCATAATGTTCGCACGCAATAAAATCGTGCGACCATAACGCCTGGCCAGATAACTTTCATTGGGCAGTATCGTCGCGGTATTTCCGCCACGAGCCTGTCCGAAATCAGCGATGACGTCGTAAACACCAACAGGAATATCTTCCCTCACCTTTTTGTGGTGTTGATAAGGCAGCGAATCTTCAAGGGCTTGTAAACCTTTCATCGCCTCACGTAACGCTCGAGTCTCCTCTTGTCGAGTCAGAAGCAACGAAAAAGCAAAGAAGGTTTTTACTCCGTATAACTCATCATCATACGTTTCATACGAACCAATTTGCGCATTGAGATCTTTGAACCTGCCGGTTACCCAACTTGCATCGCCGGATTCATAGTCATTAGAGAGAAGATCGCGTGCGCGGTTTCGCAGATAACGCGCGAACTCCTCATCGTCTTTCTCGAGGGCCTCTGCAGCGTCGTTCAAGCGAGAGTAGGCAGCCATTAACTCATCGGCATAGGCCACCGCATAAGGGACAGCGTAAAAACCAACGATTGCGTCTGACTGGCTATTTCGCGGCTGATCCGCCCGCCGATCGCGTTCCAGCGCCTCAAGCTGTTCGAGTAAATGTGGATGCAACGTTTGCAGTGCCGGATATTTCCTTAATCGCTCGATGTCTTCATTGAGGTTGTTAGGTCGTGCCAAACGCACGATGGTACGACTATCTAACAATTGTTCTTTCGTCTGGATCGTTGGTCTGGTCAATGTAAAGCGGGAGTCTAGTTCTTCTTTCTTCACACCCCACGGGTAGACGTTCTTGCCCGGAGTTGTCGGAGCAACCGGCAGAAAGGGCTCGCGTTTATTGTCGAGCGTGGTCGCAATTGGTCCCTGAAAGAGACGGTACAGGGTTAGAAGGTTGCGGATCTCAGCCTTTGAGCCGTTCTGCTTGTCCAACTGCGCAAGCGCTTGATATGCGCTGGGCGCTTCCGGATGCCTTTGCTTCTCATACAGCTTTTGAAATATCTCTCCCACGGAAAGGAGTTTTTGAACAGCCACGCGTTCTCCGTCGCTCAACCTGGTTAGATCAGGATTTAGATGGATCGTTTGAGTCTTGTCGATAAGAGGCTGGCTCTTTTCAAGTGGCCAGTAACCGGAAGAAAGCGTGGCTTGTCTGTTCATGGTGGAGGTGCGTTGTGCGATCGAACAAACAACGATTAAGGACACCAGGGATATCACGAATAGTTTGCTCATCGATTACCTCGGATTCGAATTTTTTGTACTTTGTACTTTGTTCTTTGTCTTTTGTAGTTGGTCATTGTTCGTGCGTCACTACAGTACAAAGTAGGAAGCACAAAGTACAAAGGACCGCTATTGGTTTATTGCTCTTTTAATCTTCAAGTGTCTGAGATTCCATGCGACATATTTGTGCTCCAGTTGAAAATATTGGCGCCGCTGATTGGGCTTTCTGCGTCTCAGTTTTCTCTGCGCGCTGGGCATCAGGCTTGCAGCCGCTTGTGCTGTGGCAACTCTGCGAACAACAATTTCTCGAAGGTTCCAACGCATGCGACGCCGGAGAAAGGTTGGCCGTGCATACGACATGGCTCTGGAGATAGCGCGCGTGGTGAAACCAGGCGCAACCATTCTTGACGTTGGCTGCGGGAACGGCTTCATTGCGCACCACCTCACAGGCTTACTCAAGTCGCGTCTAATAGGATTGGACATGAACAACTTTACATCGGCGAATATCGACTATGTTCCGTACGATGGTCGCCATTTTCCCGTGCGTGATCGCAGCGTTGACGCAGTCTTACTCTGCTACGTATTGCATCATGCCAGGGATGCAAGTTTGGTGTTGAATGAAGTACGTAGAGTGTTGCGCAAGGATGGTCGAGTAATTGTTTACGAGGACAGTCCGTCAGGCTGGTGGGACCGGGCTGTTTGTTGGAGTCACAATAAGCAATGGGAAGGCCGCACAGGTCCTTGTACTTTTCAACTCGAGAGTGAATGGCAAGGAATCTTTGCGCTCTCAGGTTTCAAGGTTGAGTCACGCCGGCGTCTGTCTCGCTGGCGGAACATCGCCCATCCGGTTTCGCGCAACTTCTTTGTGCTGGAACCTGATACTCGCGATGTAAAAAAGGATCCGACGCTGCGAAATGAACTTACACCAGTTCCGCTTCAACGACAGGTTCGGGCCGGAACCTAGGTATTTTCCATATATCATTTGACATTATTCACTTTGTAATTTCAGATGTCCGACGAACTTTAGTTCGTCGCGCGTCGATTGAGAGCACCTGATTTTTTCAAAGGGCTATTAAGGTAACACTCGACAAACTAAAGTTCGTCGGACATCTGAAATGACTGAAAAATGTCAAATGATATATGGAAAATGATTCCGTCTTACGGTGCCGAATTCTCAAATACGTCCGGTAGCGCTCCATAGTCAGCCGTTGGTCGTATCTGACAAAGATACTTCACTTCCTTCTTCGAATTCTCCGCAGTCACTGTGAGGCCCTGTTCCGAGACTGTTGGCTTCTCCTCGCCGTTGTAGTCGTCAAAAACACTATAGGTATAACCGTTTCGAGAGAAACTGATTTCTGTGGAGTCCACCTTTGCTCTGAAATAATGGCTGTACCTGAAGACTTTGAGTGAATCAGCTCGATTATCTGGAAACCCCAATTCGATCTTGCCGGGTACGCCAAAGCGATATTGTAGATACCCGGCGTCTTTAGTTAACTTTTGGGACGAGCAAAGAGAAACAATCTTCGCCGATCGCCTGAGAGGACAACTAAAGACGACCTTCTCGTCTTTGGTACACAGAGAAGTCGGAACCAACGAGCGCGCTTCAAGCATTGCGTTTCGAGCAGGATGGAAACAAAGGCACGCAACGATGAGACAACAACTGTACAGAGTGAAGCTAACCTTCATATGGCGCTAAGTTGTCTGTTAAGCCTCATGAAGTCGAAGTTATTCCACGCTTCGACAATCCTGCCGTCACGAATTCTGCAGATCGCGATCCCCGTGAAATCAACATTAGCATTTGTGGCTGAAATACCTAGAGAATCTCCGGTGTGTTTCGCCCTCACAGCGCATCGCGCCACCACCTTGTCACCTTCCGCAATACAATCTTCTACTTCAACGACAATGTCTGGAAAAGCGCCACGAAAGGTTTTATGGAACTCACGAAAGGCCGTTGCGCTGGTCACGGGATTGCCACTAGCATCCGTTAGACCGTGCACTACAAGATCCTCGGTGATCATTTCGGAGATAGCATTCGAATTACCCTTGGTCCAAACCTCGTCGAACCAGCGATGCATTAGCCGTTTGTTTTCTTCAGACATGAGACCTCCTGAAAATAGGACCTATACGACCTATCGGACCTATTACACACTGACTAACTCCTCACAGCCCAATCACGCCGCGATCAAGTAACCGTTTCATCATTCGAAGGCAGTCGGCTTCGCGAAACGGGCAGATTGAAAGTATAGATTCAATGTCCCAGACTCCGTTTATCCGCGACAAGATAAACCCTTCCTGAGGATCGAGATGTTGATTCGTTAGATCGGAGGGGGAAATCAAAAGGACGGGCACAGAGGTTGGAGACAACGATTGGGTATAAATCTGCTTGATTAATTTCTCTTCGACTTCGGGCAACAACCGTTGTGCTTCAGCGTTCTTTGGCTCTATCTCAAGTGCTTTCTGTATCATCGATAGCGCCGAATCAGGATTATCTGAAAGACTGCGTTCGGCCGACCAGATGAGTTCTTCTACGCTGTCTGGAAAATCGTCAACTGTTAAGGATGGTGTCTCGGGTCTTTCCGGCAACTCACCTGCTATGCGTGCAACGCCTTTGCTGATCAGCTGGTAAAGTTGGCCGTATACGTGAAACGCAGACGCGTGCATGTGATAACAGATTTCTTTCACTGACATTCTCTTCTCAACAAAGAAGAAAATCTGGCGAAATTCTTTACCGAGGTTTATTGAACTAGTCCAGCCAGGACTTAGTTCAAGAATACATCTATCGGAAGGAATCAGGGTCAGATAACGGGCTAGTTCATCAATGCGATATATCCCTTCCATTATCACTGTCGTTGGTTCAACCTCGATAAAGATCAAATCGTCGGGAGGAGCTTCCTCGTCATAAAACTCAAACTGACCGTCATCCCAGACAAACAGATCATAAATTGCGTCGAGAGTGCGAGTCTTTAGGATGTCCAGCACTTCACTCTCGGTCAGAAAACCTTGCGCCACCAAAACCTCACCGAGCTTCCCGCCGGATGTTCGTTGTACTTCACGAGCCGCCTGAAGTTGAGTGTCATCAAGTTTCCCGTAATGGAGAAGTATCTGACCAAGGTACTCTCGTGGATCGTTTGATTTCGATCCGACGATTAGCCCGTTTTGAAAGTAGACCTGTTTAGTGATCTTCCCGCGATCAAATTTGAGAGTGCCCGTTTTCCTTCCCGCCGCCAAAAACTGCAGGAGGTCGGTCAGATTCATTGTTTTCAGCGTGCCTTGGATCGCCATTAGTTGTTCAGTTGCGCCGTCGGATTCTCTAAGTCATTGTTCAGTAGTCGGGGAATAGGTCCTATAGGTCAAATAGGTCCTATACTACAGACCATCCACACGACAAACTAAAGTTCGTCGGACACTTCTATTCTTCAACAAGATCTGCTGAAATCGTAAATGGTTCTGGTCCTGACTCTCTCGCGATACTGAGAAGCACCAGCAGGTTCTCCATCTGCTCCTCATTCAAATCGACAAACTGCACGCCAAAACCAAATCCCGGACGATGATGCCTTACTTCGCCCTCCAGATATAACCAGTCGTCGTCTGGTAAAAGAATTCTGAAGGCAACGATCTCTCCCTTCATGACATCCCCGACGGTGTCCAAATAACACCCGCCTTCGGAAAGGTCTGTTACTCGAGCCGATTGCCTTCCCGCCTCGCCGTGCCAAACCGCGTCTAAGCTGACATTGAGACGCGGCTTTGATCGTCGCTCATCCATAGCTCACCTCATCATAAAAGTTTTGTACAGGGAGGCAAAGAAAAATATCTGGGCGGTGTGAACTGTGAGGTTTACAGTCAATCTTAACAAAGCCTGCGCTCTTGGATTGTCAGCGACCTCACTCCAGCCGAGTCGGGCCACTGCCGACTTCCTCATCGAAAGAACCCACCCTAGTTCTTTTTAGCGCCTTTCGCTGGATCCTTGTCCAAATTAAACGTGTGCACAAAACGATGCATGACTGGCGAGAGAATGACGCTCATTGCGGCAATAAAAATAAGACCACTGAACAATGCATAACCAGAGGCGAAGAGCTTTGAGCCGGGTGTGGTTAGCTGGTCGCCATTCACTGGTCCCATCCCACCCAGGATCATCGACGCCTCCAGGATCGCGTTGAGCCAACCAAATCCGGCAATCCAATGATACCCGGCAATACCCATGAACAACGCGACAGCAATCATTCCCAATCCAAAACAGAAAAACCTCGCAAGTCGCCAGAGAAATACGTCCAGAGGCGCTAGCTTCTCATGCCGTCGTTCGAAGCCACCAAAGATCATGTGCTTGCCTATGCGTTGCAGCGCACTCTCAAGGCCTGGGGAACAATTTGAAACGTCGCCGGCAGACGTCCTGGTAGCTCGCCGTCGATCTCAAGAGCAACTTCTTTATCGCGACTTAACGGTCGAACGATAACCTTCTTTGCGAGCGTGTGACTGACTTCAGACATCGAGAGGTGGGAGCCCAGGTATAGTTTTGGCGCACTCGTCATGATTTTGAGTGCGCTTAGATCTCCAACACTAACAACATCGAATTTACCATCTACCAGCTTTGCCGACGGCGCTATTTTCATTCCGCCGCCGAAGTAGCGGGCATTCGCGACGCAAAAGTTTACTACGGAGAGATGTCGCTCGTTTGATTCGTCTAACTGCACCACAATCTCCGTCGCTTGGGAGCGCATTGCAGTTTGTGCCAGCGAAGCGGCAAAAGAAGCACGACCGCCCAGCCAATGAGGAGCATTTGTTGGAAGCCAGTTGGATCCTTCACGTTTCACACGTTCGATAACTTTCGTACTCAAGCCGCAAGAAGCGACGCCGAGAAAATATCTGGTAGTTTCTTCACCGTTCTCAGCAACAAACGAAACTCTGCCGACATCGATCCGCCGCGTACGTCCCGTCCTTAAGATTCGCGCGGCGGTTCGCGATTGTGATGGAATCTCCAATGTCCGGCGAAAATCGCCGCCCGTTCCGCCGGGCAGTATTCCGAGTTCAACGTCTTTGCCAGAATTTAGAATACCGTTAGCAACTTCAGAGATTGTGCCGTCTCCTCCGCAGGCGATTATAAATGTAATTCCCTTTCTGCAAGCCTGCACGGCTAGATTCAGTGCATCACCGCGCTTCGACGTGAATTCATTCGTGAAAGGACCAAACTGCGAGCTGAGGTCACTGGCAAGCTTGGGCCACGCGGACCCGGTCGCTCCACCAGCAGAGGTTGGATTTACTATGACTAAAGGAACGGACATTTTAATGTGTGTTTTGTGCTTCGTTCTTTGTGCTTTGTATTTTGTTCTTTCGACGGTGTAAATCAGATTCGATTTCGATTAACAAGATCCAAGAACAAAGTACAAAGCACCAAGTACAACGGACAAAGTACTAACGCCTAAACATTCTCCGATCGTTTTCCGCAAGTTCCCCAATCTTTCGCATCACTAAGTCAGCGATCTCTTTGTGAGTTCTCAACCGATCTGGTTTTCTCAGTTCTTCCGTCAGTTCGAGTTGTGGACCGAAATGAATCCGGATTACCTCTTCATGGTTCCAGTTTCGCGCGATTTGCCTCGGCAGGCTGTTGCAAAGTCCAGCGATAAAGACCGGAATAACTTGCGGTCGAGCATCCATGATCAATTTGCCGACACCCGGCTGCGCCCGTAAGAACGAATACGGATCATCACTTTTGTTGCGCGTTCCCTCGGGATGAAAGCCGATGATATTTCCGGCGCCTGCTCGGGCCAACTCAGCGAGTACCTTAAATGAAAACCTATCGAAGACTCGTTTTTCGGGGATCGGCTTCTCTCCCGTGGCAAAGAACGCTGGATACATTGAAAACCAGCCCATCACCAGATTAACAAACATACCTAGCGGCGATTGATAAAAGAATCTGCCACGCACCGGAAAAAACAGCTGTTTGCGGAATCTGGTGCGACGGAAAAGCACCGTCGAGACTGCGTACATGTCAAAGAACGATCGATGGTTGGCCACGATTAGAATTGGCCGATCATGTGACGCCGTCTCGACATTCTCGAGCCCGTACACGTTCATGATGTTATAGGTGGATAAGTGAATCCAGCCCGCGCCAAGCGTTCTTTGACAGAATGTCCAAAACCGCTTCCATTGGCCACGGTTCATTCGTCGCACAAATCGAAATGCAAATCGTTCAAACGGCGATAAGACATCCAACTCCTCACCGGTGGGCTCGAGGGATGAAAGATGGCGGGCCGGTTCTGTGGACGCGTCCAGTTGTTCATAGTCTCCTGTCACTAGCTCTGACTTGGGACTTTGAACATCGGACATTCGCAGTTGGTCCTGATTATTCGATTGAAAAGTATTTTGCCTGAGCGTGATGAACGATGATAGCTGAAGTCGATTGTTCCGGTTCCAATTGAAACTCCTCAGTCAGGGCCACATCAATTCTGGAAGGATCGAGCAAGGCAAACAGTTTCTCCTGGTCTTCAAGGTTTGGACACGCCGGATAACCAAAACTGTAGCGCGATCCCTGATATTCCTGATGAAATAACTTCGTCAGAATCTTCGCATCGGCACCCGCGATTCCTAATTCTTCACGAATACGCTTATGCCAAAGTTCCGCTAATGCTTCGGCTGCCTCTACACTCAATCCGTGAAAGTAGAGGTAGTCCGAATAGTTATCAGACTTGAAAAGCTCGTGCGCGTATTCGCTCGCACGGCGCCCAACAGTAACCAGATGAAAAGCTACGACGTCCTTTTTGCCTGATTCACGCGAGGCGAAGAAATCGGCGAGGCACAGATGTCTTCCTGCTGGTTGCCGCGGAAACGTGAATCGCAAACGCTCTCTATCGCTGTCATCAAGAACGATCAGGTCGTTGCCTTCAGACTGGCAATGAAAGTAGCCGTAGACAACCTTCGGAACCAGCAACTCTTCGCGCTTGATACGTTCCTTCAATTCTTCATAAACCGGGCGAACCTTGTTTTCCACCAACACGTGATAATCTTCGGCAGAAGTCCTTCCTTGTTTGAACTGCCACTGTCCCTTGAACAACGCCGTTTCATTAACGAAGGAGAACACATCATCGAGTGATATATCTTCAACTACGCGTGAACCAATAAACGGTGGAGTTGGAATCGTGGCGTCTGTGCTTACATCCGAACGAGTTGTGTGCGTCGTGTTTGCCGCGATACGAGTGACGCCTCGCGGTCGCGCAGGTTTACGAATGCCGAGCTTTGCTTCCTCGCCGATAAGATCTTCAGGATCTTCCTCGGACCCAGTCTTCGCACTTTCACGCGCGTCAACAGTCTGCCCGTTGCCGTCGATGCCAACCAGCTTGTCCATTGTATGCAAGCCGGCAAATGCATCACGCGCATAAAATAGTTGACCGTGGTAAAGCGACTTCAAATCGTCTTCAACGTAACGGCGTGTTAATGCCGCCCCTCCGAGAACAACTGGAACTTTGATGCCCCGTTCATTCATCAGTTCTAGGTTCTCTTTCATAATCAGTGTCGACTTAACTAACAGGCCACTCATTCCAATGGCATCTGCCTCGTGCTCTTCATAAGCTGCGAGGATGTTGTCGATTGTTTGCTTGATACCGAGATTGAATACTTTGTAGCCGTTGTTCGTCAGAATGATATCGACAAGGTTCTTGCCAATGTCGTGCACGTCTCCCTTCACTGTGGCGAGAACCATCTTGCCTTTGGCAGTCGCACCGCCTTTCTTCTCCATGAAGGGTTCAAGGAAGCGGACGGCAGATTTCATCGCTTCCGCGGACTGCAGTACAAAAGGCAACTGCATCTGGCCGCTGCCAAAAAGATCGCCGACGACTTTCATTCCATCGAGCAGGATGTTGTTGATTATATCGAGTGCTGAATAGCGCTCGAGCGCGGTCTTAAGTTCGTCTTCAAGTCCGATCTTTTCACCATCAATTATGTGATTCTTCAAACGCTCTTCGACAGTCTCACCTTTTGTAGCCTTCTTAGCGCTCTTTGTCTTCACACCTTCGAAGAGCTTGGTGAATTCGGTCAGCGGGTCATATGTGCAGACGTCGCCGTCAAATTTTCTCTGGTCGTAGATCAACTCGCGCGCTACTCTTAATTCCTGTTCGCCAATGCGATTCAGTGGTTCAATCTTGCTTGCGTTCACAATCGCTGAATTCAAACCAGCCTCTACAGCGTCGTGAAGGAAAACCGAATTCAAAACGATTCGGGAAGCAGGACTGAGTCCAAACGAGACGTTTGAAACACCCAGGATGGTAAAACAGCCGGGCAGTTCTTTCTTGATTCGACGAATGGCTTCGATTGTCTCGAGTGCATTTCGTCGATCTTCCTCGATGCCAGTTGAAATTGGCAGTGCGAGGGGATCAAAGAAAATGTCAGAAGCCGAGAGGCCCGCTTCTTTAGTCGCCTGCTCATAAGCACGCCTCGCGATATCAAACTTCTTGTTCGCGGTGCGCGCCATTCCATCCTCATCGATCGTTCCTATGACGACACTCGCACCATATTCTTTCGCCAGATCAATGACCTTTAAAAAGCGCGGAACGCCATCTTCGTAATTTGTCGAATTAAGAATGCATTTGCCGCCGGCGTGTTGGAGTCCCGCTTCCATTTTCTGCCACTCAGTTGAATCAAACATGAGTGGGATCTTGACGTTGGTTACCAGACGTGACGCGAGTTCATGCATGTCGCGTTCGCCGTCACGTCCGACGAAATCCACATTGACGTCGAGAACATGCGCGCCTTCGCGTTCCTGTTCTTTTCCTAAAGCAACCAGGCCATCCCAGTCTTCAGCATTTAGCAGGTCCCGCATCTTTTTTGAGCCGCTGGCATTCACGCGCTCGCCAATAATCAAGAACGACGTGTCCTGAACATAAGGCTGCTGGATGTAGATCGACGATGCTGCCGGGATGAGCTTCGCGTGCCGCTCTTTTGGAGTGACCCCTCGCATAGCTTCGACTGCCAGCTTCAGGTGCGCCGGAGTCGTGCCACAACAACCTCCTACAATGTTCACGCCAAAGTCTTTCGCAAAGTGGAGTAGTTGAGCCGTAAAGCTCTCGGGCGTTTCGTCGTAATGCATCTTGCCTTCGACAACTGAAGGCAGACCTGCATTGGGAAGAACTGAAACCGGCAACGGCGCGTTCTCGCAAAGATAGCGAATACTCTCGGTCATGTGTCGGGGACCTGTGCCGCAGTTCATGCCGATGATGTCGATGGGGAATGGAGCGAGTGCTGTTAGCGCCGCTGAGATTTCGGTGCCGTTGAGCATAGTGCCGAACACTTCGATGGTAACTTGCGCAATAACAGGCACGCGTCGATGAGTCTCTGCGAAGTGCGAAAAGATTGCAGACAATGCTGCTTTGGTTTGAAGCACATCCTGGCAAGTCTCGACGATCAGAAGATCAACGCCGCCGTCGAGCAACCCAGCTACTTGTACGCGGTAGGCGTCGCGTAGCTCCTGGAACGATATATGACCGAGAGTTGGAAGTTTTCGGCCCGGCCCCATGGAGCCTGCAACCCAGCGTGGTTTTGCGGGCGTTTGGAAATCTGCAGCGACGCGTTTGGCCAATCGCGCTGCCAGCACGTTCATGTCGTAGGCTTTGTCGGCGATATCGTATTCGGCAAAATCAACCGGAGTTCCGTTGAAAGAGTTCGTTTCAATTACATCGCAACCGACTTCGAGAAACCCTGCATGCACTTTTTCTACAGCGTCGGGCCGCGTAACCAACAAGTTTTCGTTACACCCTTCAAACCGAAGTCCACCAAAATCATCCAGAGTGAGATTCTGCACCTGAAGATTAGTACCCATCGCGCCATCAAAGACGACGATGCGTTCGTTGAGAGTTTCGAAAAAGGTGGACATCGGTCTATTTAACTGAAGTATAGGACCTATGTGACTTATAGGACCTATTCTCAAATCTGAAATAACAAAGGGCCCCGCGCCTAACAACGCGGAGCCTCTCAAAAACGTGCTGCGAATTCGAGTCGCCGAGCTGTTTAGCGGGTTATTTTACGTGGCCGCAAGTCGCCTTAACTCACCACGTCAGTGTCAAGTCGTATTGAAGCATCGGGGTTTCGGGGGTGTCAAGTCATTGCCGATTTCTGATTGCCAATTGCCGCTTTGGGCCGAAGTCCGACGAACTTTAGTTTGTCGACTTTAGCCAATCATTCCCCAAGTTCAGAAGGGGTTTGCTTAACTCCGCACGACAAACTAAAGTTCGTCGGACATCGGCCCAAATCGGCAATTGGCAATCGGAAATCGGCAATAACTCGTTGCCTTTACCTTTTCCCCCATTTACCATTCAACCCATGCGACGCGCCATCTACCCCGGTTCGTTCGATCCGGTCACCAACGGCCACCTCGACATTATTGAACGTGGTTGCAAACTCTTTGATGAGATCATCATCGGCATCCTTGTTAACCCAGAGAAGCAACCCTTTTTCACAATCGAAGAGCGTCATGAGATGTTGGTTGAAGTGCTCAAAGACATCAGTCAGGGTGACTGTGCGGTTCGAGTGGATTCCTTTCGCGGTCTGCTGGTGAACTATGCCGTGGCACAAAGAGCTGACGCGATCGTCCGTGGTATCCGGGCCATCTCTGACTATGAGTATGAGATGCAAATGGCTTTGATGAACCGTCGGCTGGAACCAACCATCGAAACCGTTTTCATGATGCCTGCTGAAACTTACTCATATGTAAGCTCTCGTCTCGTCAAAGAAGTTTTCCAACTGGGAGGAGAAATTGGTGGTCTCGTCCCGCCGCTAATCGAAAAGCGGATGAAAGAAAAAATGAATGAGCCATGACGGTCGGGCTTATTAGACCGCGTGCTATACTTTCGCTTGTTTCAAACAATTGAAATTTCAAAGAAAGGTTCGTGAAAGAGCTAGGTTGAGCAAAAGCTCATCGACCCTCTGAAAATAAATGAAGACCTGGCCTGTTATGTCCCCGTTTTCCCAGTCCGACAACGTCTCCAAAATGCAATCCTCATCGACTCTTGCTGCCATGCAAGCCGCTGAAGCTTTACGCGCCGCGGGCGCAGATGTTGTCGACTTTGGCGCCGGCGAACCTGATTTCGACACTCCAGATAACATCAAACAGGCTGCAGCCGAGGCGATGCGGAAGGGCCAGACCAAATACACCTCGACCGGCGGTACGCGTGAACTCCAGAAGGCAATCATCGGGTTCTATCAACGTCAATTCCAGACTGAATACGAGCCCTCACAAGTTATGGCAACCTCCGGTGGCAAGCATGCGATCTTCAATGCCGTTGTGACGCTAGTAAACCCTGGTGATGAAGTACTGATCCCGAAGCCTTACTGGGTGACATTCCCTGAAATCGCTGTCTTCGCTGGTGGTACGCCGGTTTTTATTGAAACAGAAGAAACGGACTTCATCTTGAATGCCGAGCAAGTAGCCAAAGCCATTACACCGCGAACGAAGTTGCTGATTCTGAATTCACCGTCGAATCCCTCGGGTCGCGTGTTGCCACCTGCTGAGTTCCGTCGAATCGTTGAGTTAACTCACGAGCGAGGCATCTATGTTGTTTCAGACGAATGCTATCTTCGTTTTGTCTACTCACCAGGCGAAATGTTTAGCGCAGCTGTCTTGCCTTCCGAAATGCGAACGCGGTTGTGCATCGCTGGATCATTTTCGAAGACATATGCAATGACTGGCTGGCGACTTGGTTATTCATTGGGCCCGGCAGAGTGGATCAAAGCGATGTTGAAGGTCCAGGGCCATTGCACTTCGAACCCAAACTCCATCGCCCAGTGGGCGGCCGTTGAGGCATTCAATGGGCCTCAGGAATCAGTTGGTATTATGCTGGCTGAGTACACAAAACGAAGAGAATGGCTTCTCGCAGCACTGGGTGAGATGCCCGGCATTAAGTGCAACACACCGGAAGGTGCGTTCTATGCATTTCCGGATGTTCGAGGGTGCCTCAAAAAACAACTTAAGAGCTCGGCGGAGTTCGCGCAGCAACTTCTTGAGGAAGAGCAAACCGTAGTGACGGACGGAACAGGTTTCGGTGCGCCAGGTTTTGTTCGAATCTCGTATGCGACTTCGATGGCCCAGATTCAGGAGGGCGCGAAGAGGATCAAGAGGTTCGCCGAGAAGTACGCGTAAGCCCCATCAAACAGAAGTCCCAACCCCTAACACACGAACGCTCTTCAGTCGGAGCGCATCCGTCCTCGGCCGCCTCCGTTAATAGAACCGATTAAATTCATACTTGCTCGTTTGATCACTGAAGGGTCATGAGTCGCGCCACGGTGTTCCGACCAATGAGTTGGTTCTGATCGACGGGGCGGACGAGGACGGACGCTCTACGACGGAAGAGCGTTCGTGTGTTAGGGGTCGGTGCTTCTGTCCGACGGAACGACTCGCGCGATGCCGGAGGTATCGAGAATTGAAACAAAATGGCGCTGGATTCCTCCAGCGCCATTTTGCTTGTTAGCTTTGAAATAGTCTCAGTACAGATTGAAGTTGTACTCCAGCTGCATCCACATCGAAACTTGATGTCCATCCTTCGTTGCTGGAACAAACTTGATCAATCGTGCTGCAGCGATCGCTCTTTCGGTCAATCCATAAGGCAGGCCCGAAACAGTTCTGATGTTCGTAACCGAACCGTTTGAGGCGAAAACTACCTTCAAGACAACCGTGCCGGTAATCTGATTCTTCCGAGCGTCTTCCGTGTACTGCGGTTCGGGTTTCGATATCAAACGAGCCTTCGCGGTAACTTCTTTGCCCGTGAAGATTCGCGAGTAATCGCCACCACCACCGCCACCTGGCCCACCGCCGCCAGCGTTGAAATCGCCACCACCGATGTTGCCGCCGCGGCCTGGTCCCAGACCGCCACCCTCACCGGGCCCGATACCGCCTCCTTGTCCCGTACCGATACCGTTTCCAGTTCCAGGTCCAGACGATGGATCGGTGCTCTTCGATTTGTAATCGCCGTACGGCAGTACGCGAGCATCAGGTGGCACTAACATTGGATCGGCTACAACGGTTGCGGCCACTGGCAATGCTGGGTTCTTCGGCAGAACGGGCTTTGGATCCGGAGCGACCACTTGTGGAACTTCCAGAGAAGCTTGCGGCACTTTACCAAACGACGCCGGCTTCTGTTCCTCACGACCACCCCCGCCACCACCCTGTGCCCTTTCAGGTTTCGGTTTGCTTCCACCGCCACTGCCCTTGTTCAGACCTGCGGTACCAGGATCAGGTGTTGGCTGTTCGTTCGGGATGTCGAGCATCTGCTCAACTTGAAGTTGTTCATTTTGGGCGAGCAATTCCTGTTGCCGATGTCTGCGATCAGCCAGGTAAACAACGCCGAGTACTGTAAGAAGAAAGACAAATGAGGCCACCATCGCAATGACGACGCTTTGCGAGTCGCTCGCTTCAGCGCCCATTACTGCGGCACCGCGTTCCTTACCCATCCATGTCGAAAACAGACCGACCAGCAAGGCTCCAGCGACAATGGCGAAACCGATCAAACCAAATCGCGAGGACCTCGCTCCCTGTGTGCGATCCATCAGCACTACAGCGCCGACGAGCGATAACATCGCCAAAAACGCCACTCCCATTGCGACCAAAACATTTGGTTTGCCAAGGAACTTGCGCAGCATCTGACCGTAGCCGATGAATGTTCGCTTCGTAAATCCGAATGGATCACGTTTGAACTCTGGCCAGGTCAACTCGTACTCATGAGCTGTATCTCGAACCTCATGAGCCAGACGAGCAACAAGCCCGGCATCATCCATTATTGTCAGATGATATTCATCACGCAGCGCCAGGGCCGTACTACTTGAGTATGCCGCTGGCGCTGGTGCAGGTGTTTCCTCGATCGGCGGTCGTGTTGAATAAGAGGAATAAGAGTCTTCACTCTTGGCCCAAGCTTCGGGTTGTTCTTTGCTGACCGTTAGACTCGGTTCTTGATAGCTCGCGATCGGGCTAACAGTTAAGCTTGGTTCGTCAGCTTTGGCTTTCGCATCAACCGTAGTTAAGGGAGTGCCGTCTACGGGACAGAAGCTAAATTTCTCGGCGAACTCTTCTTCGCATCTGGTGCAGAACTTCATCAATACTACCTCTTCTCGCCTCTGGGGGAGCAGCACCGACTTGGACAGCCCGTCTGCGCCTGAAAATTCTCTTTGAAAGCTGGTTATGATTCGCTTGTCGAGAACTCTCGAAGGTTCCGGCGCATTCCAGGTTTCGAGCAACGATCTCAGCTCATGATCTGGAACAAACTCATCTTCAGGCCGAACGCCCATTTCGCGCCTCCCTCAAAGTAACAATTTCCCGACTACTATTCAATTCCGAATTCACGTTCAAATAGGGCCTTAGCATCCTCCTCAGCCCTTCCCTGGCCCTATGGAGTCGGGCCTTGACTGCGCCAACGTCAGATTGAGTGATAACAGCAATCTCACTCAAACTCAGATCCTCATATTCAAAAAGAACCACTGCTTCTCTCTGAAGCGGAGGCAAGGCAAATACGGCATCCCGCACTTGATTCGCCAACTCTTCTCTTAGCACACGTCGAAGTGGTTCGTGCTTCGACGATGCGAGTTGTCCTTCGGCTAACTCGTCGAGACTTCCCTCACGTCCAAGACGTCGGAAATGCTTCATCGCCAGGTTTCTCGCCGCTGCGAACAGATAGGTTCTCAAAGAAGCTCGTTCGGGATCGAAGCCGTCGGGGCGACGAATCAAACTCAAAAAGCAATCATGCGTAACGTCTTCGGCCGTTTCAATTGAGCCAAGCAGCCGGTAAGCAAAACGAAACACCGGCAGCCTGTGCCGTTCATATAACTCTCGAAACGCCGCCTGGTCACCCTCGCTTGCTCGTTGAAGCAAAAGCTCGTCTTTGATTCTGTCTGGCAATCAAGCACTCGATCCTGCAGGAATCGCTTCCTACTGTTGTTACCGCGAACAAGAGAAAGGTTACGCTCGCTCTCGGAAAGTCCTGGGGTGCGCGTCTTCACCCGGGCCTCATATCAACATAACTTGCAGCTTACCAAAGGGCTGATTGCCCATAACCCGCTTACTGGTCAACGCGTTTGATGCACTGAAAAGGCAAACGGTTGACGGGCAAAGACCTCGCATCTAAGATGTTTTCGACTCCCGAACCCCAGAAATCTGGCTCGAATAAAGGCCGTTTCCGACCAATAGACTTAAATGCGTTCAAAATTACCCCAACACCTGATCAGCCGTATCGGTGCCGCTATCTGTGTCCTGGTTACGCTCCAGCCAATTAATGCTCAGCCGACTCCCGTTCCTGAGACTCAGGAACTACTGAATGGCCTGAAGATTCTCTTCTGGCCACAACCAGGAAGCCCCGAGGTTTTGGTAAAACTACGAATTCATAGCGGGAGTGCCTTCGATTTGTCCGGGAAAGCTGGTGAGATGGCACTTCTGGGCGACATTCTGTTTCCCAACCCGGAAACCCTCGAGTTCTTCTCGGAGCAAATGGGCGGCAAGCTCACGGTTTCGGTCAACTACGACTCTATAACAATCACTATGCTTGGTAAGGCCGACCAGCTCAATAACATCCTCGAAGTGCTTCGCAATGCGATTCTCTCAACGCAACTCACTCCGGAAGTCGTAGCGAAGGTACGCGAAGCACGAATCAAGATGGTAAAAGACTCAACTGTATCCCCTGCCCTTGTCGCTGATCGTGCCATTACATCTCGCTTGTTTGGCACATTCCCTTATGGCCGGCCATCTGGTGGAACCCCTGAAGAGCTTTCAAAAGTCGATCGTGCTGATTTAATGATGGCACACGAACGTTTCATCAATTCCAATAACGCCACATTGGCTATCGTTGGTGGCATCACTCAAAGTCGAGCGATGCGAACGCTGAAGCAGCTGTTCGGACCGTGGCGGCGCAGTGAACAAATCGTGCCGTCCACGTTCACGGCCCCAAAGTCTCCGGACGCACGTGTTTTGATAGTGAACTTACCCTCCCCTACCAGCGAAGTTCGGCTTGCAGTGCGCGGTGTTTCTCGATCGGACCAACAATTCTATGCTGCGTTGGTGCTTGCTCGAATTGCTCAGTATCGTTGGCAAGAGACTACACCCGCACTTACGTCAAAACCGATTTCTGTCAGAAGCGAGAGTTATACTCTGCCCGGTTATTTCCTGATGAGTACTTCGGTTAACTCTGCTGATGCGCCTGGTTGTGTCTTAAGTGCGAAGAAAGTATTTGATTCGTTAGTAGCATCGCCGCCAACCGCTGCGGAACTCGATCGCGCCAAACGTGAAACACTTGCCGACCTGAGTTCAAAGATTTCCAATCTCGAAATGGGCCCGGACGCATGGCTGGATGCCGATACGTATCGACTTGGCACAGTAGAAGATCGGGCCGCATTAGTTCAGGCAGTTTCAGCGGCTGACATTCAGAGGATTGCGAATCGACTCTTTAAAGACGCACCAATTGCCACTGTGATCGTCGGTGATTCAGAGCAAGTGAAAACTGCGCTTGAAGGTAAACTTACGTTTGAAGTTTTGGGTGAGACTCCTAAACCGACGACGCCAGCAAAAACGCCAACCAAACCTGGGAGCACAACCAGTCCCAGTTAATCACAAATTGTTTGCAAGCGACTTGCAACCAAACCTCCATCAAATTTGGCTTAACTGTGCTTGAGAAGAGAAGTGCCCCACAAGAGCACGCTAATCGTGTTCGCGAGATGTTTGGCAGGATCGCGGGACGCTACGATCTCTTGAATCACCTTTTGTCAGGCAATGTCGACAAACGCTGGCGCCAGGTGGTTGCGGAGAGAGTTCGGGAAGGCATGTCCGGCGAAGCCTTAATACTCGATGTGGCTTGCGGCACTGGCGATTTATCGCTGTCGCTATTTGAAAGCACGGGAGCGCGAGTTATTGGGACAGATTTTTGTCGACCGATGCTTAGCCTTGCGGCTGGCAAACTACCGCGTCAGATACCTCTCGTCGAAGGAGACGCATTATCGCTGCCCTTTAAAGAAGGCACCTTTGACGTCGTTACGATCGCGTTTGGGTTACGAAATCTGTCGGATATCAGCAGTGGCCTCAGAGAACTGAGACGAATATTGAAGCCGAAAGGTCGGGTGGCAGTGCTCGAGTTTTCGCGACCGTCGAATTCAGTTCTGCGCATGCTGTTTGGTATTTACTTTCGAAACTTGTTACCGCTACTGGGTGGAATAATCAGTGGGTCGCGTAGTGCCTACATTTACCTCCCTTCGTCGGTCGCTCAGTTTCCGGATCAGCAACAACTCGCAGGCTTGATAGAGCAGGCAGGCTTCGATCGGGTTAGTTATGAAAACCTGACCGGAGGAATAGCGGCCCTACACCTGGGTCGCAGGCCAGAGTGAGTCTTAAGATTGGTTGCAGCGTTTTCCCGTTTGCAACCAGATACGTAGTCCCGGGTTTGGTTTGGTAAGCGCGCGGTTGTCGGGGCTGTGCGAGTATTCGGATCAATCCCGGGCTACGTTTTTTCTTTTTGAGCAAATAGGACCTATTCGCCTTATAGGACCTATTGGTTTTCCTCACTATGCTATGATGCGCCCGCTTTCCTAATCACACCCTTATTGAGAACTCGACAGCGTGCGGACAACTCTTCGGTATCGGCTTCTCGGTGGTGTGCGACGCCTGCTCATTCTTATCCTGGTTGTTTGGACCGTCGTTTCACTAGTTACGATTCTGATTGAACTCGTTCCAGGTGATCCTGCGGTAGCGGTCTTAGGTGAACAAGCGACTCCGGAACAATTCGCTCAATTCCGGCAGAAGCATGGCCTGGACCGGCCGCCATTCTTCTTTTCATTTCCAGAAGACGCTCAGGGTAATCGGCACTTTGTATGGCATGGAACCGACAATCGATACGTCGATTACTGGCGTTCCCTGCTTCACGGTGACATGGGTTTATCGTTTCGCAACGATCAACCCGTGCGAAGTTTAATCCTCGAACGATATCCAGCCACCATTGAACTCGCTATCGTTGCCCTGCTGGTTGCCATTTCAATCGCCATTCCTTTGGGTGTTGTCGCCGGTACACACAGAGGCACCTTCATCGATAACATCGCTTCGATTGTGGCCCTGTTAGGAATTAGCTTGCCCAGCTTCGTGATCGGCCCAATGCTGGTCTACGTTTTCGCTGTAAAGTTGGGATGGCTCGCACCATCGGGACGATTTGACTGGAGCGACATCATCTTGCCATCCGTAACACTTGGTGCAGCACTCTCGGCAATCCTTACTCGAATGGTTCGCTCCTCGGTAATCGAGGAACTGGGCGAAGACTATGTCCGCACGGCGAGGGCTAAAGGCTTAAGCGAACGAACCGTTCTTTACAAGCATGTTTTGAAAAATGGCTTGATTCCAGTCGTAACAATTTTGGGTTTACAACTTGGAATTCTTTTGGCTGGTGCAATCATCACCGAAAAGATTTTTGGCTGGCCAGGATTAGGCTTGTTGCTTGTGGAAGATGGAATTGGAAAGCGCGACTATCGAGTTGTTCAAGGATGCGTCCTCGTCATCAGCATGACTTACATCATCGCAAACATGCTGACTGATATGGTGTATCGGTGGCTCGATCCGAGGATTAGGGTGTCTTGACCTTCGTTCTTTGTACTTTGTTCTTTGTACTTTGCTCTTTTTTCTTTTATGGCTCATTGAATACAAGTACAAAGTACAAAGCACCAAGGACAAAGCACAAAGCTCATAGAACATGAATAGATTAACCATCGCCGGCCTGATCATCGTCACGATTCTCGTGTTGGTGGCTTTGTTCGCACCCTGGATCGCACCTTACGACGTTGGCACAACTGATTTGAGCATTCGTTACCTCCCGCCTTCCGTTGCCCACTGGTTTGGTACCGACTCAACGGGCCGTGACATCTTCTCTCGAGTGGTGTTTGGTGCGCGCATATCGTTGCAAGTCGGAATCATCGTGGTTCTGGTCTCTTCATTCATTGGAACCATCCTCGGCGCAATTGCCGGTTACTACGGCGGCTGGGTTGACCGGATCGTTTCTGGATATGTCTTCAACGTGTTTTTGGCTTTCCCTGGTTTACTGCTGGCAATTGCGATGGTGGCTTTCCTCGGTGCAGGCTTGAACAAGCTCATCCTTGCACTTTGCATCATTGGCTGGGTGGGTTACGCGCGGCTAATGCGAGGGCAGGTTTTGAAAGTTCGTGAGTACGACTTCGTGCAAGCTGCTCGCGCACTTGGCGCTACTGATGCGCGGATTCTGCTGAAGCATATTCTTCCAAACGCGATCCAGCCGCTTATCGTGCAGGCGAGCCTCGGTATGGCGGGCGCAGTACTTTCGGAAGCGTCTTTATCCTTTCTCGGCCTGGGGGTGCCGCCGCCCGCACCATCGTGGGGAGTGATGATTGAAGAGGCTCGCGACTTATCGACCCTTCAAGCCGCGCCGCATGCATTGATATTTCCAGGCATCGCAATCGCATTAACCGTGCTCGCGTTCAACTTCATTGGTGATGGCTTAAGGGAATATTTGGATCCGAAGCAAAGAGCGAGGTAGATGTTGCCGATTGTCGATTGCCGATTGCCGATTGATTCGAAAGTCCGACGAACTTTAGTTTGTCGTGCGTTGGAATTAGAGATCCTTGTAGAATTCAGGTTCGTGGTCGGTGCGAACGACAAACTAAAGTTCGTCGGACATTCTGAAAATCGGCAATCGGCAATCGCAAATCGGCAATAGTTTATGGTTCTCGGCACGGCAGACAGCATTCTCGATCTTATCGGCCACACTCCCCTTCTTCATCTTGCGCGTTTTGCGCCGCCACCACTTGCCAATGTCTTTGCAAAAATTGAATGGATGAATCCAGGTGGTTCAGTTAAGGATCGTGCGGCTCTGGGAATGATTCTTGAGGCGGAGCGACAGGGTAAATTGCATCCTGGTTCGACAATCATTGAACCAACCGCCGGAAACACTGGTATCGGTCTGGCGCTCGTGGGCATCGCAAAGGGATATCGCGTGGTTTTGTGCGTCCCGCGAGGATTTGCGGTCGAAAAAATGAAACTGATTGAAGTCCTGGGGGGCGAAATAGAGTATGTGCCGCAGGAAGCCGGAATGAAGGGAGCAATCGATCGTTGTCACGAGCTGGCAGAACAAATTGACGGTAGTTTTGTGCCCCAGCAGTTTGAGAATCCCGCAAACCCATGTTTTCATGAACTAACGACAGCGGCTGAAATAATCGAGCAGATGAATGGCGAAATCGACGCTGTTGTTATTGGTGCAGGCACGTCTGGAACGTTTGTAGGAGTGTCGCGGGCAGTCAAGAAGTTGAACCCCGAAATTCTTTGCATTCTGGTTGAACCTGAAGGTTCGATTTACGGAGGTGGCCCACCAGGACCAAAGAAGATTGAAGGCATCGGCCAGCGCGACTTCATTCCATCGATTTACGATGCTTCACTGGCCGACGAGATAATGATGGTAATGGATGAAGATGTTTGTGCATCACTTAAGCGACTGGCAAGGAATGAAGGCTTATTGGGCGGTTGGTCTTCCGGGGCCGCTGCAACGGCAGCGTACAAAGTTGCGGAACGCTTAGGTGAAGGTAAACGGGTGGTGACCATCTTCCCCGACGGCGCTGAGAGATACCAGAGTCAGGGTATATTTGATGATATGAAGTGTGCGGAAAGGTCTTAGGTCTTTGGCCTTTGGCCTTTGGTTCTTTCAGTAGCTCTGTTCGAAAACAATGGCCAAAGGTCGAAAGTCAAAGACCAAAGGCCTAAGACCACTTTACGACTATGGGATTTGCAACTATCGCTATTCACACCGGCTCAGAACCTGACGAAGCAACTGGCTCCGTCACTGTTCCGATATATCAAACTTCTACCTACGCGCAGGATGCACTCGGCAAAAACAAAGGCTACGAGTACGCTCGCACTCAGAACCCAACGCGCTCAGCGGTTGAACGTAACATCGCAGCACTTGAAGGCGCGCGATTCGGTTTTGCTTTTGCGTCAGGTATGGCCGCAATCGACGCAACACTGCGACTCGTAAAAGCGGGCGAACACGTAATCGTATCTGACAACACCTACGGTGGCACCGCGCGGCTCTTCAACAAGATCTTAGCGAACTACAACATTGAGTTTGATTTTGTTGATACTTCCGATCCGCTAAACGTTGAAGCCGCAATCAAACAAAATACAAAGATGGTCTTCCTGGAGACGCCAACAAACCCGGTGATGATCGTCACTGATCTGAAGGCTGTCAGCGAAATCGCACATCGAGTTGGTGCTCGTGTGGTTTGTGACAACACCTTCATGTCGCCATATCTTCAGCGACCCCTGGAATTTGGTGTAGATATCGTCGTCCACTCGACAACTAAGTATTTGAACGGACACTCGGATGGAGTTGGCGGGGTCGTTGTTCTCAACGACGAAGAGGATGCTAATTGGATCGGCTTCGTGCAAAACAGCGTAGGCGCAATTCTTTCTCCCTTTGATTCGTGGCTGGTAATGCGCGGAACGAAGACATTGGCACTCCGCATGGAACAGCACGACAAATCAGGACGCGCGGTTGCTGCTTTTCTGGAAGAACACCCAAAGGTCCGAAAGGTTTATTACCCCGGCTCCGTTTCACATCCGCAACATGCCCTGGCGCGCCGTCAACAGCGGGGCTTCGGAGGGATGGTGGCTTTCGACGTCGGATCATTGCAAGCAGCAAAAACAGTTCTTGAGTCTGTGAAACTATGCACGCTGGCGGAGAGTCTGGGTGGAGTCGAAACGTTGATATCGCATCCAGCGACTATGACTCACGCTTCCGTCGATCTCGAAAAACGAGAACGACTTGGTATCACGGACGGTCTCGTAAGAATATCGGTTGGAATCGAAGACACTGACGATATCATCGCTGATATCGATCAGGCGCTGGCCAAAATTTGAAGTGCCGATTTTGGCCTTTGGCATTTGGTCTTCGTTGTGTGTTCCTGTGTGCTTGCTTCTGCAAAGAACAAAGGCCAAAAGCCAAAGACCAAAATACCTAAGTGACAGTCAAACGATAGAAGGGTTACAATCTCGTCGGTTCTCAAACCTAAATAAGACTCCCATTAATTCGCTCTCCTTATGATTGTAGAGTTATACGCCAAATCAGATGTTGGCCGGGTACGACGTGGCAATGAAGACAATTTTCTAGTCCTCGATCTTTCCACCGAACAAACCTGGACGGGATCCGACGGCGCAATTCCCCCTGAAAAACTTACTCGCTTCAACCTCGGCAACAAGGGACTCATCCTGGTAGTCTCGGATGGAATGGGGGGCGCGCTCGCCGGCGACGTCGCAAGTCGAATGGCCGTTGACTCCGTGCGGGAAATGCTAATCGGAGGAGCGGGCGAAGAGGCTTGTGACCCTACGATCGATCTCGTCGAATGTTTGAAGAACGCCACGGTCTACGCAAATCTGGCGATCCACCTGCGTAGTCAGGAAGATTCTCGCTGCGCCGGCATGGGAGCGACATTCACGGGCGCTGCCGTCAAAGGCGATGCGTTGGATTTAGTACAAGTAGGTGATAGCCGCGGCTACGTAATCCGCAAAGATCAGATTCGCCTGGCTACCAAAGATCAATCACTCGTGCAACAACTCGTCGACGTTGGTCAGATAAGCGAAAGCGAGGCCGAGACGCACATGTTTCGGAACGTAATCCTACAAGCGCTCGGCGCACAAAGTGAGATTGCGCCAGTCACCGGAAAGATACGGCTTCGACAGGGCGACCTTGTGTTGCTTTGTAGTGACGGGCTCTCGGGAAAACTGCGAGCTGATGATATTCAAAACATTGTAGCCAGCAGCAACGGTGATCTCGCTAAGGCATGCGACGGTTTGGTTGATGAGGCGAACAATCGTGGCGGTGAGGACAACATTACCGTTGTATTGGCCCGATTCATCGGCGACGATCTCGAAGAGCCCTCAAATGACCGGATCACCATCGAGCTGCCGCAACTTGAAGAAGACAAAACGCTGGACGATACGTACGACGCTGATACTGAACCTCGAATCTAAAACCTACTTCTTAGTCTTCTCCGCTTCCAATTTATTCCCACGCCAGTCTCGATCAACTTCCGCTCGCCTTACATAAATCGATGCACCTTCGACGCTCTCGACACAAACACGCTCACCTGCTTCCAGTGGTTCTTCACCAGGCGCTGGATACGCAGTCCACGTTGAACCAAAAACTTTGACGGCACCCTCATTCAATGCACCTCTGCTAGAGGAAACAACGGTTCCTACTTTGCCAGGTAGCGCATCAACACCACTACGCAAGGACTGTCCGGTCTTCTCGCGTGAAAAATAGTTAACGAAAATTGTCCGTGAGGCCGCGGTCAGCGCACTCGACACCACCGCGAAAAGTAAGAACTGAATTGCCAGGCTGTCGATACCAATCAGGCTCAGGAACGCTGCTGCTAGCGCACCAATTCCAAACCACAATAATACGAAGCCGGAAGTAAAGATCTCGGCGACGATGAGTATTGCGCCTAGAACTGTCCAAAACACCCAGAGCCACTCGCTCATATTAAAAATTCCTCGGTCCTGGGACCGCAGGCGTCCTCGCCTGCCCGTGTCCAAAGTAACCAACTCGGTTCAATTTTTGTTGGTTCAGCGGGACGTGGGCAGGCGAGGACGCCTGCGCTCCCAGGACCACGAGACTCTTTTGCACGAGCCGCTTTAGCATATCGGACATTCACTCATCCCTTGAAAAGATTCTTCAAAACAAACCAAACATTTGCAGGGCGTTCCGCAAGCCGGCGCATGAAGTAAGGATACCAGTGTTTCCCATAGGGCACATAGATTCGAATGTTGTAACCATCGCGAGCTAGTTGTCGCTGAAGATCTCTGCGTATGCCGTACAGCATCTGAAACTCAAATTTCTCTTTACCGATGCCTTCTCGGTCCACGAAGTCGATAGTTGCTTGAATCATTTTCGGATCGTGAGTGGCGACTCCGTGATAGATCCCACTCGCGAGCAGCAATTGCATCACGCGTATATAATTCGCATCGACGTCTTTCTTGTCCGGGAATGCAACTTCGGGCGGCTCGTTATACGCGCCTTTGCAAATACGAATACGCGCGGGCAGCTTTATTAGCTCCTCGGCATCAGCAAATGTTCGATGCAAGTACGACTGCAAAACGATTCCGACATCATTCAATCCAAACTCTGCTCGCAACCGTTTGAAGATATCGATCGTTACCTGAGTAACGCTCGAGTCTTCCATATCTACTCGAACAAAGTTCCCACGTTGTTGAGCATCCTGCACTACTTTGCGAGCGTTTTTGTAAGCCAGCTCTGGATCAAGACCTAATCCGAACTGAGTTAGTTTTATCGATACATTGGAATTGATTCCGGTGTCATCAATTTTGGAAAGGATGGTACGATATTCTCTGACTTCAGAATCTGCCTCAGCGGCACTTCCGACCGACTCGTTAAGATGATCGAAGGTTGCAGAGGCGCCTTCCGCGTTGATCTCCCGAATAAACTGCACTGCCTCGTCGATGGATTCGCCGGCTACAAATCTCGCCGTGAGCTTCTTGAATACTTTAAAACTGGTCGCGAAATCCTTGAGTCGTTCCTGACGCGACAGCCATATAAGTGCGCTTCTGCTAATCATCTGAATTTTCGTATATGCCGGGAGCGCAGGCCTCGCCCAGTGTCCGATATGCTTTAGTTTGTCGTGACGGAACCAACACGAACGATCGGTTGAATCGTAAGGGTCTGTTGGTTCCGTCACGACAAGGTAAAGCATATCGGACACCAGGCGAGGACACCGGCGCTCCCAGGTCTAGATTCATATTTGAAACAAACGGATCCGACCTCTGTGTTATTCTTGCCCGCGTTTTGCGGTCCATACAAAGTCTCTTTCCGGGAAAAAGGTAATCCAGAGGAACGACTGTCATGCGCCCAAAGTTGGTATTTGGAGTGTCATTACTTTCGGCGCTGCTCGGAGGGGGTTCGTGCATTGCCATCGTGTTCGGCGTTTTTTCTTCCTTCAATCCCGTGGCCCAACCGGGCCTCGTTGTGATCGGTACGCTTCTCTTGCCTATTGCAGCAATAATACTGGGTTCTGTATTCGTCTATCGTCATACCGCTCGTCGACGCAAGCTGCAGGCATTTATCACCGCGGTTCTCGCGACAACACTTACGCTGGCACTTCTTTTAGCGGCTACCATTCTTAGCCGCCGTCGCAATCATGAGCGACCTCCTCAGACCGTGCCGTCCTCAACCACCTAGACAACATTTGCATTCAATCCAATCTCTTTTTGAACCGGTCGTAACGCATCAATTACGAAACGAATGTGTTCGTCGAGATCCACGCCCAGTTCCGCCACTCCCTGCTTGATGTCGTCACGATTCACAGTTCGAGCGAAGGCTTTGTCTTTGAGTTTTTTCTTGACTGAAGAGACCTCCAAATCGTCAAGACTTCTTGAAGGACGAACAAGCGCGCAAGCTACGAGGAAACCACATAGCTCATCGGTAGCAAAAAGTGCTTTCGCCATATCAGTGTCGCGTGGAACTCCTGTATACGTTGCGTGGCCCATGATCGCTCGAATGATTCGATCTGAATAGCCGCGCCCGCAAAGAATGTTTGCCCCAGTGAATGGATGCTGATCTGCTGTCGGAAACATTTCATAGTCGAAGTCATGTAGCAGGCCCACAAGGCCCCATTCGTCCAGATCTGCTGTTTCGTCGCCGTACCGTTTAGCGGCAGCGCGCATTGCTGTTTCAACAGCAATGGCGTGCTTTCGCAAGCTATCACCTTTGGTGTATTCGCAGAGCAGTTCCCAGGCGTCTGATCGATCCGGCATCGCGTGTCGCTGATAAGAATTGAGTGCTAGAGCGTAGTGAAAAACTAGCAGAGTCGGTGAGAATTGTCGATTTGGTCAGTATCAGTGGTCCCCAAAAAAATAGGTCCTCTAAGTCACATAGCTCCTATGTTGCCGTTTCACCACTAACCACTGAGCATTCCTCAGTTCGCCGCGGTTCGCAAATAACCAGGCCTGGCTCGAATGGCAACATCTTTTCGCTTCGTGGACACCTTTATCTTTCGATAACGTTCGTCACGATCTTTGTTTAGGGGATAGTAACCAATTGAGTACTGGGTTCGGAGTTCTGAGGCTACCTTCGCGAATGCATCTGGAAGCGACTTCAAGGTATCCGCGCGCATGAGCTGGCCTCCAGTCTTTTCAGCCAAAGTCTTTAGATAACTATCAGCGGTCGAATAAGCCATATCGAGCATCGCACCAATTGAATCTTCTGCGCGTGGTAAGCGTGTCGTGGTTCCGCCCCGGGGAAAGTCTTCGGGATCGTGTGTTCCGGGTGGCCTGCGTCTGGGATCTCGATCAGGTTGTCCTGTCGGATCTCGACCAGGGTCAATACTAGGATCCCGATTGGGATCTGGCTGCCTTGTACGCCTCCAAATTTCGTCCGCGGTTGGCAGACCAAGCGGGCCTGTTTTCTGTTTGGTGCCGCTAGTGGGTATCGGATTGTCACTCGGAAATGTTGTTGGAGTTGTGCCGCTCGGAGCAGGACGAAGAACATCACTTGTGGGCAGCTGAGGACTTATTTCGTTCGACTGCTCGCGCGCGAGTCGTTCAACTGCCTCCCGGGTGTCGTAGCGAATTGGATAAACAATCACTCCTTCTTCGTCTAACCAGCGAACAGTACTCTTGAACGTGGCGTCATCACTAAACCAATCGACGCCATCGGTGAAAATCACGATTGCCTTTCGACCCTGGATTTTTCCAAAGGAAGCCAACGCCATCGCCATTGCGTCGTAAACTTTTGTCCCCTGGCCCGAGACAGTTCGGTTGATTGCGGCTTTCAGTAAGTTTCGATCATTTGTGAAGTCGCCCAGATCGCGCACTTGATCGTCAAACGAGATGATCTTTACGCGATCCTCCGACTGCAACTGTTGGACGAAGGCATAGGCAGCCTTTTGAATCAGCGGCAATTGCTCCCGCGTGCTCGCGCTCGTGTCTAACATCAATATGACGTGAAACGGCGCGGACGTTTGCGCGAAGAAAGCAATTTCCTGCGGCACTCCGTCTTCAGCTATAGCAACATCCTCTTTAACGAGGTCTGGAATGTAAAGACCACTACGATCAGTAGCAATGACTGGAACCGTCACAAGATCCGTTTCGGTTTTGAGTACATCTACATCCTTTGGCTCGTTTGGTTTCTGTTCGTCTTCGGCAGGAACTTCTGGTAGCGGAGTAGCTCGAGGCTTGGGTCTTGGTCTCTGAGCAACTACAGCTGAAGGAACGGCAATCAGCAATAGAGATATCAGAGCCAAGCGGAGGGTTGATAACACCATGTAGTTCTCCTTGACGGAAGCTGATTATGACGCTTTGAAACCAAACGAGAAAGGCAAGACTTCGGCCTTAAGATGACTAGTGCGCCTCAATAGTTTCCCTCATCGAACAGAATTGACCAAATACACGGAAGCTCTTGTGTCGGAGCGCGGCCGTCCTCGGCCGCGCCCATCCAGCTCATCCCGTGTTTGCGACTTTCGCACTGCACAGTCCTAACGTTGACAGTGAAGCACAGGCCAGCTTCTGTTAGTTCCGGGGCTTCTGTTCGATGGGGGCGGCCGGAGACAGCCGCGCTCCGACAGAAGAGCTTGTGCGTCTCCGGTAAGGGAGCTTCTGTTCGGCAACGGAGTCCCTGATAGTTTGTCCACCAAACGCCCATCAACTAAAATGCAGACTCCTGAGACATTAACCCCGAATGAAATCCCTACTACTGGCAGTTTTAGCGGCTTATCTAATCGCTGCGATCCATTCTATTCTGGCGTTTATCAACAAACGTCGCTCAGTTCAGCGTGTCGCTGAATGGTGTATCGCGGCGGGCTTTATCCTGCATACAACAGCGCTGATTGCCGACTGGGCCATCGACGGTCATTATCCGCTCTTCTTTCTTCGAGAGACACTCTCGTTTCTCGCCTGGGCACTCGTTGCGGCTTACGGGTTAATACTCTATCGCTATCGCACGCACGCGCTTGGGGTCTTCATAATGCCGCTGATTTCTTTCCTGACGTTTGCCGCAATGCTCATTAAATCAGGTCCACAAGCTCCAGCCGCGTTCTCAACAACGTGGCTGTTTCCGATCCACACGACACTGTTGATATTTGCCTACGCCGCGTTCTTTATCGTCTTTATGGCAAGTGTTATGTACTTGTTGCTCGAGCGAGAGTTGAAACTAAAAACTTTTGGCGCCATTTTTCATCGATTGCCTTCACTTTCCACTGTGAATCAACTTGCAACTACGTCAGCAGTCTGTGGTCTGACGTTACTAACTTTGGGAATCGCAACCGGAATGATCTGGTCCTCGAACCGCGATGGCCGGATCTGGCACAACGATCCGAAAGAGATATTTGCGGTGCTGACATGGCTGCTCTACTTCCTGCTTTTAATTTACCGATCCAGCGCCGATTGGCGTGGACGGAACGCAGCCTGGCTTGGCGTAGCTGGTTTTGCACTTGTTCTGTGTACGTTTTTTGGAACTCGTCTCCTTGGCGGGTACCACGTGTTTGGAACTCTGGTTGTCACTAATAAATGTCCGACGAACTTTAGTTTGTCGTGCTGCCGGTCAGGACCCGATATGAGAACAGAAAGACTCATCGGTCACGGTCGACAAACTAAAGTTCGTCGGACGTTTGTAGGTTGAGCTAGACATGTCAATTGTTTTAGTAGGCGTAAACCATAAGACCGCACCAATTGAAGTGCGCGAACTGCTCGCGTTTTCAGATGAAGCGTGCACTGACGGATTGCGCCGGCTGGTGGATGGTGAAATTGTGCGTGAAGGCCTGATCGTATCTACCTGCAATCGAGTTGAGATTCTAAGCGCCACAACCAGCGAACAACTCGAGTCCGGGACCGAAAGAATCACGGAATTCCTTGACAGTCGTCGTCCGCTGCCACGAGGATTCCTCAACCAGCATATCTACAGTCATCGAGATGAAGAAGCCGTTCGCCATCTATTCCGGGTCGCTTCATCGCTTGATTCGATGGTGGTTGGTGAACCTCAAGTGTTAGGCCAGGTGCGTCACGCGTATTCCCTTGCAGTTGAAGCGGGAACAGCTGGTCGAGTTCTCAACCGACTTGTGCATCACACGTTTCGAGTTGCTAAACGCGTGCGTACTGAAACTGGAATCGCAGCCAATGCGGTCTCGATCAGTTATATGGCCGTCGAACTTGGCAAGAAGATTTTTGATTCGCTCAAGGGCCACACAATACTTCTTATCGGCGCCGGCGAAATGGCAGAACTCTCCGCTCGCCACCTGCTCAATGCCGGTGCATCCCGCTTGTTAATTACGAATCGCACGGATGAAGCTGCCAATCGTTTGGCAAGTGAATTTGGCGGTACTGCCGCACCTTTCGAAGAACTCGAAAAGACTCTAGCGGACGCTGATATTGTGATTTGCTCTACCGGCGCGCCAACTTACGTAGTCACTGAAGAGATGGTCCGCAAATCACGACGAAGAAATCGGCCGATGTGCCTGATCGACATCAGCGTGCCACGCAATATCGATCCGAACGCCGGCAATGTTCCAAATGTTTTCGTATTCGATATTGACGATCTGGAGTCAGTTATCTCGTCAAATATTCGTGAGCGTGAGCGTGAAGCAGAGCGTGCCGAACTAATTGTACAATCAGAAGTCATGCAGTTTCAGCAATCGCTTCGTTTAATGGACGTGGGTCCGACGATTGGAGCGCTGCGCGAGAAACTTCAAGACGTGGCAAGGACGGAGTTGCAGCGGCAGCGAAAACGACTGGGGCCGCTTACTCCGGATCAGGAAGCAGCGGTGGAACAGTTGCTGATGGCAACAGTCAACAAAATTTCACATCCAGTGCTCAATCAAATGCGACGTTTCTACGAAACCAGCGACGCTGAAACAATGCAGGAATTAAATGATTCTTTTGGGAATGAGGACTAAATGTCCGACGAACTTTAGTTTGTCGTGCGTGCCGTAAGATCCCCTTCGATTCCAGACCGTCTATATTCACGCACGACAAACTAAAGTTCGTCGGACATTTCAGAGGTGGCTTTGACTGATCGCATGAAACGCTCTCTTGTAATCGGTTCCCGAGGCTCCAAACTTGCTCTGTGGCAAGCGGAACACGTGCAGTCTCAACTTCAAGCAAGCGATCCAAATCTCACGGTACACATCGAAATCATCAGGACGACCGGCGATGTAAAAACCGATCCACTCACCGTGATTGGCGGTAAAGGAGTGTTTACTAAAGAACTCGAAGACGCGCTTCTCGACGGTCGTATCGATCTTGCCGTTCACTCCTTGAAAGATCTTCCGACTGTTGTGCCTGATACACTGACCATCGCTGCCATCTGTCAAAGAGAAGATCCGCGAGACGCTTTGGTCCTTCGTCAGGCTCAGCCGATCAGCTCATTGAGGGATCTGCCGGATGAAGCATTAGTCGGTACATCAAGTCAACGACGTATCGCACAACTTAAATCGTTGTGTCCGAGGGTGAGGATCAAAGATTTGCGTGGGAACGTCGATACGAGACTTCGAAAACTGGACGACGGCCAGTGCGACGCCGTCATCCTTGCCTCAGCGGGTCTGCTTCGACTCGGATTATCAAACAGAATCGACTTTGCGATTCCGCCATCCGAAATGCTTCCGGCGGTGGGCCAGGGAGCGCTAGTCATTGAAACTCGTGCGGACAATGAAGCTGCCATCAACGCTGCAGGCAAACTCCAACACGATCAAACCAGAGTTGCATGTGTTGCGGAGCGAGCACTATTGAGAAGTCTGGAAGGAGGTTGTCAGTTACCCATCGCCGCCCATGCGCTGGTGGATGACACGACACTTCGTCTGGAAGCGTTAGTTGCGAGCCCGGACGGCGCGCGCATCGTTCGAGGCACAATCTCCGGAAGCACAGCACACGCCACTGAACTCGGCGTCAACCTGGCTGATAAACTTCGCGCCGACGGAGCCGACGCAATACTTCAAGAGTATTTGTGATGACGCTGCCTCTATCCGGCCGCACCGTGGTGATCACTCGCGCGCTCTCGCAATCTGCCGAATTCGTCAGCGCCCTTCAGCAGTTTGGTGCAATGGTACTGAGCTGTCCCACAATACAAATCAAGGCGCCTGAATCGTACGAGCGACTTGATGAAGCGATCGATCATCTTTACGGTTACGACTGGGTCATCTTCACAAGCACGAATGCAGTCGATTTCTTTCTGCGCCGCTTGTACTTTCAAAACCATGACATAAGCGAGCTCGATGACTTGAAAGTCTGCGCAATCGGCGCAGCTACAGCCGACAAACTACGCGAGGCGCATGTTCACGTTGATCTCATTCCGCAGGAAGCAAAGGCTGAAGGTGTCTTTTTAGCGTTGACGGAATTCACAGGTGGCCCAGAGAAACTCACAGGTTTGAATTTCCTCCTACCTCGTGCTGCTGTCGCAAGGGATCTGCTACCACGCGCACTCGAACAGGCTGGAGCTCGGGTTGATATTGTTCCAGCCTACCGCACGGTCATTCCGGATGATCTCGATCGCGGGCGAATATCGGCGATGCTTGCCGGCAACGCTGACTGTATTGCCTTCACCAGTTCCTCAACTGTCCGAAATCTGGCCTTGCTCTTCGACACTCACGATCTCAGCAAAATACTCGCTGGCCTAACGATCGCTTGTATTGGAGACGTAACAGCTGCCACTGCTGGCGAATACGGACTAACTGTCGATATTCAACCAGCAGAGTTCAACGTCCACGAACTTGCGAAGGCAATTGCGGCGTATTACGGAGGCTAGTGGTTTTGGTCTTGGACCTTTGTCTTGATCAACTAAAACCGAAGGTTCAAAATCCCCCAAACGGAAGTTTGGGGATCGTTCAAGTCCGACCTATTTATTTGTTGCTGACCTTCTAAGTTTTAGTGTCCCATAAATAGAATGGACGTGAACGATCCCTACACTGCCGTGTAGGGGATTTCGCTGTGTTCAGCTGAGAGGGTCGATTGAGTAGAAAAGACTTGAACGATCCCCAAACTGCCGTTTGGGGATTTTCGCTTTTTGTGCAAAGCGGCATGCTAAACTGACTCCGATGTCTTTCCGAAGCGTACTCATTTACGAAAAGAATCCAGAGAGCGGATCATCGCTACGTGACCTGCTGGCAACCTGGGGCTATCAGGCCATCGTTGCCGACGATTTAACGGCGGCACTAAAAGCATTAAATGAGTTCAAACCCTCTCTCGTTGTGGACGGTGGCTCGGCAACCTCAAATGGCGATTTTGCTCTTGTGCGCGAGATCAAGTTGGCGAACGAACACGTGCCTGTTGTGTTGCTTGCGGATCAAGGGTCAGTGGAGAACGCCGTTCATGCGATTCAGGAGGAAGGCGTCTACCATTATTTTGAAAAGCCAATAGACCCGGACAAACTGCGTTTGGTCCTGGATCGTGCTTCGGAGTTGGCGCAAACCAGACGGGAGAACGAACTCCTTCGTCGTCAACTACAGGATCGAGGCGCGTTTGGAGAGCTGGTGGGTGCTTCCGACTCCATTCGAAAAGTTTACACACAGATAGAACAAGTGGCGCCGTCTTCCGCCTCAGTTTTGATTACCGGCGAGTCGGGCACTGGTAAGGAATTGGTCGCGCGGACAATTCACAAAATGAGTCCTCGTAAGGAGCGACCATTTGTTGCCATCAATTGTTCAGCCATCCCGGAGTCGTTGATGGAATCAGAACTATTCGGCCACGAGAAGGGTGCATTCACTGGTGCAGCTTCCCGGCGGCAAGGCTGTTTCGAATTGGCTGACACCGGCACGTTGCTGTTAGATGAAATCGGAGAAATGCCGGCTTTACTTCAGGCGAAGCTACTTCGAGTGATTGAAGAGCGTGCGGTTCGGCGTCTGGGAAGCAGGAAAGAGATCGAAGTTGACGTTCGGCTGTTGGCCGCGACTAATCGTCAACCTCAGCACGCGGTCGCCGAAGGAAAACTTAGAAATGATCTACTGTACCGGTTAAATGTCTTCGGCATTCATCTGCCACCTCTGCGGGAAAGAAAAGAAGACCTGGCATTGCTCGCACAGCATCTTGTTACTCAGCTCGCAGAGAGGCATGGCCGGCCAGCCCGCTTCCTCAGTTCCGCTGCACTCAACGTTCTGCAGTTTCACGCCTGGCCCGGAAACGTGCGAGAACTGCGAAACGTCATCGAACGGGCGGTGATCATCTGTTCAGGAGAACAAATCGAACGCCACCACTTTGCGCCTTATCCGATCGAGCAGAGAGAGCGACTACGAAATGAAGACACGTTAACTTTACCTGTTGGTACGCCGCTGGAAGAAGTGGAACGTCAGATGATCATGCGCACCCTGCAAAAGACAAAGAACAACAAGACTCGCGCAGCAGAGTTGCTGGGCATCAGCCTGAAGACTCTGCACAACAAACTAAATCTCTACCGCGAACGTGGCCTGCTTCATGACGACTGAGCCGTCGGTACTGCTTTTTTTCATTGATGGTTTGGGAATCGGCACACGAGGTCCCCACAATCCGCTCGACAACCTGGACGCAATCCCTCTCGCAGTTTTTCAGAATGAGGAGCCTCAGCCTTTTCTGGGCGGAATCGTTGTACAGACTGATGCTCGATTGGGAATAGAAGGCCGTCCGCAAAGCGCGTCGGGTCAAACCACAATCCTTACCGGAGTCAACGCACCCGCAGCGGTCGGCTATCACAAACAAGGATTTCCAAACAAAGCACTTCTTGAAATCATCAACAATCACTCTGTTTTCAAGCAACTTAATCAGGCAGATGTAAAACCAATCACCTTTGCCAACGCCTACACAAGTCGGTTTTTCCACGAACGCCCGCGCTGGGTGTCCGCCACAACCGCAGCAGTTGAGGCAGCAGGTATGAAGTTTCGCACTGTTGAAGACTTGCGCAATGACTCCGCAATCTTCATGGACTACACCAACCGTATATTGATCGAGAGAGGCGAAGAGGTAACCGAGCGGACCGAGCACGAAGCGGCTGTCGTCTTAGCGAAGTTGGCGTCGCAGAATCGCTTCACGCTTTATGAGTACTTCATCACAGACAAAGTGGGACACGCTCAAGATATGGAATTAGCGCGCAAGGTTCTTAAAAGTCTGGCCCTATTTGTTCGCGAACTATTGAACCTTGTCGATTTGGAACGTACAACGGTTATACTGACGAGCGATCACGGGAACGTCGAAGATTTGTCGTCACGAAATCACACGCTGCATGCAGTACCGACGGTTGTCTGGGGCGCTCAACGTGAGCGAATCGCAGCTCGGATCAAAACGCTTGCCGACATCACGCCATCCATTGTCGCACTCTTAACTGAAACTCAGGCGCCTAATGAACTCAGCCACAACTGAGGATTCCACGAGCATTTCTCCTGATAAAAATAATCGCCGCGAGGTTTTCGGGTGGAAGATGTACGACTGGGCCAATTCGGCCTTCTACACGACCGTCGTTGGTGCGCTGTTCAGTCCCTACATAACACGACTCGCGCAAACAGCGGTCGGCGAAAACGGCGTCGTGCTCCATCTCGGTCCACTCGGGTCCGTTACCGCGAAATCACTTCCAACACTATGTGTCTCCATCTCTGTTGGCGCGCAAGTATTCCTACTTCCGATTCTCGGCGCGTTGGGTGACTATTCAGATTTGAAAAAAAGATTGATGGCGGTGTTTTGTTACGTTGCTGTCGTAGCAAACTGCCTGATGTTTTTCATTCAAGGCAACCTCTATCTTTGGGGCGGATTATTGTTCATCGTCGCCAACATATGCTTTGGTGCGTCAAATGTTTTTTACAACGCGTTTTTGCCGGAGATAGTTACCGAGGACCAGTCTGACAAAGTTTCGAGCCGCGGCTATGCGTATGGCTACTTCGGTGGCGCGCTTCTTTTGACACTGAATTTGCTGCTGGTGCTTGGGGCTGAACGGATAGGAATCTCCCAGGGATTAGCGGTGCGCTTGTCGTTGTTATCGTCCGGAATTTGGTGGGGCGGGTTCGGAGTGATTACTTTTTTGAATCTCCGATCGAGACCGAAGAAGAAGAGCCTGCCACAAGGCAAGGGTTACATCACGGCCGGCTTCATTGAGATTCTCGATACGATTAAAGAATTACGCAGGTTACCGCTGACTCTTAAGTATCTCTTGTCTTATCTCGTCTACAACGACGGAATTCAGACCGTAATTTTCGCTGCGAGTGCCTTCCTCGAACAGGAGTTATTTCCAGAGGGAAATCCAATTTTTCTGCTCGAAATCTTCCTGATGGTGCAGTTCGTGGCTGTTGTTGGCGCACTATTGTTTGAACGTCTTGCCTATTTGATCAAAACCAAGAATGCAATTCTTGTTTCGCTGTTTATCTGGGCTGGCATTGTCATTTATGCCTACCGGTTCTTACATACGGTTCCGGAAGCGTGGGTGTTGGCCGCCTTAATAGCTATAGTGCTGGGTGGCTCGCAAGCGCTTTCGCGCTCACTTTTCTCGCGCTTGATTCCTGACGGTAAAGAAGCCGCTTTCTTTGGTCTGTATGAAGTATCGGAGCGCGGCACCTCATGGATGGGACCGTTGTTATTCAGCATCGTAATCGCTCGAACAGGATCGTA